>JBKEDH010000202.1:0-27171 GCA_047975295.1 Aestuariibaculum sp.
TAAATGTTTTTAAGCATTACAGCATATTCAATACCAATAACATCGTCGCTAATCTTGGTTTTTATATAACTGCCGGACAGGCTTCTGGCTATGGTTTGCGCTTTATTTTCGTCGGAACAGGCAATAGTTAGGTACGATAGCCGTTCGAGGGCAACTTCCTCCGAATGGCATGGCCCTGCAACAACAGCGATGTTGTCGTGTGGTGTGTTATAGGTTTTGTTAAAATGTTCGCCCACCAATAATCCGGTTTCAGGAACAATACCTTTTACAGCCGAAACAATTATTTTGTTCGAAATATCGATGTTTATTTTTTCTAGCTCTCCATAAATAAAGGCCGATGGGATTACAAATATAAGTACATCGGCATAGTGGGCCATTTCGTTAATGTCGTTACTTAACCTTAACTGCTCCAAACGAAATTCCACAGAACTTAAATAATTGGGGTTGTGTTGTTCTTTCAACAAATGCTCTTTAGTATAAACACTACGCATGTACCAACCTATTTCATCTAAATTTTCGGAAAGCATTTTCACAATGGCTGTAGCCCAGCTTCCGGCGCCGAAAACTGCATATTTTAAAGGTTTGTTCATAAGAAAAACATGTTATATGACTTCAAAAATACATAAAATTTAAAGTCTTGGTAAGATACTGAAAAATTTTTTGGCACGTGTTTTGAAATCTCATAAATATAACCCCTAAAAAGAATGATTATGAAGACTGTAAAAATACTTTTAAGTTTTAGTTTGATGGCAACACTTTTTACATCGTGTTACACCGAAATTAACGACGGTTATATTGACGAACCACAAATTTCGCTAAACCAATTATTGGGCTCGTACGAGCTGTGGTATGTCGATATTAACAGTAAAAAGGGGTATGGCGAAACACCTTTTTTACAAAAAGCCTTTACCATTTCGTTTTTAAACGGAATAGTTTATGCCAATAACAATATTGTAGGATTGGGCGATACCGGAAATGGATTTGGTATCGATGTTGGCGAATTTAATGCTTATAATATGATTTTGGATGTACAGCATGATAGAGATGGTTTCGAAACCTTCGATGTATATCAAATTAACAGTAATACCATAGAACTTTACAACCCTAATAACGATACTTCGTATTTTTTGGAGGGCTACCAGCGTAGTAATTTCGATTACGATTTTGTGTTTTACGATAATATCCACTATTTCCTTCAGGAATATGAAGCGTGGGAAAAAACATATACCAGTGATTTTGGAGCTATAAATGAATTTGACGAAGAAAACTTTTTACAGTTTTTGGCTGGCGGGAACGATTCGGAATTTAGAAGTTCGCAAGATGTTAACGGAACGCATGCCAACAATTTATATTGGGATTATACAGGAGTTTATGGCGTAGGCCATATTACCAACAATATGTATTTAAAGACCCTGACCTTGGATTACGATTATTTTAACGATGAATATTTTGAATTAAGCATTATTAACGACGGAAAAATACAGTTATACCATCCAACATCCGAAACCGTTTACGAATTTACAGGCCGTGGCTATATACAGTATCTAAAAACCACAAACGAAAAGGGAAAAGTAGTAACAAAGGAAAAATTACGTAAACAAAAGACCGAAAAGGTAGATAATCCACGAGAGAGCAAAAGATAATTATTTAAAAAAGAGCGTTTTAATAATTAAAATGCTCTTTTTGTTATTTTTCATAGTTAGATTATCGTACAAAATAGTAATTTTATACATTCATTAATTTTTAAAATTTAAAAACAATTTAAAAACATGGGATTATTTTCATTTATTAAAGATGCAGGAGCAAAGATTTTTGGAGGAAAAACTTCTGCAGAAAAAGCGGCCGAGGCTGCAGCCAGCGAATTAAAAGCAGAAGAAGCAGCTGCACGAAAATTGGAAGAGACCATTTCGGGTTTATCGTTAGAGGTTGAAAACCTAAGTGTGCTTATAGACGACGATAAGGCAACCATTAGTGGTGTGGCAGCCAATCAAGAAACTAGAGAGAAGGTAATTTTGGTTGTTGGTAATTCTGCAGGAATTGCTACAGTCGATGACCAAATGACTGTCGAAATACCGGAGCCACAAGCACAGTTTCATACCGTTGTAAGTGGGGATACCTTAGGTAAAATTGCCAAAAATTTCTATGGTGATGCTATGAAATATCCGGTGATTTTCGAGGCTAACAAACCAATGCTTAAAGATCCAGATCTAATTTACCCAGGGCAGGTTTTACGTATTCCTGCTTTAGATTAAGAGTAAGTAATTAGAAATTAAACTGTCTTAAAAGAGAGGTGTTTGTTCCTTAATTTGCTTAGTAATCTTATAAAGAGCTAATATTAGTTCAAGATAAGTTAGCAGCAAACCTTCTGTTTTTAAGGCAGTTTTTTATAAAGGTTATTTCCCAAAAACACGAATGGATTTTATGTTAAGTGTATTCTCGCTTTCTCTATTTAACGCAATCTTAATAAAACGGGTCGGTACGCCGGGCAGTTCAATTCCTGCATTAAATTGCGAAACACTTACTTCCCAATGTTTAAAGTTGCCTCTCTTTTCTTCAACGGTGTTCCAGTGTTTACCGTCTTTTGATATTGAAGCTTCAAAAACTCCCAAGTTGTTTTCGTAGGTTTTTCCATTTAAAATATCTATTCCCGTTACATCGTATAAACGTTCCAAATCAATAATAATAGAAGATGTTTTGTCCTGTTTTAAACTCGGTTTTAAACTTTTAATAACTACTCCGTAAGTTGGGTCGTTAAATTTTGATGGTACATCTTCCAAGCCAACCATTTCTGTTACGTCATCCTTAAAAGTGAGTTCTATAATGGTAGAAACAGAATCTTTTATGGCATGGTTTAGCATAAGTTGTATATCGTTTTCCGTTTGTTTAAAACTAACCGTTCCACCCGTAATACACGTGCTGCTAAGCAATTGGTTGTTAATTTTGGGTAGTGTTAGTTTGTTGCCTATCGGTTCTTTAAGGTGTAGCCATACTTTATTGTTCCTATACGTGCTGCCTCCCCAATAAGAAGGATACCAAGGACCACCTTTGGTGCTGTAAATGGTATGCCCGTATAATTTTAACCAATCGCCAACTTCCATAAGCCTTTTGGTTTGGAAAGTATCGTAAGCTCCTGTCCATTTTGGTCCCCAGCTAAGCAGCATATTGCCGTTACCACAAGCTGTAGATGTAAGTATTTCAATTATTTCCTTTTTGGATTTTATAGGTGTGGGCGAGTACGACCACGATTTACATAGGGTAATGCAACTTTCCCATGGGCGTAATTGGTGCATGCCCACTTTTTGTTCGGGTGTATCAAAATCGCCGGGAATAGAAGTCCGATTGTTAATGATAATGCCCGGTTGTAGTTCTCGAACCATTCTTGTTAAACGTTCGGACTCCCACATATCAGCCGTAAACATACCGCCCCACCAACAGGCATCAAACCAGAAAATATCTACCTTACCATAATTGGTACACAGTTCGCTCACCACGTTAAATTGATAGTCGATATACTTTTGGTGGCTTACTCCTGGAAGCACTTTTTCCACCCCTTGCTTTGCCTTAAAATATGGTGGTTTGGCTATTTCATCAATTAAGGTCTCATCTACCGGAGCATAGTCCGGATGGTACCAATCGCGTTGCGAATAGTAAATACCGAATTTCATGTTTGCTTTATGGCAGGCATCGGCTAATGCTTTTAGGTAATCTTTTCCAAAAGGGGTATTGGTTACCTTAAAATTGGAATATTGGGTATCCCACAAATGAAAGCCATCGTGGTGCTTGGCAATTGCAACAATATATTTCATACCTGCTTGTTTTGCAATGGCTACCCATTGGTCGGCATCAAATTCATCAAAAATAAATTCCTGTGGCCACTGTGTCCAAACACTTGCGGGATACGGTCCAGAGCCTCTATCGGGAGCTTTTCGTATTTCGCATACCTGCCAACTCAGGTCTTTTTCAATATATGTGGACAAACCAAAATGAATAAACATGCCATAGCGGGCGTCGTTAAACCATGCCATGTCCTCTTCCGAAGCAAAGTTGCTGGCTTCCCATTCTTCTTCCGTAAATTTTTGCGTTAAATAATAAGGAGCTTTCTTATTGGCTGATTTTCCCTTTACCGACCATTGGGCGTGGCTAAACTGTGTTGGTAGTAAAATAATAAATAGAAAAAGGCCTAAGTAATGTTTTACCATAATCATGGTTTTAAATGTGTGTAAAATATATGAAAAAATTTTATGATTATGATAAATAGCGGTTATTCTATTTTAAATGAAGTCCTTTCTACCTATAAAAATTCATTTCGTCAATAAATTTCCAGGTAGGGGCAGGGAGCATGGGTCTTATATTTTTGCCTGTTTTAATGGCATTTCTAATAAAAGTTGAAGAAATTTCCATAATGGGAGCATTTTCTATACGGTGTATTTTTTTGTGCGAATCGAATAGTGTTTCTACGGTGCCATTGGAAATTCTTGGATATACATAAATATCGTGTTGCTCTAAAATAACCTCATAATTTTTCCATTTATGAAAACCTTTCAGGTTGTCTTCGCCCATAATTAGTGAAAATTCATAGTTGGGATATTTTTCTTGTAAATACACCAAAGTATTTATTGTATAATTGGGTTGGGGAAGGCCAAATTCGATATCGCAAGGTTTTAAATAGTCGTAATCTTGGGTGGCCAAATGTACCAATTCTAAACGGTGGTAATTGTCTAATAAACTGCTTTTCTTTTTAAACGGATTATGTGGTGTAACCACAAACCATGTTTGGTCTATGGCACTGTATTCGGTTAGGTGATTGGCAATAACCAAATGCCCTATATGTATGGGATTAAATGAACCGAAATACAAGCCTATTTTCATTTTTATTTATTGGTTGTTGGTTGGTTTACAAAATTATTAACAAGTGTATGGGCTTGTTTTAAGGCGTGTTCCAAAGTATCGTTAACTACAATTTCGTCGAATAAGGGAGCTGTTGCCAATTCGGCAGAGGCTTTGGCTACACGCATGTTTATTTTATCTTCGCTTTCGGTTTTACGTTTTTTTAAGCGTATTTTAAGCTCGTCTATACTTGGTGGTTTTACAAAAATGGCCAAGGTGTTTTCGGGAAATTTCCGTTTTATGCGTAGGCCTCCCGAAACATCGATGTCGAAAATAACGTGTTTTCCTTTGGCCCAAATACGTTCTACTTCGCTTTTTAATGTACCGTAAAAATTATCGCGATAAACTTCTTCCCATTCTAAAAACGCATCATTTTTAATGTTGTTTTTAAAGGCTTCCAACGATAAAAAATAATAATCTTTGCCATCAATTTCGGTACCTCGTTTTTCTCTTGAAGTTGCCGATATCGAAAATTCCAGATTTAAATCTTCAATACCCAATAAGTGTTTTACAATGGTTGTTTTTCCCGATCCCGAAGGCGCCGAAAAGACAATGAGCTTGCCTTGTTGTTTACTGTTAATTGACACGTTTATAATACGTTTAGTAGTTGTTCTTTTATTTTTTCGAGCTCGTCCTTCATTTGTACTACAAGCTGCTGCATGGGTGCATAGTTGCTTTTGGAGCCTATGGTGTTTATTTCCCGACCTATTTCTTGAGCGATAAAACCTAATTTTTTTCCGTTGGATTCGGTAGCATTTAACGATTCGGTAAAATAACTTAAATGGTTTTTTAAACGTACCTTTTCTTCGGTAATATCAAATTTTTCAATGTAATATACCAATTCCTGCTCAAAACGGTTGGCATCGTATTTTTCCTTTAGTTCTTCAACACCTTTAAGCAAACGTTCGCGAACACCTTGGATACGCTCAGGATCCATTTCCATTACCTCTCGCAATAGGGTGTCGATATTGTTTACCCTTATTTTAAAGTCCGTTTCAAGAGCTTTACCTTCGTCGGTACGGTAATGGGTTATTTCGTTTAAAGCGATTCCAACGCCTTGCTCAATTTGTTTCCACTCGGTTTCGTTAATTTCTTCACGAACGGTGTTTAGGGCATCCGGAAAGCGAACGGCCATTTTTAATAGTTCGGTTTCATTGCCGTTAACCACTTGTTTTAACTGCTGCATGTATTGTTTAACCACAGGTGTGTTTATTTGTGTTGAGGTGTCTTCGGCGGTAGCTTCAACATAAATGGAAAAATCTATTTTGCCGCGCACCAAGGTATCTGCTATTAGTTTTCTAACAGCAAGTTCTTTTTCTTTGTAAAGTGAAGGTATCCTAACGTTTAAATCTAGATTTTTACTATTAAGGGATTTTAACTCTATGGTTATTTTTTTGGTTGGCAGCTGTAAAACAGATTTTCCGTAGCCTGTCATGGAATTTATCATAATCCAATATTTTAAGCGTACAAAGGTAGTTAAAAAAGCTTATTGCATATCTGGTAATGTTTTTGACTGTCGATTTTTTAGGTATGTAATCTTATTTATAGGCTTTCCAAATAAAATTATTAAAGACAAATTTATCCGCTTTATGATAAAAATCATGTTTTTAGTTCAGGTGAGAGCATATTTTTGCAATTAAGACAATTTTATCTTTTATTAACTAATATGAAATAATTATGCTATCCAAAAAACAAGCACGGGCTTTTTTCTTGGGCGGAACATTGGTAACCTTTCTCATTTTTATAGGACTAACCATTTTTTCGTTCAGTAAAGGTCAGGATCAAACACATGCCGAAAATATCACCGAATCTGTGATACGTGGCAAAGAGTTGTGGGAAGCCAATAACTGTATGGGTTGCCATACCATTTTGGGTGAAGGTGGCTATTATGCCCCCGAACTTACAAAAGTAGTAGAACGCCGTGGCGAAGGCTATATTAAAGCGGTGTTGATGACGCCAAACGCTTGGAACCCAAATGGACGCAAAATGGTGGCCTATGGGTTTTCGCAGGAAGAAGCCCAGGATCTTATCGACTTTTTTAAGTGGATTGAAGGTATAGACCTTAACGGCTTTGAGCGTATCGTATCGCCTTTAGCACAAGATGAAGAAGAATAACCAACTCTAAAAGAAATTAAAATGAAATATAAATCGCAAAAAGTAGCATATTGGTTTTTCGCCTTGTCCATGCTGCTCTTGATGTTACAAATAGTTTACGGATTCATTATGGGCTTTGCCCGTTTGGGTTACGATAACCTGCACGAGTTTATACCGTTTAACACGGCACGTGCGGTACACACCAATTTGTTGGTGGTTTGGTTGCTTTCCGGATTTATGGGAGCAGCCTATTACATTATTCCCGAAGAGGCACAGCGGGAGCTGGTAAGCGTTAAATGGGCTTACGTACAATTAATTTCATTAGCTATAGTTGGTGGTGTTGCCATAACCGGCTATCACTTTAATTGGTGGGAAGGTCGTAAGTTTTTAGAAATACCACGCCAGTTGGATTATTTGGTCGTAGTAAATGTACTCCTGTTTTTGGGATTGATTTTGGCAACCCTCTTTAAGGGCAAACGCAAAACAACAACCGCTTTGGTTTTAGCTATGGGCTTGTTATTTGCTGCCTTGCTTTATATTCCGGGCATGTTACCTTTTGATAGCCAAGTAACCGATTCGTTTTTCCGTTGGTGGGTAGTCCATCTTTGGGTTGAAGGTGTTTGGGAGCTTATTATGGGAGGTATTTTGGCGTTTCTATTAATAAAACTTACAGGTGTTGATAGAGAAGTTATCGAAAAATGGCTGTATGTTATCGTTGGTCTTACCTTTTTATCAGGAATATTAGGTACTGGACACCATTACTATTATATTGGCGTAAATAAAATTTGGTTAATTGTGGGTGGTATCTTCTCTGCATTAGAACCCTTGGCATTCTTGGCTATGGCCCTATTTGCAGTAAACATGTACCGTAAAGGCGAGAAAAAACACCCTAATACGGTAGCATTGTACTGGACACTAGGTTCGTCTATTGTATCGTTTATTGGTGCCGGACTTCTTGGGTTTGCCCATACTCTGCCACAAACCAACTTATACACACACGGTACTTTGGTAACTGCCATGCATGGTCATTTGGCCTTCTGGGGTGCTTATGCCATGATTGTATTTGCCATAATAAGTTATGCTCTACCCAATTTAACAGGACGTAAACTTTACGATAATGCTCGCGGACGTTTTGCATTTTGGGCAGCAAATATAGGTATGTTAGGTATGACCACGGCCTTTGGAGTTGCCGGTGTGGCACAAGTGTATTTGGAACGTAAGTTTAAAATGGAATTTATGGAAGTACAAAATGAAATAAGTGTCCACTTTTTGGTTCTTATTTTATGTGCCGCTTTATTTGCTACCGGTGTAGTTTGCTATATTATAGATTTTTGGAAATATGGTAAACCAACCGATGAAGCTTTAGAACCCGCTATAGAATAAATGCGATAAATAGAGAATATAAAGGACTGTTAAAAACAGATCTGAAACAATACGGGAGACCTATTAGAAACTTGATACTCATTTTTTTTTTGACAATTTTGCTCATACCATACCATAAATCTTGTTGAAAACCCGTCAAAACTCTTTAGGTCTTCTTTTTTAAAATAACCATTTTGGAAACAATATTAAACCATAGCACCAAAACCGACCAAAAACCTTACTACAAAAGTATAGGTAAAGAAGTAGAGGTGTTTGAGCATGTGTATAACAACAAGTTGCCGCTCCTTTTAAAAGGGCCTACGGGAACCGGAAAAACACGTTTTGTAAGTTATATGGCGCACCAAATGGGAGCTTCTTTAATTACAGTATCCTGCAATGAAGAAACCTCTTCCACCGATTTAATTGGGCGCTACATTATTAAAGGATCCGAAACCTTTTGGATAGACGGTCCCTTAACCAAAGCTGTAAAAACGGGTGCTATTTTGTATTTAGACGAAATTGCCGAAGCACGCCCCGATGTTATCGTTGCCATACATGCACTTACCGACCACCGAAAGGAACTTTATATCGACAAGTTGGGCGAAACCCTAAAAGCACATCCCGATTTTATGTTGGTGGCTTCCTTTAATCCGGGATATCAGAAAGGCTTTAAAGAGTTAAAACCCTCTACTAGACAGCGTTTTGTGGCCTTGAGTTTTAATTATCCTTCAGAAAAAGAAGAAATAGAAATTTTGGTAAACGAAACACAAATAGAAAAAGATGTTGCCAAAAAACTGGTAACTATTGCCCATAAAGTTAGAAACCTGACCGAACTGGGCCTTACCGAAACTGTTTCGACACGGCTTCTGGTCGATGCTGCAAAACTTATAAACTCCGGACTTGCAAAACGACTGGCAGTAAAAGTGGCCGTTGTAGAACCATTAACAGACGATGAAGAAGTAACCCAAGCCCTTACCGATTTGTGCGACTTAATGATTTAAAATACCATGTTCGAGCCCGATGAGTTTCTATACAAAAAGGTCGTTACTTTTTTAAAGCGACGGCGAAAAACAGCCGAAGAAGCACTGTCGTATTCCGTTGGGCTTAACGATATAAAACCCCGCTTAATACTTATTGCCCGTGCCATAACGGGCAAACCCATCGAAATTTTTGATGCCGAACGCGAAGGCGGTTATAAAAACCATAATTTCTTTTTGCCTCAGCGCTTTTCATTGTTTCCTTCCTTGGAACAAAATATGGCTTTTTATATGTTCAGGATTCTGTACTTATGCTGCCAAAGCGAATTGGGTTTTAATTTTACCGATACGCCCGAACATTCTTTAGAAGAAGCCCAAAACAAGGCAAAAACCACTTCAACCAAAGTGTTAAAACAACTTTTTGAACAGTTTCCGGTTACCGAAAGCATCCATAATGAATTGGTCGTTTTTTTTGAAGCACAGACCAAAGCAGGAAAAGCACCCGATTACAGTTTTATTTACGGAAAATGGATGTACAATAATCCCGAATCTCCCAAAAAAGAACTACTGCAAAACATTTCAGAAAAGGCAAAAAAAGCTATTCAAAATGAAATAAAAACCATAAAAAAAGCCCGTGCTGTCGAGGAAATCCAATCGGTAACTATCGACAAAAAGCAGCAAGAGGATTACGTTATGACCCATAATTTCGAAAAAATAGAAGCTGCCGAAGAATGGGAAGGCGGGTGGCGCGATTTTGATGGTGATGATGATTTGGACGACCATGCCAATGCCTTGGATGAAATTAATATGAAATATACCGTTCGGGTGGACGACCCTGTACATTCGGTCTATCAAACCGATTTTATAGAAAATACCACCATTTCGGAAAGTGTGGAAACCCAACCCGAAACCCGAGCTATTACTTACGATGAGTGGGACTATAAAAAACGGGCTTACAAACCCGATTTCTGTAAAGTGTTCCCCCAAACCCTAACCGAAACTACAGCAAACTATTATAAAGATACATTAAGGGAAAACGCCTCTACACTTATGGGCTTGCGTAAAATGCTTACTTCGGTAAACAACAAATACCAACAGCAACGCCGGCAGGTACAGGGCGATAATTTCGATTTGGATGCGCTTACCGATTTGTATGTTGATGTGCATACCGGACACACACCATCGGAAAAAATATATATTTCCAAACGGAAAAAAGAAAAAGACCTTTCTATACTTATCCTGTTGGACGTTAGTTTGTCCAGCGACGGCTATGCTGCCGGAAACCGGGTGATAGATGTTGAAAAACAGGCCTCCATTATTTTTGGCGAAATTCTGAATGAATTTAATGTCGATTTTGCGATCGATGGTTTTTATTCCAAAACCCGAAATTATAGTACATATCTCACTTTAAAGGATTTTGATGATTCGTGGGATAAGTCCAAACACCGTATTGGTGCCGCACAACCACAAGGTTACACCCGCATTGGGACCGCCCTGCGCCATGCCGGAGCTTTGTTGGACAAACGGGATTCCAAAAACAAATGGGTTATCCTAATTTCCGACGGAAAACCCAACGACTACGATAAATACGAGGGCAAATACGGTATTAACGACGTAAAACAAGCTCTTCGGGAACTTAACCAACGTAATATAAATTCGTATGCTTTAGCCATCGAGGCCGAAGCAAAATATTATCTGCCCCAAATGTTCGGGCAAAACCACTATCAAATATTAACCACACCGGTCGAACTTTTAACGTCATTAGTGAAGTTATACGAAAAAATTAAACATCAATAAATCATGTCTGAATCTACCACACAAAAACCCTCATTTTTCTATCCTCCGGGCGGATTGCTTATCTGGATAGTTATTTATTTAGAGTTATTTACCTTTGGAGCTACTTTAATAGCTTTGGTGGCCTACGCCAAGGACGAACCTACCGTTTTCCACGAATCGCGTTTGCAATTAAATGCTGTTTATGGTGCCATAAATACCTTGTTTTTATTGTGCAGTGGCTATTTTATGGCGCAGAGTATCCGGTTTTTAAAAGAAAACCAAATAGCGAAGGTACGCAAAAACTTAGTATTTACGCTTTTAGGCGGCGGCTTATTCTTAATTTTGAAAAGTATAGAATATTCCGATAAAATACATGCCGGACTCACCATGGGCTATAATACCTTTTTCTCGTTTTATTGGATGCTTACCCTTTTTCATGTTATTCATGTTTTGGTGGGTATGGTTATTTTGTTATGGTTGCTTTTCAAATTACGTAAAAAGCCTGAAAGTGTCGAATTTATAGATGCCGAAGCCAGCGCAGCCTTTTGGCATATGTGCGACCTTATTTGGTTGCTGTTGTTTCCCTTACTGTATTTAATATTTTAACCAATAGAATGATGAAAAATAATCCGTTATACATATTAATTGCCTTGATATTGCTAACAGCGGTCTCGGCTTTGGCCGCAAACGGCTATTTGGGTACACCGCTATATATTATACTGTTGGCCTCATGGTTAAAATTTTTACTGGTAGGCTTTTATTTTATGGAGCTGCGCCATGCCCATACTACCTGGAAATGGTTACTTTCTATATTTTCAACCGTATTTTTTGGGCTTGTACTGGTTTTTTATTGAAGTGGTTTAAACTTTTTGTGTTTAAGCGAAAATTAGTCATTTTTTGGCTATTTGAAGGCTTTTTTGAACTGCATAGCAAGGCTACGAAGTAAGACTTCATTAACAATTGCCGCTCCATTCATTATAAAACTGATTTAAATAGCTTTGCATAAAATCATGCCTATTTTGTGCTAATTGTTTACCTGTTTTGGTGTTCATACGGTCTTTTAGCAATAAGAGTTTTTCATAAAAGTGATTAATACTCGGTGCATCCGAATTTTTATACTCTGTTTTGCTCATGTTTAAATTGGGCTTTATTTCCGGATTGTAAAGTGCTCTGTTTTTAAATCCACCATAATTAAAACAACGTGCAATGCCTATGGCTCCAATGGCATCAAGGCGGTCGGCATCTTGTACTATATCCAATTCAGGAGAAGTAAAAGACTGCGTTTCGTTGCCTCCTTTAAATGAAATGTGCATTATAATATTTTCAACATGTTCTATAACCGATGCTTCTACATGTAAGTGTTGCAGAAACTCTCTGGCTAATTTAGGACCTATCGTTTCATTACCACTATAAAATTTACTATCGGCAATATCGTGTAATAAAGCACCAAGTGAAACAACGAAGGTATTGGCAGGCTCTGTTTTGGCTATTAATAAACTGTTTTTGTAAACCCGTTCTATATGGAACCAATCGTGTCCGCCTTCGGCATTTTTTAATGTTTCTTTTACGAAAACAATAGTTTTATTGATAATTTCTTGTTTGTTCACGAATTATTAGTGGAAT
The DNA here is from genome assembly GCA_047975295.1 of Aestuariibaculum sp. Classification (GTDB taxonomy): domain Bacteria; phylum Bacteroidota; class Bacteroidia; order Flavobacteriales; family Flavobacteriaceae; genus JBKEDH01. The sequence goes on from JBKEDH010000202.1 coordinate 12,720, forward strand.
TTTAATGTTGTTCAATTTAAAAAATACCAATTTATTCATATGACTATAATTATGTTGATTTTTATAAATCTGTTAGGTTTTTTTAACAGATTTGGCATTATAGTTTTGCTGTCTGTTATTTTTCTGTGGGTTTTGCAAAGCTGCCTAAGGTGTTACTTGAGCTTTAATAGATGCTTCTATTTGTTTTATTAGTTCTTGTTTGTCGTTAAAATCTTTTATTTTTAACGGTTTGTTTACGGTGTAAGTTATTTTTACGCCCAATCCCATGGGAAACATACCGTAACGGAGCATTTTCCATGAGTTGTTGATGGATACCGGAACAACAACGGCAGATGGTATGGTCCTGAACAGCACCTCCAAACCTTTAGTGTGGAAGGTTTTTGGCTTACCGTTTTTACTTCGGGTGCCTTCGGGAAAAATAACGGCAGCTCTTTTATTGGTTTCAATATAATGTCCAAATTTTATTAAAGCAGGAATCGATTGCTTGGGGTTTTTCCTGTCTATTAAAGCTGCACCGCCATGCTTCAGATTATAAGAAACGCTAGGAATACCCTTGCCTAATTCAATTTTGCTTATAAACTTTGGATGGTGTTTTCGCATAAACCATGTAAGCGGATAAATATCGTGTAGGCTTTGGTGGTTGGCAACAATTATTAAAGGTTGCCCTGTCTCTATGGAGTAAGGATTTGTAAACAAAAAACGTGTACCCAAAACCTTGGCACACCACATGAGACACAATTGTAGATAATCGACACTTGTTTTATGTGCTTGGTAGCCAAATAGGTTAAAGCAAATCCACTGTATGGGATGGAAGATTAAAAGGGTTAACCCAAAGCATAGATAATATAAAACACTTAAAGGGTAAGAGAATAGTTTAGCCATGCTCCAAAAATAAGCAAAACTTCATAGAACAAAAAAGCCTGTCTAAAAAGTTAATATTTTGAGAGGAACGAAGAATCTCTAAATTCTAACCTATTGTTTTTTAGTTAATGAGATTTTTTTTCGTTTAAAAAAATAAAACAATTACTTTTTAGACAGCTTTTTATATTTTTAGATGTAGCTTTTAACAGTATTCGTTATAAGCATCAACAAGGTTTTCGGCAATCATTTCTGCTGGTCTTCCTTCTATGTGGTGACGCTCTAACATGTGTACCAACTCACCATTTTTAAACAAGGCCATGCTGGGCGAACTTGGAGGGAATGGTACCATATGCTGTCTGGCTTTGGTAACGGCTTCACCATCTACGCCTGCAAAAACAGTAACAATATGATCTGGTTTTTTAATGTTCTGTAAGCTCATTTTGGCACCGGGACGTGCATTGGCAGCGGCACAGCCACAAACCGAATTTATAACAACCAAAGTCGTTCCTTTTTTTGCTAATGCGGCCTCAACAGCTTCCGGAGTGTGCAACTCTTCAAACCCTACTTGGGTTAAATCTTCTCGCATTGGTTTTACTAATTCTGCTGGATACATATTCTTATAATTACATTTAATTAATTACAAAGATATTAATTGTGTAACGAATTAGCGTATCAATCGGCTAACAAATATTATATTTGGCGATAAATAAAACTTATACTTGCATGAAAATTTCTAAATGGATCGGAGCTGTGTTAGGTTGGTCTCTTGGAGGTCCTATAGGAGCTATTATAGGATTGGCTTTGGGCAGTGCAGTCGATGCCCTTGGTAGTGGAATAGATGTTGAAATGGAAAGTCAAGGTACGTACCGGCAGCAAACTCCAACACAATCGGGCGATTTTGAAGTAAGTCTCTTAATCTTGGCTTCTATCGTTATTAAGGCCGATGGGAAACGTGACCAGCGCGAATTGGATTTTGTACGCATGCAATTTGTAGGTATGTACGGAAAAGACCGTGCCAATAATGCGTTTAGGCTTTTTAACGAAATAAGCAAGCAAAACAACATATCCACAAGACAGGTATGTATGCAGATTAGGCGTATGATGAACCATTCGGCACGTTTACAGCTTCTTCATTTTCTGTTTGGTGTGGCCAACGCCGATGGTAGTGTAACCGATCTGGAAGCACAAAAAATATATACTATTTCGGGATATTTGGGTATTGGTTATACCGATTACGAAAGCATAAAGGCCATGTTTTATAAAAGTGCAAGTAGTGCTTATAAAATATTGGGGGTTGATAAAAATGCAACTAACGAGGAAATTAAAAAAGCTTATCGCGCTATGGCCAAAAAATACCATCCCGATAAGGTAATCCATCTTGGTAAAGAACACCAAAAAGGGGCAGAAGAAAAGTTTCGACAGGTACAGGCCGCTTACGAACAACTTCAAAAAGAACGAGGGTTTTAACGAATAAAATATTTGTCGATGTAGGCCATCACTTCGGCTTGACTTAAAACGGCAAATTTTTTATAACGCTCGTGTACATCGGCTATTTCATCCAAAGCTTTTTCTACCAAGGCTTTGTTTGTCCAGGTATTTAGATGCGATATAACCGTTTTTAAGCATCCGTTTTTATAGGAAATCTGTCCAATAACATGGATTAAGGTATTCGAAACCCGCTTTTCACTATCAAATTCAAGTATTTTTAAAAGTGGTAAAATATCCTGTGGGTGGGTGCGTCCACGAAGCTCGATACCATGGCAAATTTCACGACGAATTTCTTTATCGGGATGTTTTAGATAAGGTTTTGCCCAAGTTAAAACTGGTTCTGGATTTTTTTCTCCCATTTTCTTTATCGAACCGATAACGGCATTCCGTACCGAATGGTGCTTGTCGAATAAGCCAATATCAAAAAAATGCTGTACTTTATTAAAATGGAATTTCCCAATTTCGCCAGCCGCATTTATGGTAGTTTGGCGTATTTTTTCGTTTTTGGAGTTTAATAAATCTTGTAAGGTTAAATGTATTTTGGTTTGCTGTTTGGAATTGGAATAAAACAGTTTGCCGATGGCCAAATATGCTGTTTTTCTAATATAGGTATCTTCATCTGAAAAATAGACTAAAATAGTTTTGGTTGTACCGGAGAGCAAATCGGTTTCAATGTCTTGGTTTATTTGTGTAACGAGTTGCTCACGATTGGTTCTCGATAAATCGTAAAAGCCCATATTTTTAATGCATTTCGCTTATTTTTATATGCATAATAAGGCTCAATCTTCAAAAACCAACAAAGTCCGGTCGTTATTAACCGATAATTGTACTGTTCTCCCTAAAATAAGTGCCCGATTGTCCTTTTCGTGTCCTGCAGGCATATTAAAGGCAATGGGGAAATCGTATTCCGATAGGGCATCAATAATTAATTGCTCTACCGAAGTTCCCCAAGGAGTTGTATTGCTTTTTATCTTGGTCATATCGCCAACAATAACTCCTTTGCAATTTGTAAAATAACCGGCACGTTTTAAACTTTGTAAAATACGGTCTATATGGTATTTGTATTCGCCAATTTCTTCAATAAACAAAATCTTCCCATCGGTATTTATGGATGTGTTCGAGCCTAAAACTGTTAACAATAAGGTTAAATTACCACCAACCAGTTTGCCCTTGGCTACACCCATTTTATTATATTGGGAGTTTTTTAAAGAATAAGATAGGGTATTGCCAAAAATGGCATCTTTAAATGTTTTTACAGTTTCTTTAATGGTGGCAGGATCGTTCTGTAAACTGGTACACATCATGGCATGTATGCTTTCGTAGCCCAGATTGTGCATTTGGCTGTGTAGTGCCGTAATGTCGCTGTAGCCTATAAGCCATTTGGGGTTTTGTTTAAATTGGGTATAGTCCAGTTTATCTAAAATACGTACTGCACCGTAACCGCCACGGGCACACCAAATGGCACTTATTTTGGGGTTATCCAATGCGTTTTGAAAATCCTCGCAACGCTGCTCGTCGGTACCTGCAAAATGGTTATTCTGTTTAAATACATGTTTGCCTACAACAACATTAAGGCCCCAACTTTTAAGTAAGGCTTTCGATTTTTCTATTTCGGCCGTTCTGTTTTTCAAAATACCGGAAGGTGCAACAATAGCAACGGTGTCGCCCGCTTTAAGGTAAGGTGGTTGAATGACATGCATATTTTTGGTCGGTACTTGGTTTTGTGCGGTAACCGTATTTTTTTCAGTATAAAAAACAATTACCAAAACCCATAAAATTAATCTGATTCTTGACATAAGGTAAAAGTACATTTTTTTTCTAAATAGCTGTTAAAATGTGTACTTTTGTCACTCTAAAAATAAAAAGCAGAAATGTCTAAACGCTATACCATTACCTCGGCATTACCATACACCAATGGCCCTATCCATATTGGACATTTGGCAGGTGTTTATGTACCTGCCGATATTTATGCACGCTATTTGCGCCTAACGGGAAACGATGTGGTTTTTATAGGAGGGAGCGACGAACATGGCGTACCTATTACTATTAAAGCGAAAAATGAAGGTGTTGCACCGCAGGATATTGTAGATAAATATCATGCCATTATAAAGCAATCGTTTAAAGAATTTGGTATTTCATTCGATAATTATTCACGAACAACGGCAAAAGTACATCACGATACTGCATCGGAATTTTTTAAAACCCTTTACGATAAAGGTGAATTTATTGAAGAAACTACCGAGCAACTTTACGATGAAAAGGCCAACCAGTTTTTGGCCGATAGATTTGTAACGGGTACCTGCCCAAAATGTGGTAACGAAGAGGCCTACGGCGATCAGTGCGAAAATTGTGGCACAAGCTTAAATGCTACCGATTTGATAAACCCAAAATCTACCTTAACCGGAAATAAACCAACACTTAAGCAAACTAAGCATTGGTTTTTGCCTTTGAATAAATATGAAGGGTTTTTAAAAGAATGGATTTTAAAAGGCCATAAAACCGATTGGAAGCCGAATGTGTACGGACAGGTAAAATCGTGGATAGACGACGGTTTGCGCCCCCGTGCTGTTACCCGTGATTTAAACTGGGGTATTCCCGTTCCTGTTAAAGGTGCCGAAGGCAAAGTGCTTTATGTTTGGTTCGATGCGCCTATTGGTTATATTTCATCGACCAAAGAATGGGCAGAACGCGAAGGGAAAGATTGGGAGCCGTACTGGAAAGATAAAGATACCAAACTTGTTCATTTTATAGGAAAAGATAATATTGTATTTCACTGTATCATTTTTCCAAGTATGTTAAAGGCCGAAGGCAGTTATATTTTGCCTGAAAATGTACCGGCAAACGAATTTTTAAATTTAGAAGGCAATAAATTATCAACATCAAAAAACTGGGCGGTTTGGTTGCCCGATTATTTAAAAGAATTCCCTAATCAACAGGATGTACTTCGTTATGTACTAACCGCAAATGCGCCCGAAACCAAGGATAACGATTTTACGTGGAAAGATTTTCAGGCACGTAATAACAATGAATTGGTGGCTATTTTTGGAAATTTTATAAACCGTGTGGCCGTATTAACCAATAAATATTATAACGGTATAGTACCGCAACCAAGCGCATTTACAGATGTAGATAGGGAAACGTTGGAAGCCGTAAAGACCTATCCAACAACTATTGCTGGATCCATTGAACGCTACCGCTTCCGTGAGGCACAACAGGAACTTATAAACTTGGCACGTTTGGGTAATAAATACCTTGCCGACGAAGAACCTTGGAAAGTAATAAAAGAAGACGAAGCCCGTACCCAAACCATTATGTACGTGGCACTACAAATAGCAACGGCATTAGCAGTATTAAGCGAACCGTTTTTGCCGTTTACCTCTAAAAAGCTAAAAGAAATGCTTAATGTGTTCGATGATGCGGAATTGTCTTGGAGTGCCGTAACGGAAAAAGATATCCTGATTTCAAATGGACATCAAGTGGGTAAGGCCGAACTGTTATTTGCAAAAATTGAAGACGAAACCATCCAAAAACAATTAGATAAATTGGAAGCCAGCAAAAAGACCAATGAAGCTAACAATAAAAAAGCAGAACCCCAAAAAGAAACCATTACATTTGAAGATTTTACCAAATTGGATATTCGAGTAGGAACTATTTTAGAAGCCGAAAAAATGCCAAAAGCTAAAAAACTATTGGTCCTAAAAGTTGATACGGGTATTGATGTGCGCACCATTGTTTCGGGCATTGCCGAAAGTTTTACTGCCGAGGAAGTAGTGGGCAAAAAAGTAACCGTTTTGGTTAATCTGGCACCAAGGGCATTACGTGGCGTAGAAAGTGAAGGTATGATTTTAATGACCGAAAGCAACGATGGCAAATTGGTATTTGTAAATCCCGATACTACAAATGTGACCAATGGCTTGCAGATTAGCTAATTTATTATATATTTAACCTGTTCGATATAAAGTATCAAAGTATAGCGTTTATTGATGTTTTACTGTTTTTTTATTGATTTTTCGATATGAACTCGTTTAAACAAGTTCAATAACAAAAAAGTTGGGATATAGAACAATGGGCAAGTTGTGCATCAACTTAGGTGAGCAGTACAAATATAAAATAATATGGGGCAATATAAAATGAAACATACTCAACAGCATCTTGAAAATTCTGACCACAAAGAATTTTACGAACAAGAAATATCAAAATTGACAGACAAACAAAAAGAAGAATTTGAAAGTTTAGTAATTAGACTCGAAAATGCTGGCGCTAAAAATCCTTTGAGTTGGGCATCAAGTGAAGTATCTGAAAAAATTCCACAATTTGGTCGTTTTCTTGTTCTTAAATCTTTATTTGATATTGCAAAATCGATAGAAGACAATATTTTAATAGCAGAAGATTTTGACGAAGAAATCGAAGATAAATTTGAGGAAATTAAAGAAAAAGTCGGACAAAAAGAACTATTTGACTTTTTAAAGTCATATTCTAAAGGTATGATTTACAATGTAATCGAAATATTAGATGAGGGAAACCAAGAAGTTGACCGTGACAAAATCAGTTGGATACTTATGAAAACTGACGATAATTTTGAGCCAAATGGACAAATTATTCAAGGATTACACGAAGATTTTTTAGAATTTGAAGATGAAATTAAATGAAACGAACGTACAACATTGGCTATAAGTAATGAGGGTTAAACGCTAAATTGAAGTTTTGGGCTTTGAAATATAGCTGAGACTCGAATTAAATCAAGGGTCTTTAGTAGCGGTCTTTGTTCTTTTATCCAACAATATATTAATTAAACAAAACACACTATAATTATGTTATCTAAAACCATAGAAAAACTACTTAACGACCAAATACGAAAAGAAGCTGAGTCTTCACAAATTTATTTGGCAATGGCATGTTGGGCAGAAATAAAAGGCCTTGAGGGCGTAGCTAATTTTATGTATGCACAGTCCGACGAAGAGCGCGACCACATGCTAAAATTAGTAAAATTCGTTAACGAACGTGGTGGGCATGCACAAATATCGGAGCTTGCTGCACCTAATGTAACTTTTAATTCATTTAAAGAGATGTTCCAAAAACTATTCGATCACGAAGTATTTGTATCGGCCAGTATAAACGAGCTCGTTCACGCATCGCTACAGGAACGCGATTATTCTACCCACAACTTTTTACAATGGTATGTAGCCGAGCAAATTGAAGAAGAAGCCATGGCACGCACTATTTTAGATAAAATAAACCTTATTGGAGACGATAAAGGTGGTTTGTATCTTTTTGATAGGGATATACAAAATTTAACCGTTAGTACGGCAGCGGCTACCCCTGTAACTGAATAGTTTTCTATATATTTTTAACATAGAACTTCGATAGAAGCAGCTATCTGAAAAGCAATTGTTTTATCATTTTGAATGGTAGCTTTTTAGATAGCTTCTTTTTTGCTCAATTTTACTACCGTTTCAATCATAATATCTTGTTTATTAAGAACTTCGTAAAAAGTATTACCGTCGAACAATTGTTCTCCTAAAGTAGCTTTTAAATAATGCTTAACCTCTTTTTTAAACGCATTGAACGTAATATTGTTAGGTGTTCTATTGTCCACATAAACTTCAAAACGTTTTAACAGGCTATCGCTCACTTCAAAATCGTTAATAAAATCTTGTCTTGAAATACCATTGTAAGCATGGCGGTCTTTATCCAAATATCTAAAAATAAAATTATCGAAATATCCATAATCCCACAAAGTAGCTATGGTTTTATTGTGCAGCCCATTATCTAAAGCTACAAAAACATCGGGTATAATACCGCCGCCGCCATACACAGTTTTTCCTTTTGGTGTTTTAAATTTTAAGGAATCGTGTACCTGTATTTTGGCAGAATCGGTAAGTTCGCCGCTTTTAATCCTATCGATATATTCGTGATAATAATTACTGCTACCATTATTGTAAGGCCGTTGTATGGAGCGTCCCGTAGGAGTATAATATCGTGATACTGTTAAGCGTATGGCACTACCGTCGCCCAGTCCCATTTCGCGTTGTACCAAACCTTTTCCAAAAGAACGCCTACCAATAATAGTGCCTTTATCGTTATCTTGTAGGGCTCCGGCAATTATTTCGCTAGCCGATGCCGAATTTTCATTAATTAAAACATACACATTACCTTGCTCAAAATCGCCTTTATTTGTAGCATAGCTTTCTTCTATTTTGTTGCGTTTGTTTTTAGTGAACAGTATGAGTTTGCCATCTTCGAGAAATTCATCAACAATTTTTTCGGCCACGCCTAAGTATCCTCCGGGATTATTACGTAAATCCAGAACAATTTCTTTTGCGCCCAAAGCCAACAAGCTATCCAAACTCACTTTGAATTCCTTGTAGGTAGTCTCGGCAAAACGGTTTATTTTTACATATCCTAAAACGTTGGTTAGCATATAGGTTGCATCGACGCTCCGTATGGGTACAACATCGCGCTCTACATTGTAGTTTAAAAGGTTGGGAGTGCCTTGCCTGTAAATGGTTAGACGTACATCGCTGCCTTTTGGTCCTTTAAGTTTTTTAACAACATCTTCATCTTTTAATTTGCTACCGTACAAGGTATCGCTATTGGCCATTAAAATACGGTCTCCTCCTTTAATACCGGCTTTATCACTCGGTCCTCCTTTAATGGTTTTTATAACGGCAATGGAATCCCGATACACGTAAAAATTAACACCAATACCAACAAAATCACCTTTCATGTTTTCGGCCACCCGATCTAAATTTTCTTTTGGGATATAAACCGAATGAGGATCTAAATTGGCCAAAATACCGTTTACGGCAACATCTACAATACTATCGGTATTAACATCGTCAACATAATCGTATTCGATATAATTAAAAAGTCGGTTTAGTTTTTCCTTCGAACTGTTATTTGAAAACAAAGCATTATCTGTATTGGTAAAACCCAACTTACCTCCAATAAAAATACCAATCGCCAAAGCAATCCCCAATAATAATGGTACGTATTTTTGTTTAACACTCATTAGGCATTTATATCTTCAAGTTGCAATAATTCGATACCGGCTTTCTTTAAGAATTTAAGTCCAGAATCGTCCTTATATGCTTTATTAAAGACTACTTTTACGATTCCCGCTTGGTGTATTAATTTACTACATTCTTTACATGGCGATAAGGTTATGTACAATGTGGCACCTTTGCACGATTGTGTAGAAGCGGCTACCTTTAAAATAGCATTTGCTTCGGCGTGCAGTACATACCATTTGGTGTAACCTTCTTCGTCTTCGCAGATATTTTCAAATCCGGAAGGTGTTCCGTTATAGCCATCGGAAATAATCATACGATCCTTAACAATTACCGCACCCACTTGTTTTCGTTCGCAGTATGAGAGTTTGCCCCACTCTTGGGCAATTCGCAAATAGGCCTTATCGTATTTTAACTGTTTATCTGTTTGCATCACTATTGTTTTTTGGCAGTTGCTTTTTTTAATGAACTCAACTTGTACAAATATAGATTCAAGTTTATTTAAAATACTATATTTCTCTTTATTTATTAAGGTTTGAACAGTCCTTTCAGCATTAAAACAAATACCTCAATCCTTCACGTTGGATATATAACAAAAAATCCCAACTTAACATAAAATTACAAGAGCATAAAATTAGTTATAATTTTGGTGTCAGGATAAAAAATCACTGTTTAAAATCATGGGGATAACCAATCCTACCACGATGGCCGACATAACCATAACCCAATCGCGTTTGGAAAACCGGAAAATAGCTTGAGCAACATATCTCAATATAAGTACTGCAACAACTATAATAAGTTGGGCTATTTCGATACCTAAGGCAAATTCTAACAATAGAAGCAGCTTACTTTCCAATTCTCCAAGAAATATTTTAAATTCTCTTGCAAACCCCAAACCATGTATCAATCCAAAAAACAAAGCCGATAAAAACAATATCCCTATTTTTTCCTTTTGCGCCCCTTTTCCTGCCGTAAATACGTTATAAAGTGCTACGATTAAAATGGTTATAGGAATTAAAAACTCGACTATCTCCGAATTTATACTAACCACATTGTACGATGCCAAAACCAACGATACTGTATGCCCCAAAGTAAACATGGTTACCAAGTAAAAAACATGCTTCCAGTCTTTAAACATATAAGGTACAGTAAGTACCATTAAAAACAGAACATGGTCGTAACCGTTAATATCTAATACATGATTAACACCATAGTTTACATTAAACCAAAAATTATCGAGCATTTCTTAAAAAGTTTTAGCATCTAGCCAAATATACAATTAATTACATTTTCCTACTCAATTTATAGCTTAGTCCATGCTTTTTCTATAAAACCAAGTTAAAAAAACATTTTAAGATAACTATTACATATCTTTGTGCAACGCAATTTCATGGTTATGAATATCAAGTTTTTAATAGCATTAAGTTTTTTCGTGGTTTTAGCTTGCAACAACAAACCTAACGAAGTTGTTACAAAAGATAACAGCCAAGAATTGACCGAGAAGGAAATTTTGAAAATAAAATATACCGATTATATTTTAGATCCCAGAACCGAAAAGGCCGCAACCGACTGGAACAACTACCACCAACTGTACACTACCATAGAAGAACTTAAAAAGGGAAATCTTGGTTTTTTTAAAGACAACGAAAAAGCAGTTGCGCTAACCTTTAAGGAACTAAAAGAAAATGCACCAAAAACACTAAATACCAAAGCAATAATGGCACGTATTTTGGCTTTAGAAACCAAATGCCATAAACTGGAAAATACGGCCCGTCTAGGTACATCGACCAAACAAGAACTCTTATCCGATATAACGGATGTGCTTATTGCTTTTTCCAATTTTAACCTTCAGCTCAATAAAAAAACCGAAGCCGATAACAATGTCATAGTACGCCCATAGAAACAGTTATTCGTAAATACTAAAATTAAATATTATAATGAAATACCTATTATTAAGTTTTAATCACACGGTAGAATGTTAATTTGGGTGTTCCATGTAACCATTAAAAACAATAAATATTAACACATGAAACTAACTCCAATTTATGCACTATCTTTTTTGGCTGTCTTCTCCTGTAAAAACGACACAAAAAAAGAAACTGCTTCCAGAACTGAGAATATCAGTATAAACAAAGCCTATATGGATACCTTGGTAAAACCAAGCGAAGATTTTTTTAAATACGTAAATGGTAAATGGGTAGAAAACACACCTATTCCCGACGACCAGACCCGCTGGGGAAGTTTTAACGAATTACGGAAACAAACCGATAGCGATGCACTTGCCATATTAAAATTAGCCATGGCAACCAATAACGATCTTAAAAAGATAGCGGTTGCTCCGGGGTCCGACCAAGAAAAAGCCGTAAAGCTTTTTGAAACTATTACCGATACCATAGACCGAAACGAAAAAGGCCTGGAACCTATAAAACCGTATTTGGAAAAAATAGACAATATAAAAAACGTTAAAGACCTTCAGGCTTATTTAGAAAGTATGGAGCCTATTGGCGGTGGCGGATTTTTTGGTTTTGGTGTTTCGGCCAACCCCAAAAACAGCAATATAAATAGTGCCTTTTTATGGGGAGGGTCACTTGGTCTGCCCGATCGCGATTATTATGTGAAAAACGATGCCGACTCGAAAGAAAAGCGGGAAAAATACGTTGCCCATATAACAAGGATGCTTCAATATCTGGGGACTTCGAAGGAAACAGCAGCCAAACAAGCCCATAAAATCCTATCTTTCGAAACTCTATTGGCCGAGCCAAGTATGGATAAGGTGGATAGGCGTGATGCCCGAAAACGTTATAATCCACGTTCTATTGCTCAATTGCAAGACATGGTTCCCGCAATTAATTGGAATGATTATTTTAAAAATATAGGTGTTACCCAATTAGACACCATTATTGTAACCGATGTAAACTATATAAAAGCATTGCAAGATATTTTCGATAAAAAAGATGTTGATAGTTGGAAAGCCTATTTAAAATGGACAACTTTTAACCATACCGCATCGTATTTAAGTACCAATTTAGAAAAAGCTAATTGGGAATTTTACAGTCAAACACTAAGAGGAGCCAAAAAACAACGGCCATTGGACAAGCGTGCCCTCCAAACCATTAACGGTACCGTAGGTGAGGCTTTGGGCAAATTGTATGTAGATGAAAAGTTCCCGGCAGAAGCAAAACAAAAGGCCGAAAAGATGATAGCTAATGTTATCGATGCTTTCGAAAATAGGATTAATGCCTTACAATGGATGACACCGGAAACCAAACAAAAAGCAATAGAAAAGCTAAGAGCGCTTAATGTTAAGATAGCTTATCCGGACAATTGGAAGGACTATTCAAAATTAGAAATACAAGGTGCTGCCGAAAATGGAAGCTACCTGCAAAACATGCTAAACGTTAGTATATGGTACCACAATAAAAACTTGGAAGATTTAGGTAATCCAGTCGATAAAACCCAATGGGGCATGGCACCACAAATTGTAAATGCCTATTTTAATCCCAGATATAACGAAATTGTTTTTCCTGCTGCTATTTTGCAGCCTCCGTTTTATGACTTTAAAGCCGATGATGCAGTTAATTATGGTGGTATCGGTGCTGTTATTGGTCACGAAATATCACATTGTTTTGACGACTCGGGTTCGCGATACGATAAAGACGGCAACCTTAACAATTGGTGGACCGACCAAGATTTAACCGAATTTGAAAAATTAGGAAATGCTTTGGCTAACCAATATAACGCTATCGAAGTATTGCCCGATGTATTTATAAATGGCAAATTCACTTTGGGTGAAAATATTGGTGACCTTGGTGGTGTTAATGCTGCTTACGACGCCTTACAATTAAGTTTTAAAGAAAACGGCCGACCGGAAAATATCGATGGGTTTACACCAGAGCAACGTTTCTTCCTATCTTGGGCAACCGTTTGGCGAACAAAAATGCGTGACGATGCCCTAAAAAACCAAATTAAAACCGACCCTCACTCTCCGGGTATGGTGCGAGCTACACAACCCCTTTTAAATATTGATGCTTTTTATAAAGCGTTCGACATAAAAAAGGGAGACAAAGAATATTTAGAACCAGAAAACAGGGTACTTATCTGGTAAGTATCTATTTTTTAAATAAGTCCAGTTCGAGCATTTGATATTGTCACTTCAACATCAAATGCTCGAACTAGTTTAGTACATGACAAAAAATAAAAAAATAGTTTCAATACATTAATAATCAAAACATTGAACCTATAGACTTTAAAACCTGTGAGATCTTGAAAATCAAATTGATAAATCAAGTAAGTTGATTTTTGTCATGTACTAAATCGAACTGGATAAAAAATAATAATTATTTAATAAACATTTGTTTTATCGTGTATAATTGTTGATTTGATGTTAATGTTTTGAATTATAACTGTATTTTTAATAAAAATTACTATATTTAAAATTCTTTCTAAATTTCTTTTGTCATGGCAATAAAAAGTTTTCAAGGTTCACGTAAACAACAAACAAACGAAAAGGACTCACAATCGTTAAAGGTTAGCGATTACATGTCAACAAACCTAATTACGTTTACACCAGAGCAGCATATCGATACGGTTATAGAAACTTTGGTCAAGAACAAAATTTCGGGTGGTCCTGTGGTTAACGAAAAAAATGAGCTTATAGGTATCGTTTCTGAAGGTGACTGTATAAAACAAATTAGCGAGAGCAGGTATTATAATATGCCCATACAGGACAGAACCATAAAAGATTGCATGGTAAAGGATGTTGAAACTATTGATGGTAATATGAATATTTTTGATGCCGCCAATAGGTTTTTAAGTGCCAAAAGACGCCGTTTTCCAATAGTTGAAAATGGTAAGTTGGTTGGGTTGATTAGTCAAAAGGATATTTTAAAAGCTGCTATGAAGCTAAAAGGGCATAATTGGAAGTAAATAACCTGATTTCGATTTCAAAAATGCTTTATTTTTTAATCTATTAAGCCGAAAATAGCCAATCTTCTATAAATTTCTTATAGCCCAAATCGAAAACATAAAACACCGACTTTAGTCCTATACAGCTTATACTCGGCCGTGCAAATACAAATCGCAATAAACACCCT
>JBKEDH010000038.1:0-1865 GCA_047975295.1 Aestuariibaculum sp.
TTTTTTAAAATAATTTAAAAAACACTTGACACTACTATTTTTTAGCTTCATTTGTTTTAAGAAGTTTGATCTCTTGTAGTTGGACCAATCTCTCTAATTGTTCTTTTTTCTCTGGGAATACTTCTAATAACTCTTTATAGACTTGTATTCTTGCTGTGGCAATAGAACCTAATGTAGCAACTTCTGAATTAGCAAAACTATAATTACTTGAATTACCACCCGTATAATGCATAGGACCTATACCACTGTCTTCTCTATACGCATATCATAATAATGTTGGTGTGCTTTCCCCAGTCTCTTTATTAACTGAATTGAATCTTCTAACACTACCTACTGAAGTATAACCATCTTCATAAAAGTAATGTGATTGGTTTGTGTTGTTTTTACCCCACGACGCTCTTTCAGATTGGTCTGCGTCATAGTGTTTTAAAACTCTATTTTCAATATTCTCACTATTATTCTTTAAGTTTTAATTCTTGTTTAGTTATTAATTTAGTTAATTCGATTTTTTATCAGGAAATAACTCTATCAATTCTTTATAGACTGATATTCTCATAGTAGATAAGTCGTTGAATCCTGCGATATTTCCGTGATCTATTCCACCTTTATATATTTTAAGACTAAAACCGTCGCCTGCAGAACCTGTTGGACGTATTCCAGTTGAAGAGGTTCCTTCAGTTGTTAATTCTGCGTCGGTCTTACCACCTACAATTATTAAAGGGTTCCCATTTCTAGCACCATAAATACCAGTATTTAGTTGATCGACTTTATTTTCAATATTCTCACTATTATTATTTAATATTTTGTTCTCTAAGTCTAAGTAATTTTCTTTGTTCTCTTTCTGCTGGTGTCAATTTACCTTTACCATATATTTTAAATAAAAATCCTTCTCTTCCACCGTCTCCAACTGTATCAGTTCCTTGTCCTGAAATAATTAAGTTTGTTCCACCAATACCGAATAACATATTGAATCCTTCATATGTATGTTCTGAGTCTGTTCTATTATAAATTCCCCATATTCTTACAATTGACATATCATTATCACCATCTGTTATTATCTCACTTAAAAATGTTTCACTAAACTTACCATTCCCTTCATTTCTACCACCATAGAATATTATCTCTCTATAATTATCTATACTTTCTAATAGTGTGAAAGTTGTATTTTCTGTAATAGTTGATAGGTCAATATCAGTATTTCATATTTCAACTATTTCACTATTATTCTTTAAACTCTTCTTCTAACAATAGTTTAACTTGTTCTACTTTATCAGGTGCTATAACTTTCATAACTTCCATAAATGTAGTTGAAAACACAGCATTTCCTTTGTCTGTTTCTACTCCATCAGCATCAGTAATTTTTAAGTTTAAAATACCTGTGTAAGGGTTTGAAAAATCTAAAACCGCTTTTCTTAGTTCGTTTTCATTTCCTTCGTTAAAACCTGCTGTTAAAAATAAATTAGCACCATTGTGTGAAAACTCTGTATTCTGTAATTGACCTGTACCACCTATTTTAATTTTTTCTAATCTTGTTTCAATATTTTCACTATTATCTTGAATTCCTTGAACTAATGAACCTTCTTCATTTGTTTCTGTAATTAAAGTTTCATCTGTTTTGTTTTGTTTTTCATTAATAGCATCTACAACTGAACCAGTAGTGTTTGTTTCTGTTATTAATGTTTCGTTAGTGAAATCTAGTATCGAAATATTATTATTAACTATTCCAAAATTATTTTCATCTAATGTAGTTATGAAACCACTATCATCTGATAAACCTTGAACTTTTTGTTCTATATCTTGATTAGCTTCATCTTGACCATTTTGCAATGTATTTAATGCAGCTGATACAGTTGAACCAACAACAG
>JBKEDH010000063.1:0-2069 GCA_047975295.1 Aestuariibaculum sp.
AGATAAAACAGAAAACAGGGAAGCCAGTGTCCAGTTTTTAAAAAACCTTAACAATTATCTTATTACATTAAATGAAAAAGAGGCAACCGCTGTTTATGTGGGCATAACCGATTACCATAACAACATTTATACGCCTATTTTTCCTCTGGGGACAACAAAACTATCGCAAATGGAAAGCCATGTTGTTGATTTACTGAAGAAAAAAGATTTTAGTGAATTAAGCAGCAACCAATTAAATACCCTTTTAACCTACTCTAAAGAATTTAAAGCGTTAATAACCGAAATATATAAAGGCTCTTTATTAAGCAATACCGAAAAAACAAATGTTTTTATGCCGTTTACAAACACTTCGGTTATGCAAACATTAAACAAAATAAGTCCTTCGGGCAACGAATACATAGAAAATAAAAAGGTAGCTTTTACGGTATATACACCAAAATTAGAAACATCATTTTCAAAACCAAAATTACGCAGTATATACAAAAATAGCGTACCGGAGTTTGGCCTGTCGGTTGGCCAACAAAAAATTGCACTAATGGTACAGGCCATAAACACCTATTTTTATGAAGATTACGATTATAAAGACTGCGAAGAGTTATTAGAAAAATACAAGAATAAACCCATATTAACACATTTCCCCAAGTTTAGGGAACTTGCCAATAAAGACCCCTGTATATTGGATTATGTGGTAAGCTACCAGCCCAATGATACAAAATCGGAATGGATGGAAATAACCGAAATGATGATTGCCGTTCCACTTTACGGAGCTTTGAGCGTGCCATTGCTATCGGTAACAGGCACGGTCGTGGCCGAGGAAATTACAAGAAAACAAATTAAAGATGCCGCAATAACTGCCGGAGCCGAAATAGCAATACAAACGGTGTTCAATTATTATTTTGGAAATGAGGATATTATTAATGAAGAAGATTCTGAAAAAAGATGGACTCTAGCTTTAAAAGCTATAGATGAAAAAGAATTCATTAAAGCTGTTTCCGAATCATTGTTAAATCTCTCAACAAGAAAAATGATAATTGTAAACTGTTTACAAGAAGGCATTAGCCTTGAAAATTTTAATTGGGAAAACGATAATATAGCCCAAGCAATTTCTGAAGCAAGTATTTCTATTAATTTAAAAGGATGTGGTAAAAACGTACTCTATTATCTTTTCGTCGAAAAAGTTAAAGATCAAGCTTTGGGTTACTTATTTGAAAAATTAAAAACCCTAGCAACAAAAGACCCTAAACTATTTGTAAAAGCGTGGCGGCAGTTGTGCGATGATTTAGGCCCAAACTTTAAGCAAACTTTTAAAAATGGCTACTTAAAATATAAAGAAGACATTTTCAATGCCACCGGAATATCCGATTTATCCAAGAACATAACCAACTATATAGAAGCTTCGTTTAATGTAGACAACGCCTTTGATGATACCCTTAGCGCATTGTCGGAAGAAATGGGCTATACAGGAAAAGCATCAACCAAATTTGTAAACACCGCCAAGGACGCTGCCATTGAAACCCAGTTAAAAATTGAAGCCAAAACAGCAAACAATTTTTCCGACAACGTACGGCGTAAAATTACGGCACAAGGTGCAAATGTTTCGCTCGGATTTAACATAAATGGCAAAAACGAAAAAATATACTCCACCCTATTAGAAAAATTAGACGATAGCACCTACCGCATAGTATTTGTAAACCCGCCAAGTGGCGGTAGCAAGACATACCTAACACAGCAACGCGAAAAAGGCCTTAAAGCCTTAAACACAAACCAAATAGAATTCAAGGCTGTAGCCACAGGGCAAAATGCCCAAAATATGGGGCTTAGCAATGGCCATAAAATTAATATAACCGAAGTTTCGTTACGCACAAAAAACACAAAAGAGGGGTTTGACGAGGACGTGCTGGCGAGAAGGAATATTGTTAACACGGCGGGGGATGTTGTCACATACCTTAAAAATAAAGGGTTTTCAGTTTTTGAAGAAATTGATGATGTCGTATTTTTTAGAGATGCGAATAATAAAGTTGGTAAGATTTTAGATAAAACTAAACCTGACAACATTACTTGGTTTACTC
>JBKEDH010000184.1:0-6645 GCA_047975295.1 Aestuariibaculum sp.
TATAATAATTATTTTCAGATATTAAGACCTACTCTATTACGCTGGACACAAGCTGCGGGATGGTTAAACAGCTTAGGCCAATATGTTGTTGGAGCCGACTGTGTAAATCAACAATGGAATCAATATTACAACTTGCTTACGCAATATAGAGAGCTACAAAAAATATATATTGCTTCTTCTTCCGAAGATCAAGAAAAAAATAAAATATATATGTTAGCAGCAACAGTCTATCTTTACGATCACACACAAGATATGGTAGATTTATTTGGTTATATTCCATTTACCGAAGCAGGTATGTTAAGTACTAATGGAGGCGATTATATAGCATCTTTACCCGCCTATGATTCATCTACAAATATTTACAATTTAATGTTAGATGATTTGGCTTCCATTTCAGACGAATTCAATAGTATATCTTTAGATGGTTCATCAGCTATGATTTTTGCATCACAGGATTTTCTTAACTTAGGAGATATTTCATTATGGGAAAAATACTGTAATTCGCTACGTTTGCGAATTCTTAATCGTGTATCTGCCA
Source organism: Aestuariibaculum sp. (assembly GCA_047975295.1). Taxonomy (GTDB): domain Bacteria; phylum Bacteroidota; class Bacteroidia; order Flavobacteriales; family Flavobacteriaceae; genus JBKEDH01. The sequence continues at coordinate 539 of JBKEDH010000184.1, forward strand.
GCCCAGAATTTGCCTCGCGTGCAAGTTCTGAAATGGAAACCATTTTAAGTGGTAATAATCCAATAATAGAAACCAATGGTGAAAATGTACAAATAGAAGTTGTTAATTTAGATTCTGAAATTCACTCAAAAAGATTTGAAGATGGGTTTGGTAGTCCAACTTGGTACTCCAATTACGCAGGTAAATTAATGATAGACTACATGGTTGCCAATACCGATCCTCGATTACGGGTATTTTATGAAGTTACGACAACCAATTCAGATTATGCTGGAATTGACCCATTAGATAACGGAACTGCACAGCAAGCGTTAGTAGATAACGGTGAAATTAGTATGTTTAACAGATCTACTTTTAATATGAATCAGTATTTTCCAGGTATGGTTATGAATGCTGCCGAAGTTAATTTCATTAAAGCTGAATATTATTTACGTTCTGGTAATGATGCTATGGCTAAGGATGCATACGAAGCAGGTATCGAACAATCTATTGAATGGTATTACTGGGTAAGATCTATCACCAATAATGAAATTGCCGGATCAGTAGCTCCATTAAGTGCTACTGAAATTGATGATTATCTTGCTGAAGCAAATATAGCTTGGGGTGGTACAAATGAAGAAAAATTAGAGTTAATAGCTACTCAAAAGTGGGTTCATTATGGTGTTGTTCAAGTACGGGAAAGCTGGGCAGAGCAACGCCGATTAGATTTGCCAATATTAACATTTATGCTTGATAATTCGGACCTGCAAACATTGCCGCCCGTACGTTGGATATATCCAGAAAATGAAAAATCTTCTAATACAGAAAATTTCTCATCAGTATCATCAATGGATAATATGACAACCAAAATATTCTGGGATGTTAATTAGACATACGTGTTTGGATTATTAAGAAATCTAAAATAAGAAAAAAGAGACTGGCCTGAAAAGACAGTCTCTTTTTTCTTATTTTTATCTTCCCTCCTACTTAGTTTAACCAACTCAATATTGAAAAAGCAATCCCAACAAATATTAACTGCTGCTTTTTTACATTACACGATAAAAATTACAAATCACACTTAATATGTTTATAAACAGAACAGTAAACCACAAGACCGTACAGATTTTAAAACCTGTACGGTCTTGTGGTTTACTTAATATTGATAAAGAAAATTTTTGTCGGGGATTAAACTATTTTTTATAAAAAAGATTCGTTTTTATCTATTTTTTGTTTTCTGTAAATAGCTTCCAAAAAATAATAATCGGCATAAACTAAAGGCACATCAATTTCGGATCCATGGGGGATACTGCCAACGCTATGGTCTAAAATAAAATATTTGTTCTTACTGTCCTTAACCATATAGGTAGGAGAGCTAAGGGATTCCATTATTTTATAGGCTGCTTTTAAGAGAGTTTCCTTTTTTTCGGAATAAAGCGATAGCTCTAATAAAGCCGAGGCTGTAATAGCCGCTGCCGAAGCATCACGTGGTGTTTCGGGATAATCGGCTGGATTGAATTTTGGTTTCCAGTCTGGTTTAAAATTGGGGTCTTTGGCATTATAATCCCAGTACGGCACCATGTCTTCTGGTAAATTAGGATTGGTAATAATAAAATTGGCTATATTTTCGGCCTGTTTTAAGTAGGTATCGTCTTTTGTATAGCGATAGCATAGTGTAAAGCCATATAATCCCCAAGCCTGTCCACGAGCCCAAGATGACTCGTCTGTATAGCCCTGACTTGTTTTTCTATTTAAAACCTGTCCGGTTATGGTGTCGTAATTCACAACGTGATAGCTGGAATAATCATTACGATAGTGGTTTTTTATTGTGGTATTGGCATGCTTAATAGCAATATCGCCATAAATGGAATCACCACTTAATTTCGTGGCTTCGAACAGTAATTCCAAATTCATCATATTATCGATTATTACCGGATAATTAAGTACGATACTATCCCAAGACCTGGTCCATTGCCAGGATTTTAAAACTTGAGCTTTTTCGTTAAATCGGGTACTTAACGATTTGGCTGCTTGTATTACAACATCTTCATATTCTTTTTTATTACCAAACCTTAAACCATTTCCATAGCTACAATTTATCATAAACCCAACATCGTGGTTATCTTCCCAATATTGAATGGTATCGAGTAATACAGTTCTTTTAACGGCTTCGTTTTTCCATAATGTATCTTTGGTCAATTCGTACATATACCACATGTTTCCCGGAAAAAAACCACTAGTCCAATCGTAAGGTCCTACCGTGCGCAGGCTTCCGTCCTTTTTTATAGTCCGTGGTAATTTTTTAGGGTTCGGGTCGTCCTTTAAGGTATTTTTAAACCTTTTTGCTATAAAGTGCATCCTGTCTGTCGATACTTCGGAGGTTTCCTTATTCCCTTTTTTATCGTTTGCGCAACCAGTTAAAATGGCTAATAGGCATACTAAACTTAAAATTTTTGACATAATTAATCTTGTTTTGTTAGGTGTTAAAGTTACAGTTTAAATTTTTATTGTAATAGAAGAACCTTTCATCCCCTTTTTTCTAGGAAATCGGATGGTTTTTGTTTTATTGTTTATTTTTATTGATATGCGTTTTTGGGTTTGCGATGGGTCGGAAATTGTTAATCGATCCTGTTCCAATATTAAAGCACATGGTGTATCTGTACTTACAGTATTATTTTTGAAGCTTATGCTCCCCTTTTTATAGAAAACAGCCTGAAAAACATATAATTCCTTGTGGTAAACGGCTTGTATTTCGGGCGTGTTCTCTATTATCGATATATTCTCATAATTATAATGTTGTGCTTTGTCTTTAGCGTCCATCCCGGGTACAACAATATAACTGTAAGTAGCATTTATGGGATTCTCGCCATGGTTGACCCATAATGTAAATACTTTGCCAGATTGGATATCTTTGGAACCTATATTATTATTAATATCGAACCAAGATCCGGTTTTTAAGCGCATGCTATATTTAATGTTTTGTGAAAAAGGAAAATAATAAGCAATCTTTCCGTCACGAATGTATTTTAAATTGGAATTTGTATGGGCAGCGACATCATTTTGTTGCTCTATTTCGGTATTACTACCTGTTTCGCAGATATAGGTATTTCCGTTTAACCATGCTTGGTTTATTGTGGTACGTACGTTTTGGCCACTATTATCGGTTAATCCGGCACCCAGACAAACAATTTCATTATCAAAAAAGAACCAGCTTTTTTTACCGGTTATTCCAGAAACATTTAAGTCTAAAACACTTGTGCCATATGTACCATTGGATACTCCGCCAACAAAATCGGTTGTTCCCAGATTAACCCCCCAATGCTTACGTTCCGGAAAATTATTGGTATGAGGGAAAGTAGTACCCGGAATCATGGCCCAATCCCAAACCGGCATAATACGGTCGTATTCTGTACCATCAACAGTTATTAAATTGGCTCCGTAAGAAAAATAATTAGCCTTTAAATTTTCGCCATTTCCAGTTTCGCTCTCTGTGGTTCGCGTAGAAACATTTCTAACGGTAAATAAAAATTCCTTTTTGGCGTGCTGTGTATAATCGGAGACCCAATAGTGTTTGTTAAATTCACGGATATTATAATCTGCGGGTCTGCTTTTGTTAATTCTAAGTTTGGCATCGTTATAAACAGAAGCATTTTCAGGATCTATTGTATTTGACAGGATATCGAAATAATCAATTGTCGCTACCATATAATCTTCTCGGCTCAGTCCTCTTCCTATTACATTAAAATCCCAAGTATGGCCACGTATGGACGCTATCTGTGTTTCCCTGATAAAACGTAATATTTTAGAGAAATTCTTACTGTTAATATCAAATTCGGCAGGCGTATCGTCCAAATACGATGCCAAACGCATTAGGCCATCGCAATACACCCAACCATAACTGCCAATGTGTATTTGTTCGCCATGATCCAAATACACCAAGTCGGCTTTTAATTTATCGACCAAAACAGTTTCTAGTTTATGCTGCGTTTTTTTTAAGAGACTACCATTTTCGGTAAGGATACCTTTATAAATATAATGCATTGCTATATCTACGGCATTGGCTCCCGCCGAATAAGAAGTGATGTCCTTTATTTTTGTTGGAATAAACAGGGATATAATTTCCGGCTCGTCAATTCCTTCAGCCTTTACTTTTGGAACAATATCACCCAATTCCCGTAAAAACATAAGGGTCTCGCCCAAATGCTTCGGATAAAATATTTTATTGTACCACCAATTGGGGTGCACGGTCTTAGAATGGTACCAGAAGTCCAATCCTTTTTTAACAGCAGTTATGTACTTTGCGTTGTTGTATTTTTCATTTTGTTTGTCCGAGCAAACTGCCGCTAAATACCACAACCGTAAAACATGATGGTTGTTATAAGCTTCTTCCCAAGTTGGCTTTCCGTATTTAAACTCAGACCAGCTTCCATTTTCATTCATGTTTTTAATCCAATTGTTCAATTCGGAAATATTAAAATTATGGGGACGTTTTGTTGCTGTAACCCGTTCTCGCAACATTTCGAAATTGTAATCTTGGGCTATTGCTACAAACGATATAAAAAAACAGGCCGAACACAGAGTAAAGATATCTTTTAGTAGAAATGATTTTTTTTCGTTTTCTTCCATATTCTGTTCGATTTTTTTATTAAATCCTAAAGATAATGATTCCTTTACGCACAAATATACAAAATGTGTTCGAACACATAAATTAAAATGATATCATTTGTATTAATTTAATAAGCTTCTTACATTTGTTTTTATGATGAAGAAATATACCATTCGGGATATTGCCGAACTTGCCAATGTATCAAAAGGAACGGTCGATAGGGTTATACATAAGCGCGGAAGGGTTTCCAACGATGCTTTAAACCGTGTTAACAAAGTGCTTAATTCCATAGATTACAAACCCAACCTTATAGCTAAACACTTAAAGAATAATAAAATTTACCGTATTTGCGTGGTTGTTCCCAATCCGGAGAAAGACCCATATTGGATACCCTGCATTAAAGGCATAAACGATATTGTTACCGAATTTAGTGCTTTTGGTATTAACATAGAACAGTTTTTGTTCGACCCCACAAATACCAAATCGTTTTTAGAGGTAAATAAAACCATATTAAGTACTGCTCCCGATGCTATTTTGTTAGTGCCTTTATTTTACAAAGAGTCGCTTGAGGTAACTGAAAATTATAAGTCCCTTAATGTTCCTGTTACCATTTTTAATAACAAGCTTAAAACCGAAGGTATAAAAGGCTTTATTGGTCAGGATTTGTTTAATAGCGGTCGGGTTGCCGCCAGACTACTGCATAGTTTGATAAACCATGGCGATATTGCCATTGTTCATGTTAACGAAAAGTATAAAAATGCAGTATTTATGCAGGAAAAAGAAAAAGGTTTTAAAAGTTATTTTAACAAGTTGGATCATGCCAATTTTAACATTGTTAAGTACAAGCTTAAAAAATCTAATTTTGAAGATAATCTTAAGATCTTTGTTAACGAACACCCTAATTTAACGGGTATTTTTGTTACTACATCCAAAACCTATCAGGTAGCAAAAGTATTGGAAAACATAAACCGGAAAAAAATGGCTTTGGTTGGTTACGATTTGTTAAATAAAAACATCGATTACCTTAAAAAAGGTACTATAGATTTTTTAATACACCAACACCCAAAGCAGCAAACCTATTTTGGCCTTAAATTTTTGATAGAAAAATTACTTTTCGATAAAGAAATACCCAGTCAGTACCTCTTACCTATCGACATTATAAACTCCGAAAATATTATGTCCAATATTAGAGATTAAAATCCATTTAATATTTTAACCATTTTAATTTTTACTTCAATTTAAAAAGTTTAAATCACTTCGACACAAAACATTCAACAATCTGCTCTACGTTTAAATCTCGTATATTATTTTAATAGTAAACAAACTCCGTTAAAAACTGAGGCTTTGATTTTCAGATTAGCCCCAAAGGGGCAACACGCCAAAGGCTAACCATGATGCTCTTGATGTATTACATATCTTTTTATCATCTCCTCATCCAGACCGACCGTACTAACAAAATATCCCCTTGACCAAAAGTGATTACCCCAATAGGGCTTTTGCTTGAGACTAGGATAAGTCTTAAACATCT
>JBKEDH010000131.1:0-8007 GCA_047975295.1 Aestuariibaculum sp.
TGGAATTTTTTTTCTATAACATACATAGGCAGGCCTGGTTTAGAAAACTGTTTATTTCCCTTTACTTCAATTAATTCTCCATCATACTCTCAAATGGTTTTAAAATCGCCTTCATCATTAATATCTTTTGTAATACTGAATTGCATGAAAGTATTAGGATTTAATACATCGTAATACCCTTTGCTTTCTACTTTTTTTGCAGGGTATAAGATTACTTTTATGTTTTGCTCCCCTGATTTTAATATTTCAGAATTAATATCAAAGGAAACATCACTAATGCCTCCTCCATGATTATAAGCATAAATTGGAGAGTCGTTTATAAATAGTTTCCACGTACAGTTATTTGCAGATACCCATACATTATATTGGGCTGTTTTGTTATAATTATCTAACTTTTTTACTGTTGACTTTTCATTTATTTTTGTATATAATTGTTCCGTATTATTTATATTTTTTTTAGGTTGTGCCCAGCCGTTTAGGCTTATTAATAAACATAGAAGTATTATTTTTCTCATGATTAACGAATTACTTCTAGTTTGTCTGAACCTTCGGGTTTGTGAAGAAGTATAGGATAGTGGGTTTTTCTTCTTTTCTTTCTACCGTCTGATAATTCTTTCAGATAAATACTATATAATGCCGATTTGCCTCTATAAGTTTGTGCTGTGCACTCTAGCCCAACTAGCTTACCACCTCCATAATATACCATTTTATACATCTCTTTTTCTAAAGGGCGCATTATAAATGTTGGATTATCCATATTAGTTAAAAAAGATTTTTTTTGTTCTTCTTTTTCTTCTTCATCAAATTGCCATGCTGTAAAAATTTCACTATCCTTTTTATCTAATAATTTATTTATTTGCTCTTTATCTTTTTTGTTAAATAAATTCCACAACATTTCAAAATAAGCCACAACCTCTTTTTCTAATTCTTTTTGATTTTCTTTATCTAATTGTTTACTATTGCTCCACCCCTCTAATTCGTAAGGCACTTTAGCATGAAATTTTTTTTCTATAACATACATAGGCAGACCTGGTTTAGAAAACTGTTTATTTCCCTTTACTTCAATTAATTCTCCATCATATTCTAAAATGGTTTCAAAATCGCCTTCATCATTAATATCTTTTGTTATACTAAACTGCATAAAAGTATTAGGGTTCAATACATCATAATAACCTTTTTCTTCCACTTTTCTAGCTGGATATAAAATAACTTTTATATTTTGCTCTCCAGATTTTAATATACTCGAATTAATCTCAAAAGACACATTATTAACACCACCTGCTGCATTATCTGAATAAATAGGCGTATCATTTATTAATAATTGCCAAGAACAATTATTGGCAGATACCCATACATTATATTGGGCTGTTTTGTTATAATTATCTAACTTTTTTACTGTTGACTCTTCATTTATTTTTGTATATAATTGTTCCGTATTATTCGTGTTTATGCTTTTTTTAGGTTGCGCACAGCTGTTTAAGCTTATTAATAAACTTAAAAGTATTATTTTTTTCATGACTAACGAATTACTTCTAGTTTGTCTGAACCTTCGGGTTTGTGTAATAGTAACGGATAATGGCTTATTTTTTCATTATCTCTTTCAGTATACTCAATATATAATGGAGACCGATTTATATAATAAAAGGTATTAACCCTAGCTAATGCTACCATTTTGCCTTCCCCAAAAAAACGAAGTCTGTAATTTTTTATACTATCTACAACTTTGTATTTTTCTCTTTTAAAAATCTCTTTAGCATATTCAGTTCTATCATTAATATCCTCTTGATTGTAATACAAAGATTGAGCTATCTCGTATTCTCTTTGATATAATTCTTTAGACAATGCTTCGTAATCTTTATTTACAAATATTTTTCTTATTTCTTCATATTTAGCAACTACCTCTTTAAGAAGTTTATCTGGATCTTCGGTTGTTAAATCTTTACTTTTGCTCCAACCTGTTAACTCGTATGGTATATCGGGGGTGTTAAATGTACCTGTCATAATATACTCCGGCTTTAAATAATGAGGAAACTTTACCGGATATTCCGGGCCTCGGGTTTCTTCGTTTGGCGAGGTTAAGCGTAACACCTCTACATCGTCATCCTCGTCGTTATTATAGGTTTTATAAACCACTACCTCAACAAAATTATTTTTACCTAAAGCATCGTAAAATCCTTTTTTTTCTGTTGGTGCCGCAGGCAACATAACAACTTTAAGCTTTTGAACACCTTTTTTTAAAATGGCATAATTAATCTCAAAATCTGTATTTATGCCTCCTGCTCTAAAATAGCTAAAAATAGGAGAATCGTTTACATAAATCTCGAACGAGGTGGCAAAGCTTTCTATTTGTATATAATATTCGGGCTCGGTGGGGTAATGTTTTATTTTTGTATATAATTGTTCCATGTTGTTCGTATTTATATTTTTTTTAGGTTGTGCGCAGCTGTTTAGGCTTATTAATAAACTTAGTAGTAGTATTATTTTCATTACTTTAAATTTAACTTTCTATAATATACCATTTAATATCTAATTCTTGGTCCATTTTTTCGGGCATTATTACAATTTCTTTGGGACTATCGATATTTTTGTTTTCTGTGGTTTCTTCTTTATTATTGGTTGCTGATTGTTGGCTAATGATACTCTCTTTAAATAATACATCTAAAATTTCAACTTTTATTTTTTGGTCTGAAATTCAAAAACCTAAAAGTCTTGGCTCTTGGCTCCTGATTCCAATACATCTTCTCTTTTAGTTTTTCACTTTTCATTTAAAAAGAGAGATACTTCGACAAGCTCAGTATAACACAGTGCCTTTAGGTTCTCCCTATTCTCTCTATTCCCTATCCTCTAATATCTAAAAAATCTTGATTCTTGGTTCTCAAAAAACATTTTCTCTTTTAAATTTTTATCGTTCATTATTTATCTTTAACTAATCCTTATCTGCTTGTACAGACGAATTGGTTTTGGCTTCTTCGGCTTTTATTTTGTTTAATTCGGTGGTTGCTTCTTTAGCGATATCATCAAAACCCTTAAAGTTTTCAATTACACTTTCTAAAATATAGGTTGCCTGAAAAGCATCATCTAATGCATAAAAGTTTTTTGCCATAAGCACCAGTCCTTTTGCACTGTAATATTTATAACCCGAAAAATCTTTGGCCAGTTTTTGTACCAATATGTTCGAAGCTTCGTAATCGGCTTCTTTATTTTTAAAATAAGCGTTGTAATAAAGAGCTTCGGCAGCCGTTTCGCCCACAGCTACTTTCGCTACTTTTGCATAGGCTTCTTTGGCTTTGGTTTCGTTGTCGGTCTGCATGGCCGATCTTGCTATAATAATATGGGCATCACCTTTTATTTTATTGTCTATTTTAGCATTACCGAGTACTTTTTCGGCATAGGTTACCGCCTCGTTATAGTGTTTTTGCTCGTAATTGGCTTTCATTAAGTTAGACTGTGCAAACACTATATTTTGTGGGATATTGGCTTCCTGTTCTAACTTTAACAATAATGGTACGGCTTTTTCCCAACTTTTATTTTCCAAATAGTATTGAGACAAACGCAATAAAGCCTGCTCGGTAAATTCACTTCTTGGTGATTCGATTACCTGTTTATAGTGTGGTGCCGCATTTTTAAATAAATCCTGTTTATAGTACAATTGCGCCAAATAAAAATGGGACTGTAAGATATGTGCTCCTTTTGGAAACTGGCTTATATAGGTATTAAATTGAGCTATAGCCTTATCGGCATTGTTATCCAAATATTGCTTCTCGGCAGCTTGGTATGTGGTGTTATCCAATTCGGAGTCGGTTACTTCTACGTAATCTAAAGTTTTTACCCAATTGGCATATTCGTTAACACGTCCCAAATCGATATATATTAAACGTGCCGTAGCTACGGCCTGTACAGCTTCGGGCGTTCCTGCATAATTGTTGGCCACTTTTTTGAATTTCGCCAAGGCTTCCTCGTTTTTGCCTGCATTATAATACACCAAACCTTGACGCATTAAGGATTTTGGAACGAATACACTTGTTTTGTATTCTGAATTTAATCGGTTATAAACTTGCTGTGCCCTGTCGGTTTTATTTGTTTTCACCAAGGTATTACCAAGTTCGAACATCGCATCGTCCCTTAATTTGGATTTTGGATAATCCTGCACAAACTGTTCCAACTCGCTTATTTTTTTCGAATCTTTCCCTACATATCCCTTACTTACTGCTTTTTGAAAAAAAGCATAATCAGACTCCATAGCACCCAATGCTATTGCTTTTTCGTATGCCTTAATCGCTCCATTATAATTACTGGAAGCAAAATACGAATCGCCTAAACGCAAATAGGAATCATTTAGCCTAACAACTTTATCGTTGTTCTTGTTTATAAATGTATTAAAATGCTGCGTTGATTTTTCGTAATTTTTCAACTTAAAATAAGCATAGCCCAAATTATAGTCCAAATTACCAAACTCGGGTGTGGTAGCTGCTTCAGCCTGTTGTTCGAACTGCTTAAACCCAATTAAGGCTTCGTTATAATTGGTAAGATTGTAATCGGTTTCGGCTTGCCAAAAGGTTGCCCTTGCTGTAAATATTGGATCACGCGGTTCTTTTAAAGAAGATTTAAAAAGCGTATTGGCTTCAGAGAATTTGTCGTCGCTATACAACTCCAATCCACGATAAAATGCTACTTTTTGATATGCTACTTTATTATCGAAACTGTTTTTCTCTTTTAACAGTTCCAAAGCTTCCCGATAATTTTTAGATGTAATATACGAATCTATTAAAAGGGTCTCAACTTCGCTACGATTACCTGTTTTGGGATATTTTTTTAAATAACCTGCCAAAACCTGGGGTGTAGGCTGGTAAGCATTACCTATTTCGTAACTTAATTTGGCATAGTTTAAATAAGCATCTTCCTGTATTTTTAAATCGAAATCCATTTCGGATGCATTTTTAAATGCATTTAGGGCTTCCTGCTTTTTACCAAGCTCGATATAGCTTTCGCCCAAATGGTAGTACGCATTCTGTGCCACACTATTTTTTCCTCCAATAATTTTATTAAATTCCGAAATAGCTTTTTCGTAACTGCCCTGTTTGTAATGGGCGTAGCCCAACAAATAGTAATCGGTATTACTCCACTTGCCCTGTTTTCCTTTATAATCCTGCAAATATGGAATAGCCTCGGCATACTGTTTTAGGTTGAAATAACTTTCACCTATAATTTTTGAAAGTTCGGACACTTCATTCTTATCACTTTTGTTTAATTGTGCTTTTGCCAATGTGATGGCTTTTTCAAAATTTCCCAGTTTAAAGTTTAAATCGGCCTGGTAATAGGATAGTTTTTCTTTGTACTCTTCTTTATTGTTTACTTGGTCAAAATATACATTGGCCTGATTATAATCGTCTCCTTCATAAGCCATATATCCAATATAATATTTGGCTTGCGAGCCATATTCTTTAGAGTTTTCGACTTTCGTTAAATATGTTTTGGCTTCTTTATATTGCTTTGCCGAAAAAGCTGCATAACCATTGTTAAAATTAAACCGTTCCAACTCTGTTCGTCCCAAAGCTCTTTCATCTACTTTATTATACCATTTTCTCGCATAAGCGTATTTTCCACTTTTAAAATAATAATCGGCCACATCGATAAATGCCGAATTCCGTTTGGTACTGGTAGGATAATCGTTAACAAAATCTTCGATTAAACGCTCGGCATTTTGCTGGTTTAAGCGCACCGCACAATTGGCTATATAGTAAGCACAATCGGCTTGAATATTTTTATCGGTATTGGCTTGTTTTATGTCGCTAAACAAATCTTGCGCCGCCAAATATTGGCTATCGTTAAACAGCAAGATAGCTCTTTGGTAATCGACAAAGTTACTGGTATAGGTAGCCGATTTTTGCGCAAAACACTGAATGCCAAAATTTAGGGCTATTAGAAGATAAATATATTTTTTAAACGTCATTAAAGATCTATTTTAATTTTGAAACCAAAAATAATTGATTATACTGCTATAACGAAAATTTTATATTTTAATTATGAACGGTTATTTAACAATTACCATTAATCTTTTTATTTTTACAACTTTAAAACACCCGTTTTCATGTCGAATCCTATTTTACAATTAAAGGACGCTTCCATATATCAAGGAAGCAACCTTGTACTTTCCGATGTCAATGTAGAAATCAACAAAGGCGAATTTGTTTACCTTATTGGTAAAACCGGAACCGGAAAAAGTAGTTTTATGAAAACACTTTATGGCGATTTACCCTTAACCAAAGGGGAAGGCCATATTGTAGATTACGACTTAAAACACTTAAAAGAGAAGGACATTCCGTTTTTAAGACGTAAATTAGGGGTTGTATTTCAAGATTTTAAACTTTTAACCGACCGGACCATTAATGACAATTTAATTTTTGTTTTAAAGGCGACGGGATGGAAAGACAAAGCCAAAATAAATACCCGTATCGAAGAGGTTTTAAGCAAAGTAGGCATGAAAACTAAAGGGTTTAAATTTCCGCACGAACTCTCGGGCGGCGAGCAGCAACGTGTGGCCATAGCAAGAGCTTTACTTAACGATCCTGAACTTATTCTTGCCGACGAACCCACCGGAAACCTTGACCCCCAAACCAGTATCGAGGTTATGGAAGTTTTACAGGACATCAGCAAAAACGGCAATACCATTTTAATGGCTACCCACGACTATGCCTTGCTACTAAAATATCCCAGCAAAACATTAAAGTGCGACGATAATCAGGTTTATGAGGTGGTACAGCGTAAGGGATAACAACATAGTTTAGCTGTACATAAAATCAATTAAATTTCGAGCATTATGTATTACATTATATTTTTCCAAAATATCGTAATGCTTTTTTGTAACCTTAAATTCTTTTGTAAATAATACTTCTACCGCATTTTGATATTCCTGCTTTGTTTCTGCCAATTCGCATAATTGCAAAACATTGGCATCATCAACCATGTTTTTATTTACCATACAATACCTCCCTTTAAAAAGGGCATTAAACACTTTTAATTTGGTACCGGATTGTTGAAAAGAGTACAGCGTATTTATGTGCGCATTTTTGATTAGATTATCCAAATGAAATTCATCTTTAATCTTTTCAAAAGTTATATTTGGATATTTGTCAATTTTCTTAAGAAGTTCCGCTGTATGGTTGGAACTTGCAATTATTAAAGGTTTATTTAAATCTTTAAAAACATCGATAAGAAAAAACGCAGACTTAATATTATCAGAAATCAATAAATCGCCATGGTACAAGGCATATTTACCAAAGCCATTTGTGGATTGGACTTCTTCACTTTCTTGAAAAACAGGCAAAAAAGCGGTTTTTTCTCCATATATATTTTTAAAATAGTCGGTTTCGTAATGGGATATTGTAAATAATGCATCTGCTTTTTTTAAAACACTTTCATAGATCTTAAATTTAATCCCTTCTATATAATAGGCTCCCTTTTTTAACCAATTAGGTTCGCTTTTAAAGAGCCCCCAACTGTAATCATGCTCTATATTATGGCACCTTACCGCTGTTTTCTGCTTAAAATTATGATATTTGAGAAGATATGTACAACGTAATGATTCAAAAAGTACAGGTGCGTTTGTTTTGTTTAAGTTTTCAATAAGTACGTTGGATTTTCTTGTAACAACCGCAAATGGTAATATGGACAAATGCTTAAAAAACGAAGTATCGCGTTTATACTTATATATCTTTTTACAATAAGGCTCCAAACCGGAAAAATCGTTCCGTTCTGTGTAAAAAACATGCAAATAAACAATTACGCCTATGGCATGCAATGCCTTTATTTTGTAAAACTGATCTATTGTACCACCATAATTTGGAGGAAAGGGATTATCGAAGGTTATTATTTGAATCGTTTTATTATGCATAACAGGCAACCAATGTAGTTTATTTATGGGATTAAAAAAAAGATGGAATAAATATTATATTTTTGTTGCACGTTGATTAACAAGAAAACAATGCCTTTTTTTTCGATAGTCATACC
>JBKEDH010000027.1:0-3206 GCA_047975295.1 Aestuariibaculum sp.
TGGGCTTATTAAATACTTTTTTTAATTGACTGAAAAATTGCCGATTTACGTCTATTTTTCGTCTTTTTCTCCTTTCATAATCTTGGCTATGTAACTTTTTAAAAGCCTTTAATTGTACAAATTAATCTAATTTTTGTATCAATCCAAAAAGTTTATATGGAGCTTTCGTTGTAGATTATAAATAATAATTTATTGAGTTTATTTTTTATACCTCAAAGGTCTTCAAGACCTTTGAGGTATAAACAGTTACCAATATTAACAATATGTTTTTTTTTTGAATTATTTAGTGCTACTTATTTTCTTTATCCAAAAAGCTTTGGTAATCGCCATAATCATTTGAGGGCATATGGGGCGAAAACAAGATATTTTTACGTTTAATAGGTATGCCGTTGGCTACGTATTCTGCTCCACGTTCTTCTAAATGGCTTCCCATTTTTTTGCGCCATTCTAAAAGTTTGTCCGCATATTGGTCAAGTCCGGCCAATTGTTGTTGCTCTAAAGGATCGTTTTTTAAGTTGAAAAGCTGTTCCGAGCCATCAAAAGGGAAGAAAATATATTTCCAGGTACCATCGGTAAGCCCAGTCCAATAGTTACGCTCGTCATATACTTGTGCATGTTCTAAATCGATATATTCCCGCCATTCCGGATTTTTCTGTTTCACTAAATTTAAAAGACTTTTTCCATCTAAATCATTTGGAATGGAAGCTTCGGCGGCATCGAGAAATGTAGGTAAAACATCTCGAAGCTCTACAACCTGTTCCATTTGTGTTCCGTTTTTAACAGAATAAGCATCTTTTTGCAAGGGATATTTTAAAATAAAAGGAACATTGGCCGAGCCTTGATAAGCATATGTTTTTCGCCAGTGGTAGTGGTCGCCCAACATATCGCCGTGATCTGAAAGAAAGATAATAACAGCATTATCGTACATGTTTTTATCCTTTAATGTTTTGATTATTTCTCCTACTTGATCGTCGATAAAGGTAATATTGGCATAATAATGTTTTATACTGTTAATGGCAAACGCATCGCCCATATCTCCAAAAGCAATATCGTAGCCCGAAACCGAGGAAACACCACTAGATTTCACTCCTTTTTTTGAGCTGTTGTAATCTTTAAAAGGAGTAGACCAATCACTTTTTATTGGAGCAGCGATTGGTGTATCCTTGTACATATCGAGATAACGTTTTGGAGGATCGTAAGGGCTGTGCGGACGTGCAAAAGATACTTTTAGGAACAAGGGTTCTTTATGGTTGTACGATTTTATAAAATTGACCGCTTTTTGCCCTGTCCAAGTTGTAGGGTGTAGGTTTTCGGGCAGTTTGTAAATACCTCCTCTATTTTCGTTCCAACCAATGCCGGTAACATCGGGATCTAAGGAATCGTTTGTTTGCTCTTTAAACCAAGCTCTATAATCACTTATAAAATTAGGGTCTTCAACTCTGCCACTTTCATCAAGATAAAGTTCGTGAAACCCTCGTTTATAGCGTTGTGGTGTCCAGTGCATTTTGCCAATACCACAGGTGTAATATCCAGCATCTCGAAGTAGTTGAGACATTTCGTGCTTTCGGTAAACAGCTGTTTTTTGGGCATAGCCCAACATGCCGTTGTGCCAAGGTGATAGCCCTGTCATAAGTACCGAGCGAGCAGGAGTACAGCTGGGTACAGTAGAATAACCATTTTTAAACCATACACCATCTTCGGCCAATTTATCTATGTTGGGAGAAAGTACGTTACTATTTACAAGACCTATGGCATCACCTCGTTGCTGGTCGGACATAATTAGAATAACGTGGGGTCTTGCTGTTGGTGTTTCAAGTGGGCTTGGAGGAGTTTGTTTTTGTTTGCATCCAAATAGAAAGGAACAAATAATTGCGGATAGAAGAAGTTTGGAAAAATGTTTCATGTGTTAATATTTATTGTTTTTAATGGTCGCATGGACCACCCAGTTAACATTCTACTGTGTGATTAAAACTTAATACTGTGTGTTTCATTTTATAGTTTGTTTTGTTTTACGGCCGTTAAAAATTCTACAGACGGTACCAATATAATAAAATGAAATGAATTTTGGTTTTGTGCGATCCTGTTTTTAATAAAAAGCATCCTAATATTCACCTCGATCCAAAAAGTTTAAATGAGCTTGATGATAAATCTTAATACAGAATATTGAACTCGTTTAAACCGTTTCAATTGGCTAAAAAAATGCTGTTTTACGTCCTAAAATATATAATTCGTTTGATGGAATTATTCCTTTTTTTGAATTTTTGCCGAATCGTTAAAACGTTCAATTGTAATTTTGGGGTTGTTGTATAAATAAACACTACTGCTGCCTGCCGCATCAATGACAACATTACCCGAAACATTAAGAAAAGTATCGCCAGACGCTTCGTTGGTGGTTTTACAGGTTTGGGCCAAAAATTTACTTCCTGCAAATTGCGCATTATTATCTGCTAAAACCGTTAGCTCGTTGGTTTTGCCTTCAAAGGATATTTTAGATCGGTCGTACTGTTCTATTTGGGTAGAATCGGAATACACATGGGCATCGAGTTTGGCATTTCCACTTAATGTGAATGTGGCGCTTTTACTGGTAATGTTTAATTCTGTCTTGGTTTTTTCGTTACTTTGAAACGTAAAATGATCTGCTTTTAAGGTTAATTTGGCTTCGGCCGAACCTTCTACAATTAGAGTAATATTCTCCAAATCTATAGGAGTTAGTGAATATGCCTCGGCTTTGTCCTTAACCCTAATATTGGTTAAATTATCGCTATAACTTACTTTAAGGACAATGCTCTTTTTGGGTGATAATTTTGCTGTTTTGCTAAGGGTTAATACACCTTTACTTATATTAAAATCCAGATATTCGTGTAGGTTTTCGTCGGTTTCTACATCTACCGACGCTGTTTGCCCTTGTATTAAACCGACTTTAAAATCGTTATCGATAATTATAGTGTGAAAATCGTCGATTTGGGTTTCTTGGCGGGTTATAACCTTATTGCCTTTTACTTTTTCTAGATCTTGGGCATATATTGCAGTAGTTAATATAAAAATAAAAAGGGAGAGGTATATCTTTTTCATATTTTAATAATAGTGGATTATTACTGGAACAAATATACGTAAAAACCATCTTAAAATATTGGGAGGGTTTAGGTATTAAGATGGTTTAAACAAATAGCTCCATGTAACGATTTTTATACTATAAAAGAATTATT
>JBKEDH010000029.1:0-17281 GCA_047975295.1 Aestuariibaculum sp.
GTACATTAGGTAAAAACGTTTTTGGTTTAAGCTTAATTTTTTTATTAGCATTTTCAACTGCTATTACTGCACAAGAAGGCGATCCTGCCAAAGGGAAAACATTATTTAATACCAATTGTGCCGCATGTCATCAATTAGATAAAAAAATGACGGGGCCTGCGCTTCGTAATATCCAACAGAAGTTGGAAGAAGAGCAGGGCTTGGATAAAGAGTGGTTGGCCTCGTGGATACGTAACAGCACGGCTTTAATTAAGTCGGGTGATGCGTATGCCAATAAGATTTTCGAAGAGTATTCGAAAATGCCCATGACGCCGTTTCCGCAATTGTCCGATCAGGATATAGACGATATTTTAGCCTATACTGCGCAGCAAAAACAGGCAGCCCCGGCTCAAGCTACTGCCGCACAGGTTGCTTCGCAAACTGGAGGTGAAAGTTCGGGAGGTGTTAACAACCAGGTTATCTTGGCTGCTTTTGCCATTTTGTTCTTATTATTAGTGCTTGGCCTGTATTTGGTAAACAAAACTTTACGTCGTTTTGCAGCTGTGCAAAATGTAGAATTGCCCGAAGCAAATTCTGGGAAATCGGTTTGGAAGGCTTTTGTTAAAAATCAGTTCTTAATGTTGGTGTTGTCTGTATTTTTATTGTTGGCAGGTGCTTATTATGCGTATGGCTATTTTATGCAGATAGGTATAGATCAAGGCTATCAGCCGGTTCAACCTATTCATTTTTCACATAAAATACATGCGGGCGATAACAATATAGACTGTAAGTTTTGTCACTCTTCGGCACGGGTAAGTAAAACATCGGGGATACCATCGCTTAATGTTTGTATGAACTGTCATAAATCAATCTACGAATACAATGGCGAAACAACTGCCGAGTACACTAAAGAGTTTTACGATGGTGAGATTAAGAAATTATACGATGCTGTAGGTTGGAGTGATGAAGACCAAAGTTACACAGGAGAGACCAAGCCCGTAAAATGGGTGCGTATCCATAACCTGCCGGATTTTGTATATTACAACCATTCACAGCACGTCGAGGTGGCCGGTTTGGAGTGCCAAACATGTCACGGTCCTGTAGAGGAAATGGAGGTTATGTACCAATACTCGTCATTAACAATGGGATGGTGTATAGACTGTCATCGTAAAACAGAAGTAAAAGTAGAAGACAACGAATACTACGCTAAGATTCACGAAGAATTATCCAAGAAGTATGGTGTGGAGAAACTAACAGTTGCCCAAATGGGTGGCTTAGAGTGTGGTAAATGTCACTATTAATAAATTAATAAAGAAGTAATTCAATTATACAATATGTCATCAAACAAGAAATACTGGAAAAGTGTTGAAGAGCTTGACAAAAACAGCTCAATTGTTGAGACGCTAAAACACAACGAGTTTGTGTCGGAGATTCCTACCGATGAATTTTTGGGCGACAAGGAATCGTTGGAGGCAACAACTACATCACGTCGTGATTTTCTAAAATATGTAGGGTTTACAACTGCTGCTGCATCGTTGGCAGCTTGCGAGGGACCTGTAAAAAAAGCAATACCTTACGTTGTGCAACCAGAGGAGATTATTCCCGGTGTGGCAAATTATTATGCCACAACGATTGCCGACGGATTCGATTTTGCAAGTGTATTGGTAAAGACAAGGGAAGGCCGCCCTATAAAGATTGAAAACAATACTTTGGCCAAAACCAACGGCGATGCCAATGCAAGGGTTAATGCGTCGGTTTTAGGTTTGTATGATAGTTTGCGTGTTCAAAATCCACAAAAAGATTCCGAAGTTATTTCTTGGGATACGTTTGATGCCGAAACAAGCCAAAAATTGACAAGTTTGTCGGGAGCCGGAAAAGAGATTGTGCTGTTAACACAAACCTTTGCCAGTCCGTCAACCAGTAAATTGATTTTGGAGTTTAAGGCAAAATACGGTAATGTACGCCATGTCGTTTACGATGCCGTTTCAGAATCTGCCGCTTTAGATGCATTTCAAGCAAGATATGGCGAAAGAGGTTTGGCTAATTACGATTTTTCTAAGGCGATGACCATTGTTTCTTTTGGTGCCGACTTCTTGGGCGATTGGCAAGGTGGCGGTTTCGACTGTGATTATGCAAAGAAAAGGATTCCTGCAAATGGTAAAATGTCTCGTCATATTCAGTTCGAGGCCAATATGTCGTTATCGGGTGCCAATGCCGATAAACGGGTGCCTTTAACACCAAGCCAACAAAAATTAGCTTTGGCTAAGTTATATAGTCTAATTACGGGCGAAAATGTTTCTGTAAGCGGTTTGTCAGGTAATGTAGAAGAAGCAGTTAAAAATGCAGCTTCCGAATTGAAAAGAGCAGGAAGCTCGGCCGTTGTACTTACAGGTTTAAACGATATTAACGCTCAGTCGGTCGTATTGGGAATAAACGAATTTTTAAAAAGTAAAGCATTTAATCCTACTACACCCATAAAAACGAGACAAGGAAGCGATAAGGCTGTTAAAGCTTTAATAACCGATATGAAAGCAGGAAAGGTAGCCGCAATTATAATGAGTGGTGTTAACCCTATGTATTCTTTGCCAAATGCTGCCGATTTCCATGAAGGTTTACAAAAAACCGAACTTTCAATCACTTTCTCGATGAAAGCCGATGAAACATCAACACAAACACAATATATCGCTGCGGCACCTCACTATTTGGAGTCTTGGGGCGATGTGGAAATTAAAAAGGGACATTTTAGCTTAATACAGCCTACCATCCGTCCTATATTCAATACGCGACAATTTCAAGATGCGTTATTAAAATGGAACGGTAACGATATATCGTACCACGATTATATAAAGGAAACTTGGAATTCCGGTATTTTAAAAGGAGGTTCTTTTAACCAAGCCTTGCACGACGGTGTGTTTATTGCAGGAACTTCAAGTGCTATATCTGCAGGCGGTTCTACCAAAACAGTAGAAACTACAGCAACAACCTTAAAGGATAAAAAAGACAGAACTTGGGTAGGAGGTATTATCCACGATGTAGCTGTTGGGGTAGGAATAAAAGATGAAGATAAAGACGAATATGTAACTACAACCTCTACACAAACTATTGCTACCGGTGGTTCAAATGGAATTGCTACTAAAATAGCACCTATTCCTTCTGGAATTGCTGCAAATAAATTGGCAGCCTCTGCACAAAGCGATAGTTTGGAGTTAAGCTTGTATTCTAAAGTTGGAATGGGCGATGGGCAGCAGGCCAACAACCCATGGTTACAAGAATTTCCAGATCCTATAACACGGGTGTCTTGGGATAATTATTTAACTGTATCTAAGGCCGATGCCGAAGCATTAGGGCTAAAAAACTGGCATGTGGCAACAGGTGCGTTAAATGGTAGTTATGCAAACATTACTGTTAATGGTACAACTGTTACAGCACCTGTTATTATCCAACCGGGACAAGCTAAAGGTTCTGTAGGACTGTCTTTTGGATACGGAAAAACATTGGGGCTTAAAACCGAAATGCAAACAGGTGTAAATGCCTATGCATTATATAACGACTTTAACAATGTGCAGCAAGTAACCATCGAGGCATCTTCTGGCGAGCATGAGTTTGCATGTGTACAGTTGCACAATACCTTAATGGGACGTGGCGATATTGTTAAGGAAACCACTTTGGAAATATTTAATACAAAAGATAAAAAATATTGGAATCCTATTCCGGTTGTGTCGTTAGATCACCAAGAAACCCCTGTAACATCTCCTGATGTTGATTTATGGGATGAATTTGACCGATCTATAGGGCATCACTTCAACTTATCGATAGACTTAAATGCCTGTACCGGATGTGGTGCTTGTGTTATAGCATGTCACGCCGAAAATAATGTACCGGTTGTAGGTAAGGAAGAAGTACGTCGTAGCCGTGATATGCACTGGTTGCGTATTGATAGATATTACTCGTCTGATGCTACATTCGAAGAAGATAATGAAAAGAAAGATGGTTTCTCCGGTTTGTTTGGCGACAATGGTTCGTTAGGTGGTTTTGGAGAAATGGAACATCCTGCCGATAATCCTCAAGTAGCATTCCAACCGGTAATGTGCCAGCACTGTAACCACGCACCTTGCGAAACGGTTTGTCCGGTAGCGGCAACATCGCATGGTCGCCAAGGGCAAAACCACATGGCTTATAACCGTTGTGTAGGTACAAGGTATTGCGCCAACAACTGTCCGTACAAAGTGCGTCGCTTTAACTGGTTCCTGTATGCCGAAAACGATGAGTTCGATTACTATATGAACGACGATTTAGGCCGTATGGTACTAAATCCCGATGTAGTGGTACGTTCACGAGGGGTAATGGAAAAATGCTCAATGTGTATCCAAATGACACAAAAAACCATTTTGGATGCCAAACGTGACGGACGAGCCATTAAAGATGGCGATTTCCAAACGGCGTGTTCGGCAGCCTGTGGTAGTGGAGCCATGGTGTTTGGAGATATTAACGATAAGGAAAGTCAAATAGCAAACCTTAAAGATGATGACCGTATGTACCATTTGTTAGAGCATGTTGGAACAAAACCCAACGTTATCTATCAAACTAAAGTAAGAAATACGGCAACCGAAGCATAAAATAAAATTAATAAGAAATCAATTATATAATTAATTATGGCGTCTCATTACGAAGCACCTATTAGAAGACCCTTAGTTACAGGCGAAAAATCATATCACGATGTTACTGTCGATGTGGCCAGACCTGTTGAAGGAAAAGCTAACAAACAATGGTGGATAGTTTTTGGTATTTCACTAGTAGCATTTCTTTGGGGAATAGGATGTATTATATATACCATAGCCACAGGTATAGGTACTTGGGGTTTAAATAAAACTGTAGGTTGGGCTTGGGATATTACCAACTTTGTTTGGTGGGTAGGTATCGGCCACGCAGGAACACTTATTTCTGCAGTACTGTTACTGTTCCGTCAAAAATGGAGAATGGCTATTAACCGTTCGGCCGAGGCGATGACTATCTTCTCGGTAGTACAGGCTGGTCTGTTCCCTATTATCCACATGGGGCGTCCATGGTTAGGTTATTGGGTATTGCCTATTCCAAATCAATTTGGTTCCTTATGGGTAAACTTTAACTCACCACTACTTTGGGACGTATTTGCTATTTCGACATACTTATCGGTATCGCTTGTATTTTGGTGGACAGGGTTATTGCCCGATTTTGCCATGTTGCGAGATCGCGCCATTAAACCATTCCAAAAGAAAATATATTCGTTATTAAGTTTCGGGTGGTCAGGACGGGCTAAAGATTGGCAACGTTTCGAAGAAGTATCCTTGGTACTTGCCGGATTGGCAACACCACTGGTACTTTCGGTACACACTATCGTATCGTTCGATTTTGCAACTTCTGTAATACCGGGATGGCATACCACCATATTCCCACCGTATTTCGTTGCAGGCGCAGTATTTTCTGGGTTTGCCATGGTAAATACACTACTTATTATTATGCGTAAGGTGTGTAACCTCGAAGATTATATTACTTTACAGCACATAGAACTAATGAATATTGTAATCATGATTACAGGTTCGATAGTAGGTGTTGCCTATATTACCGAGTTGTTTATTGCTTGGTATTCGGGAGTAGAGTACGAGCAATACGCCTTTTTAAACAGAGCAACAGGACCCTACGCTTGGGCGTATTGGATGATGATGTCTTGTAACGTATTCTCGCCACAGTTTATGTGGTTCAAAAAACTAAGAACCAGTATTATGTTCTCATTCTTTATCTCGATAGTAGTAAACGTAGGTATGTGGTTCGAGCGTTTTGTAATTATCGTAACCTCGTTGCACAGGGATTATTTACCATCATCTTGGACTATGTTCTCGCCAACATTTATAGATATAGGAACATTTATAGGAACAATAGGTTTCTTCTTTGTGTTATTCTTGTTATACTCAAGAACATTCCCTGTAATTGCACAGGCAGAGGTAAAGACCATCTTAAAATCATCTGGCGAAAGTTATAAAAAGATTAGAGAAGCAGGCGGAAGCTTGTCCGGCACAGGAGCAGATGACAGAACTTCTGGAGCTTCTACAGCTATCTCTGCAGAAGAAAACTCTGCTAAAGTGCAGGACTTACTGGGAGTAATAGGTGCTTTCGATGCCGAAACTCAAAAAGCAGATAACTTACAGGTAATAAACGGTATAGGGCCAAAAATGGAAGAAATACTTAATAGTATTGGTATTTATACCTACCTACAAGTTAGTAAAATGACAAAGAAAGAATACGACTTGTTAGATGCCATTACAGGATCGTTCCCCGGAAGGGCAGAACGCGACGATTGGTCCGGACAAGCTAAAAAATTAATAAACTAAGTTATAGTAAATGGAAGCTTCAAAAGTTATTCACGCTATTTATAATGATGATGATATTTTAATGTCGGCCGTAAAAAAGGTGCGGGCAGAGAAATATCATATAGAAGAAATATATACCCCTTTTCCGGTACACGGATTAGACAAAGCTATGGGGTTGGCACCAACAAGGATAGCCATAGCGTCGTTTATTTATGGCTTAATAGGTTTAACAGTGGCAACGGTAATGATGAACTATATCATGATTGAAGACTGGCCACAGAACATAGGTGGTAAACCAAGTTTTAGTTATATAGAAAACATGCCGGCTTTTGTACCTATTATGTTCGAGTTGACCGTGTTTTTTGCAGCCCACTTAATGGTAATAACATTTTATTTACGCAGTAGAATGTGGCCATTTAAAAAAGCCGAAAACCCGGATCCCAGAACAACCGATGACCATTTTTTAATGGAGATACCTGTAAGCGACGATGGCAATGCATTAAGAAATTTGTTAAAGGAAACAGGGGCAGTCGAAATTAATTTAATTGATAAAGCGCACTAATAATACAATGATGAAAAGCGTAATTAAAATATTAGCACTAACAGTAGTTTTTATAGCTGTTTCCTGTAAATCGGATTCAGAACCAAACTATCAATTCATGCCAAATATGTACGAATCTGTGGGTTACGAAACTTATGGTGAAGCACCATTTAGAAATGGGCTTGAAGCACAGTTACCCGCCGAAGGAAGTGTAGCCAGAGGGCATGTGCCTTTGGATTATGGCGAATCGAACGACGATTTTTTACTGGCAAAAGCAAATTTAAAAAGCCCTTTGTCTACTTCGGAAGTCGATTTAGAACGCGGTAAAAAATTATATGATATATACTGTGGTATTTGCCATGGAACAAAAGGCGATGGACAAGGAAACTTGGTTAAGCGCGAAAAAATATTGGGTATTCCAAGTTACGACGATGCAGGAAGAGCCATTACCGAAGGTAGTATTTACCATACCATTTACTATGGAAAAAATGCTATGGGCTCCTATAAAAACCAAATAAACGAAGAAGAACGTTGGCAAGTGGTTTCGTATGTTTTGAAATTAAAAGCCGATTTAGAAAAATAAGACCGATAAGATTACTATAGATATGTACACATTCTCGAATAAGTTAAAGACATTTTCTTTTATCCTGATGATAGTAGGCGCATTAGGGGTAGGATATGGTTTTATGACATCTCATAAATCTTTAGAAGAAGTAAAAAATATTCTTGCCGAAGAAGAAGCCCATCACGGTGGTCATGAAGCAGATACACATGTAGTAGCCAATACCCACGATTCGCATGGCGATGAAGAAGCTCATACCGAAGATGCCCACCATGGCGATGCCCATGCTGAGCACGTACAACATCAAATATCTAATAGACCTTGGGCAGCACTTTACGTAGCAGCATTCTTTTTTATGATGATAGGTTTAGGAATGTTGGCTTTTTATGCCATTCAAATAGCATCGCAGGCAGGATGGTCGCCCGTATTGTTTCGGGTAATGGAGGGTATGACAGCTTATGTCTTGCCGGGAGCCTTAATTGTTTTGTTGATAGCGGTAGCATCGGGAACTATAGGACATTACAACCTATTTGTTTGGATGGATCCCGATATAGTAGCACACGATAAACTAATTCAAGGAAAAGCTGGTTGGTTAAATATTACCGGATTTACCATTCGTGGTTTAATTTTTATTGCAGGTTGGGCTATTTATCGTCATTTTGCACGTAAATTTTCAATTGCTCAAGATACAGCCGAAGACAACAGGAACTTTAAAAAATCGTTCCGTATTGCAGCAGTGTTTTTAGTATTCTTTATCTACACCGAATCCATGATGTCTTGGGATTGGATTATGAGTGTCGATCCGCACTGGTTCTCTACCTTATTTGGTTGGTACGTGTTTGCCAGTATGTTTGTTACGGCAATAACCGTACTGTCCTTGATATCAATTTACCTAAAATCGAGAGGATATTTAGAGTTTGTAAACGAAAATCACTTGCACGATGTAGCAAAATATATGTTTGCCTTTAGTATATTCTGGACCTATTTGTGGTTCTCGCAATTTATGCTTATATGGTATTCCAATATTCCGGAAGAGGTAACCTATTTTGTAACCCGTTTTAACGATTACAACCTATTGTTTTTGGGAATGGTTGTGCTAAATTTTGTATTCCCCTTATTGTTATTAATGAATGCCGACTTTAAGCGTGTGCCATGGTTTGTAGTTTTAACAGGAATTGTTATATTGGTCGGCCACTATATAGATGTATTTAATATGATTATGCCTGCAACTGTTGGCGATCGATGGGCCATTGGTATTCCGGAGATAAGTTCGGTTTTACTCTTTGCCGGTTTATTCATTTTTATAGTGTTTACAGCTTTAACAAAAGCACCTTTATTGGCAAAAAGATATCCTTTTACCAAAGAAAGTAAGGAATTTCACTATTAATTGAGATTAAACACAGGAACAAACACTAATAATATAACATGACAACTCTATTAACAATAATAGTTTTAGTATTTATTCTAATTGCCATTTGGCAATTGGTAAAAATTTTCGACTTAGCTCAAGTTAAAAGCGAAAATTCCCAAGTGGCCAACGATAAAGACAATACCGTTAATGCGTATTTAATGATGGGTTTCTTGGCGTTCATTTATATCATTACAATAGTTTGTATGGTTAAATGGGGCGATTTGCCTTTGCTGTCCAATTCGGCTTCCGAACATGGCGAAACCATCGATGGCTTAATGATAACCACTTTTGTACTTATCTTCTTTGTACAGGCCGTTACCCAGTTTTTATTACATTACTTCGCCTTTAAATATAAAGGAGAAAAAGGGCGTAAAGCCTTATTTTTTGCCGATAACAACAAATTGGAAATTATCTGGACCACTATTCCTGTAATTGTATTGGCAGGACTTATTATATATGGACTTAATACATGGGTCAATATCATGAATGTCGATGAAAGCGAAGACCCATTAGTCGTCGAGCTATATGCCCAACAATTTAACTGGAAGGCTCGTTATGCCGGCAGCGATAATACTTTAGGTAAAGCCAATGTACGTTTAATAGATATAGACAGAGCCAATATATTAGGTTTGGATGAAGCCGACCCCAATGCCCAAGACGATATTATTACTAGCGAACTGCATTTGCCCGTAGGAAAGCCCGTAATATTTAAAATGCGCTCGCAAGATGTACTGCACTCGGCCTATATGCCACATTTTAGAGCACAGATGAATTGCGTACCGGGTATGATTACACAATTTGGTTTTACACCAACAGTAACAACGGCCGATATGAGGCAAAATAAAGACATACAAGATAAAGTTGCCAATATTAATAAGATTAGAGCCGAAAAAAGCAAAGAATTGATTGCCAAAGGTAGTGAAGCTTTAGATAAATATGAATTCGATTATTTACTGCTTTGCAACAAAATTTGTGGAAAATCGCATTACAATATGCAAATGAAAATTGTTGTTGAAAGCGAAGAAGACTACAAAGCTTGGTTAAGCGAGCAAAAGGAATTTAAAAATTCTTTAACGACTACTAACTAATAATTTACAACGATAAATAACGATATAAGATATGTCAGCACACGAAGATACTCTTAATCATACCGACCACGGACATCATCATAAGGAAACATTCATGACTAAATATATTTTTAGTATGGACCATAAGATGATAGCCAAACAGTACTTAATTACCGGTACTATAATGGGTGTAATAGGTGTATTAATGTCTATTATGTTCCGTATGCAAATTGCATGGCCGGAAGAACCCAATGTACTGTTCGAAGCTTTGTTGGGCAAATGGGCACCAGATGGTGTTATGGATGCCGATATTTATTTAGCTTTGGTAACCATACATGGTACCATTATGGTATTTTTTGTACTAACAGCAGGTTTAAGTGGTACATTTAGTAACCTTTTAATTCCGCTTCAAATTGGTGCACGCGATATGGCATCGGGCTTTTTAAATATGATATCGTATTGGTTATTCTTCCTGTCAAGTATAATCATGGTATTATCTCTATTTGTCGAAGCCGGACCGGCAGCAGCAGGATGGACCATCTATCCGCCACTTAGTGCTTTGCCAATGGCACAGGGAGGCTCTGGAATGGGAATGACGCTTTGGCTGGTATCTATGGCTATATTTATTGCATCGTCTTTATTAGGATCGTTAAATTATGTGGTAACGGTTCTTAATTTAAGAACAAAAGGCATGTCTATGACCAGACTTCCGTTAACTATATGGACATTCTTTATCACGGCAATAATAGGTATTGTTTCGTTTCCGGTATTACTATCGGCAGCATTGCTGCTTATCATGGATAGAAGTTTTGGTACATCGTTCTTCTTGTCCGATATTTTTATACAAGGCGAAGTATTGCACTATCAAGGAGGATCTCCCGTATTGTTCGAACACTTATTTTGGTTCTTGGGACATCCGGAAGTATATATTGTAATATTACCTGCTATGGGTATTGTTTCCGAAATTATGGCAACCAATTCAAGAAAACCGATTTTTGGTTACCGTGCCATGGTAACTTCGGTACTGGCTATTGCTTTTTTATCGACAATAGTATGGGGGCACCATATGTTCGTGTCGGGAATGAATCCGTTTTTAGGCTCGGTATTTACATTTACAACATTATTAATTGCAATCCCATCGGCGGTAAAGGCTTTTAACTGGATTACAACGCTATGGAAAGGAAATTTACAAATGAATCCCGCTATGTTGTTCTCTATCGGATTTGTATCAACATTTATATCAGGAGGTTTAACAGGAATCATACTTGGCGATAGTGCTTTGGATATTAATGTTCACGACACCTATTTTGTGGTAGCGCACTTCCACTTGGTAATGGGTATTTCGGCACTTTATGGTATGTTTGCTGGTATTTATCATTGGTATCCAAAAATGTTTGGACGTATGTTGAACAAAAATTTGGGCTATATCCATTTTTGGATTACCGCAATATGTGCCTATGGTGTGTTCTTTCCTATGCACTTTATAGGAATGGCAGGTTTGCCACGTCGTTATTATACAAACAGTAATTTTCCGTTGTTCGACGATTTGGCCAATGTAAATGTTGTAATAACCATATTTGCCATAATAGGAGGTATTGTTCAAATAGTTTATCTATATAACTTTTTTATTAGTATTTTCTACGGAAAAAAAGCAACACAAAACCCTTGGAAATCCAATACTTTGGAGTGGACAACACCTGTAGAGCATATTCACGGTAACTGGCCGGGCGAAATTCCTCATGTATATCGTTGGGCTTACGATTACAGCAAACCGGGGCACGATGAAGATTTTGTACCGCAAAACGTACCGTTTAAAGAAGGAGAAGAAGAACTTCATCATTAAAACAACAAATGCAGAATTATATAACAAAGCCTTTCTACCATAAAGAAAGGCTTTTTATTTATATTTGCTTAACGATGTAAATGTGTAAGTATGAACGAAAATTTAGATCCGACCAACAATAATTTTTCGACTGAAGATCTCGATGTCGAAAAGAAACTACGTCCGCTTTCGTTTAGTGATTTTACGGGACAGGATCAGGTGTTGGAAAATTTACAGGTTTTTGTCCAAGCGGCCAATTTACGTAATGAAGCCTTGGATCACACCCTGTTTCATGGGCCTCCGGGCTTAGGTAAAACTACATTGGCACATATTCTAGCAAATGAGCTGAATGTTGGTATAAAAGTAACATCCGGGCCTGTTTTGGACAAACCAGGCGATCTTGCCGGACTACTAACCAATTTAGAGGAGCGCGATGTATTGTTTATAGACGAAATCCATCGGTTAAGTCCTATTGTTGAAGAGTATCTGTACTCGGCCATGGAAGATTATAAAATCGATATCATGATCGAGTCCGGCCCCAATGCTCGTACCGTACAAATAAACCTAAATCCGTTTACTTTGGTGGGGGCTACGACTCGTTCGGGCCTGCTAACATCGCCTATGCGTGCCCGTTTTGGTATTCAAAGCCGGTTGCAGTATTACAGTACAGAGCTACTATCAACCATAGTAGAACGTAGTGCGTCAATTTTAAGTGTGCCCATAACAATGGAAGCTGCCATAGAGATTGCAGGTCGTAGTCGGGGTACACCACGTATAGCCAATGCTCTTTTACGCCGTGTTCGCGATTTTGCCCAAATAAAAGGTAACGGAAGTATAGACATAAAAATAGCCCAATTTTCGCTCAAGGCCTTAAATGTCGATGCTCATGGTCTTGACGAAATGGATAACAAAATTCTAAATACCATTATCGATAAATTTAAGGGTGGGCCTGTGGGTATTACCACTTTGGCAACCGCTGTTAGCGAAAGTGCCGAAACCATAGAGGAAGTTTACGAACCCTTTTTAATCCAACAAGGCTTTATTATGCGTACACCACGTGGACGGGAAGTAACCGAATTGGCCTATAAGCACCTTGGTAAAATAAAAGGTGGTATTCAGGGAGGTTTATTTTAGTAGCTCTTTTCTGTTAATGGATCGAAAAAGCAAATATTCACAACAAATAAAAGCCGAAGCCAAACGCCTTGGTTTTTTGTCCTGTGGAATAAGTAAGGCCGATTTTCTTGAGGATGAAGCACCACGATTAGAACGTTACTTAAAACAAAGTTTTAATGGACAGATGCATTACATGGAAAACCATTTCGATAAACGCTTGGATCCTCGTTTGTTGGTTGAAGGTGCAAAAAGTGTAGTGTCTTTGTTGTTTAATTATTATCCGCAGGAAAAGCAAAATCCAAATAGTTACAAAATCTCGAAATATGCTTATGGTATCGATTATCATTTTACTTTAAAAGATAAATTAAAAGCATTGTTCAATTTTATAAAAGAAGAAATAGGAGAAGTCGATGGCCGCGTTTTTGTGGATTCGGCACCGGTTTTAGATAAGGCTTGGGCGGCAAAAAGCGGTTTGGGCTGGGTAGGCAAGCACAGTTTGTTACTTACACAAAAATCGGGTTCTTTTAATTTTGTAGCCGAACTTATTTTGGATTTGGATTTGGAATACGATGCGCCTACCACCAACCATTGTGGTACTTGCACAGCCTGTATAGATGCCTGCCCAACCGAAGCCATTGTGGCTCCTTATGTGGTTAATGGCAGTAAATGTATTTCGTACCTAACTATAGAACTAAAAGAAAATATTCCGGCCGAATTTAAAGGCAAAATGGACGACTGGATGTTTGGTTGCGATATATGCCAAGATGTTTGTCCTTGGAACCGGTTTTCGACACCCCATAATGAACCCGATTTTAAACCTCATAACGATTTACTACAAATGAATCAAAAAGACTGGCAGGAACTAACCGAAGAAACTTTTAGGGTTATATTTAAAAAATCGGCGGTAAAGCGAACCAAGTTTTCAGGGTTAACACGTAATATTCGTTTTTTGAAAGATTAGATCGAATCATGGATAATATTGGTGGGCAATAATATCTCTTTATAGGTTATGGTTTCTCCTTGTAAATAGGCAAAACTGTTAAAGCATTGAATAACCTTACCAATCCCGATGTTGTTTTTCCTAATCGACAACAAATCAGGACACATTTTAAAAAATAGCTGTTTTAACAATGCTCTTTTCGCAGTATTGCTATCTTTGTTGTTTAATCGTTAACAAATAATATATATGAGCGAAGAAAGCAAACGCAGGGAAGCACTGGTATATCACGCCAAGCCAACACCCGGTAAAATAAAGGTAGTGCCAACAAAACGTTATGCAACACAGCGGGATTTGTCGTTGGCCTATTCGCCCGGAGTGGCACAGCCCTGTTTGGAAATAGAAAAAGACAAGAACAACGCATATAAATACACGGCAAAAGGTAATTTGGTTGCTGTAATATCTAACGGAACGGCGGTATTAGGTCTTGGAAATATAGGCCCCGAAGCATCTAAGCCTGTAATGGAAGGAAAAGGGCTGTTGTTTAAAATATTTGCCGATATCGATGTATTCGATATAGAAGTTGATACCGAAAATGTCGAGGAATTTATCCAGACCGTAAAAAACATTGCACCTACATTTGGGGGTATTAACTTGGAAGATATAAAAGCACCGGGAGCTTTCGAAATAGAACGTCGTTTAAAGGAAGAACTCGATATTCCTGTAATGCACGACGACCAGCATGGTACGGCTATTATATCGGCAGCAGCACTTATCAATGCGTTGGAAATAGCCAATAAAAAAATAGATGAAGTAAAAATAGTAATTAGCGGAGCAGGTGCGGCAGCTATTTCATGTTCGCGACTTTATCAGGCCTTTGGTGCCAAGCGTGAAAATATGGTAATGCTTGATAGTAAAGGCGTTATCCGTAACGATAGGGAAAACCTAACACCCGAAAAGGCCGAGTTTGCAACCGATAGAAAAATAGATACATTGGAGGAAGCCATGAAAGGTTCCGATGTGTTTATTGGACTTTCGATGGCCAATATCGTTTCGCCCGAAATGTTGCTGTCCATGGCAGAAACACCAATAGTTTTCGCCATGGCAAATCCCGATCCAGAAATAAACTATAATCTGGCGGTATCGACCCGAAAAGATATTATAATGGCTACCGGCCGTAGTGACCATCCTAACCAAGTAAACAATGTGTTGGGATTTCCTTTTATTTTTAGGGGCGCATTGGATGTTAGAGCAGCAAAAATAAACGAAGCTATGAAAATGGCAGCGGTTGAGGCCTTGGCACGTTTAGCCAAAGAACCCGTACCCGAACAGGTAAATATTGCTTATGGCGAAACACGTTTAACTTTTGGCAAGGATTACATTATTCCAAAACCATTCGATCCCCGATTAATTGCCGAAGTGCCACCGGCAGTAGCCAAAGCAGCAATTGAAAGCGGTATAGCTAAAGAACCCATAACCGATTGGGAAGCTTATCAGGACAAACTGCGCGAGCGTTTGGGCTCCGATAACAAATTAGTACGGTTATTGTTTAACCGGGCCAAATTCGACCCCAAACGGGTAGTTTATGCCGAAGCCGATCAATTGGCAGTACTAAAAGCAGCACAGATTGTTTATGAAGAAGGTGCTGCCATTCCAATTCTGTTAGGAAGAAAGGATACGATTAAAGCCCTAATGAAAGAAATTGAATTCGATGCCGACGATGTTTTGATAATCGACCCTAAATCCGACGAAGAAGACGAGCGTAAGCAGCGCTACGCCAAAGTGTATTGGCAACAGCGTAAACGTCGTGGTGTAACCTATTATACCGCCGAGCGTTTAATGCGCGAGCGTAATTATTTTGCGGCCATGATGGTAAACGAAGGTGATGCAGATGCTTTAATTTCGGGATACTCCAGAAATTATCCTTCGGTCGTAAAACCTATGCTGGAACTTATAGGTATGGCAAAAGGTGTAAACAGGGTGGCAACTACCAATGTAATGATGACCAAAAGAGGACCTGTGTTTTTAAGTGATACCTCAATCAATATCGATCCCGGAACAAAAGATCTTACCAAGATTGCGCAAATGACCTCGCAAGTAGTTAAAATGTTTGGCATGAACCCTATTATGGCCATGATTTCATATTCCAATTTTGGTTCGTCAACTCATCCAAACGCAACAAAAGTAAGGGATGCCGTATCGTATTTGCACCGTTTTTATCCCGATTTGATTGTAGATGGCGAGTTGCAAACAGATTTTGCCCTTAATCCGGAGATGCTGAAAGAAAAGTTCCCTTTCTCGAAGTTGGTCGATAAAAAGGTGAATACTCTTATTTTTCCCAGTTTAAATTCTGCCAATATAACATATAAATTGTTAAAGGAATTGAACGAATCGGAATCCATAGGCCCCATTATGATGGGTATGCGCAAGCCTGTTCATATCCTTCAATTTGGAGCAAGTGTAGATGAAATTGTTAACATGACCGCCATTGCGGTAATCGATGCCCAACATAAGGGAACAGATGGAGAAAGAAAAAGCTAACTTAGATTTGAAATAAAATCATTACATTTGGCTAAGAACTAACAGCAACTAATGATAACGCATATACAAGGTAAACTTGTCGAGAAAAATCCGACCGATGTGGTTATAGACTGCAATGGCGTGGGCTATATGCTCCATATTTCATTGCATACGTTTTCCCAAATTCCCGATATCGAAAATTTAAAATTATACACCCATTTACAAATAAAAGAAGATGCCCATACACTATATGGGTTTTCTTCTTTATTGGAGCGTGAGGTTTTTAGACTATTAATTTCGGTTAGCGGTATAGGAACAAGTATTGCCCGTACCATGCTGTCGTCGTTAGCACCAAAACAGGTTATTGATGGTATTGCTTCGGGCGATGTGGCCTTAATCCAATCAATAAAAGGAATTGGAGCCAAAACGGCACAACGGGTTATTATCGATTTAAAGGATAAAATTTTAAAAATTTACGATATCGACGAAGTTTCGGCATCTAAAGGCAATACAAATAAAGAAGAAGCGTTATCTGCTTTAGAGGTGCTTGGATTTGTAAGAAAACAAGCCGAGCGTGTTGTGGACAAAATAATTGTAGCACAGCCGGAGGCAACTGTAGAAATAATAATAAAGCAGGCCTTGAAAAACCTATAATTTTTTTTGAATAGAACCAACTAACCGCATGGCTTATAAATTGAATAAAAAGTGCAACAATCCAATACACAAAAGTGCACTTCTAATTTTAGCAACCTTGTTTTCGGCATGGGCATGGGCACAGCAGCCCGTACAAGATTCTGTTAAAACCGGCTTTAGCTTAGGACAGATAAAAACGCCTAATCCAAGTAACGTAGAGTCTAAATATACCTACGATCCTAAAACAAACCGATACATTTATACTGAAAAAATAGGCGGGTACAACATTAATTATCCAATAATTTTAACACCCGAAGAATATTACGATTTAGTTGCGAAAGAAAGTTTAAAA
>JBKEDH010000032.1:0-7985 GCA_047975295.1 Aestuariibaculum sp.
TACCCAAAGTACGGCCAAACACTTGATAACTAAGTTGTATTTCGGGAACGGACACGTTACTTTGTGTGATAAAGTTTTTTAGGGTGATATGTTGTAAATTACTTTTCAATATAATTGCTTTATGCTTTTTTGTGTGATTGGATTCTTCTATTATAACTTTATGATTCTCCGCTTTGCTTAGAATGACAAAAAACTGCTGAATGTCATGCTAAACGAAGTGAAGCATCTCTTTTCGCGATTAAATAAAACGCTTTGCTTTATTGAGATTCTTCGCTTTACTCAGAACGACAAGGAACTTCTGAATGTCATGCCGAACGAAGTGAAGCATCTCTTTTCGCGATTAAATAAAACGCTTCGCTTTATTGAGATTCTTCGCTTCGCTCAGAATGACAGCAATCGTGTCATGTTGAACGGTAGTGAAACATCTCAAATTTCACTATTTAAAAACTTCCATTCCGGGTTAAACCCCGTTATTAATTCATCCTTTTTTATTCGTTTCCAACCTTTTAATTGTTTTTCTCTATTAATTGCATCTTCCACACTGTTAAAAACCTCATAATAAACCAAATAAAAACAATTGTATTTTGCTGTAAAAGCCTTTGAATGTGCTTCGGGATTACAATGAAAATATAATCTTTCTTTAAGATTATTTGTCATTCCAATATAAACAACATTTTTATTCTTATTTGTTAGTATGTAAACATAGTAATTATGGGTTCCTAATGTTTTATACATTTTGTTTTTATTGTGATTCTTCTGTTATTGCTCCAAGATTCTTCGCTTTGCTCAGAATGACAGAAAACTGCTGTGTGTCATGCTGAACGATAGTGAAGCATCTCTTTTCGTTATTAAATACTTTCCTAAGATTCTTCGCTTCGCTCAGAATGACAAGAAACTGCTGAATGTCATGATGAACGAAGTGAAGAATCTCAAATTGTGATTAAATAAAATTTCTTTCCTTTCCTGAGATTCTTCGCTTCGCTCAGAATGACAGCAATCGTGTCATGTTGAATGGTAGTGAAACATCTCTTTGTTTTATTTACGACTTGAGATGCTTCGCTTCGCTCAGAATGACAAAGGACTTTTAAAATTTTTATTATTCTCTTTTGGTTTTTCACTTTTCACTTATCATTTTTCACTTTCCATTAAATCTTACCAAACACTTCCTTTAAATCGGCTTTTAAATCGTCAATATCTTCAAGTCCAACCGATAAACGTATTAAATCGGGTGTAACACCTGCCGAGGCTTGATCGCTTTCGCTTAATTGTTGGTGCGTAGTACTTGCCGGATGGATAATTAAGGATTTTGTATCGCCAATATTGGCCAATAGTGAAAACAGTTTGGTGTTATCGGCTATTGTTTTGGCTGCATTAAATCCGCCTTTTGCCCCAAAGGTAATAATGCCGCTTTGTCCTTTAGGCAAATACGTATTGGCCAAAGTCTTGTATTTACTCGACTCCAATCCCGGATAATTTACCCAAGCCACTTCCGGCTGTTGTTCTAACCATTTTGCAAGTTCCAAAGCGTTCAAACTATGCTGTTTTATCCTTACAGGAAGGGTTTCCAAACCTTGTAGAATTTGAAAGGCGTTAAACGGACTTAAAGCTCCTCCAAAATCCCTTAATCCTTCAATAATTAATTTAAAAACAAACGAAGCCTTGCCAAAAGCATCGTGTAATTTCAAACCGTGATATCCGGGTGAAGGTTCGGTAAACTCGGGAAATTTCCCATTTGCCCAATTAAAGGTTCCAGCATCAATTATGGCACCTCCCAACGAAGTTCCCTGCCCCCCTATATATTTTGTTAAGGAATGTACCACCAAATCGGCACCGTGCTCGATAGGCTTTAACAAAGCCGATGTTGCCACGGTGTTATCGACAATAAAAGGTACTCCTGCTGTTTTGGCATGTTTGGAAATGGCCTTTAAATCCAATACATCCAATTTTGGGTTTCCTAAAGATTCCACAAAAAAGGCCCGTGTATTTTCTTTTACTGCTTTGGCAAAATTATCGGGATTATCGGCATCGACAAAGGTTGTTGTAATACCCAATCGGGGCAATGTTACATTAAGTAGATTAAACGTACCGCCATATAGACTGCCGGAAGCCACAATGTGGTCGCCTGCTTTTAATAAGGTTAACAATCCGGTTGAAATGGCCGATGTACCCGAAGCAAAAACCACAGCACCTATACCGCCTTCAACAGCTGCCAAACGATCCTGTAGAATTTGGTTTGTCGGATTGTTTAGGCGGGTATAAATATAGCCCAGTTCTTTTAGCCCAAAAAGGCTTGCTGCATGGTCGGAATTATTAAATACGTACGACGACGTTTGGTAAATAGGCACGGCTTGATTTCCTCCGTTTGCCGAAGCATCGTAACCTGCTCTCAATACTTTTGTTTCTAATTTTTGTGTGCTCATTTTTCTAATTTTTTTTGAGTTAATAAATATTTAAATCAAAAGCCAAAATGCATCAAAAATTTTGATGTGCTTTATAGAAGTGATTTAGATTTCTTCTATTTGCTAAAATCACTTCTTAGAAAAATGTTATAAGAAATTAAATTACGTTAAGTAATTTGCTTTTGTTATCTATCCAAATTTCCAAAAAACAACTTTGGAAAACGGGTAGAATTTAGCACCTTCTTTAATTGGGTAAAGGGTTGCTAAGGCTTCAAAGGGTCTAATCCCTCCACCTTTCTTGATAACATTTCAATAAGTTTTTGAACTTTGTTTATGCAAATATTCGTTTAAAGTTTTTAAAATTCCTAATTTTTTGATTGGTTTTTTAATTGAAAATTGGACTTTGTTTTTTTTTGAAAGTTCAATTTAAAGCCTTAAACTTCTCCTTTATAATAACATCGATGGGCTTGTTTTCTATTTTGGATTCTAACCAAGAAATAATATCGAGGTACAAAAATGCCCGACTTTGGTAGGGGTCGTCTTCGTATTGTTTTAGTTTTTTATGAAGTTTTTTAAATTCGTTTTTTACCTCATGTGGATAAATATCGCCTAAGCCCCGTAAAAATTTTATGAACTCTTTTTGCACTTCATACAAATCTTCCATTTTAATTAAAAACTTATAAGTGCTCCGTATTAAAATATCTAGGTTATAATCCAGTCCGGCCTCGTAATGTGCCACTAAATTCAATATTCGGGAAAAACACAGCAAATCCTCGCGCATTTGTAAGGATTTGTTGTTAATTATTTTCTCTAAATATACAATGCACTTTTTATAATCGCCATCACCAAAATACATACTGGCAATTTTATAATAGAATACCATAATATGATGCTCGTCTATCCTATTGCTGTAATCTTTTAAATGTTCCAACACTTCGTCGATTAAAGGTAATCCTTGCTTAAAACTACCTTCGAAAAAATGCAAATTGAATTTATTGTTGTAAACGTAAAGGAATATTAAGCCTTCGATATTATCGTCTTTAGGAAACCACTTCTCATTTGTAATTGTTTCCAATCGAATTAAAGATTCCTTAAATTTATTATAATGTCTTAGATAAAACAAAGCTTCTAACAAATAATGATTTCCCTTTAGAAAAAACACAGGATTTAATTTTATCTGTTCTTTGTTTTCATAAAATAAATCGACCCATTTGCTTGCATATTTAAAGCAGGACAAAAAATCCAAAGTTAAAAAGCTGTACCATAAATAGGCTTTGTAAAGCCATAATTTTTCCCTAAATCCCAGTGTATTTATATCGTATTTGGGCATTCGGGCATTAAAATAGTCCTTAATCTGCTCGCCATCTTTATCGTTTTTAACATAGCCTATTTTTAAAAACAATCCGTAAAGCTGCAAGGAGAGGTTTGACAGTTTACTTGCCAAAACATTATGTTTACTCAAGTCTTTAGCCTGGATAGAAAGTTCGTCTGCCCTATTGCTTAAACTGCGGGTAATATATTGCGATTCTATTAATTTTTCGAACTCGACAATTTCGTAAGCTACGTTCTTTTCTTCGCTGCTTATGGCCATATTCTTGGCTTTGTCCAAAATCTTTAAACTTTGTTTGTACAATCCTTTATGGTATAAAATCGTAGCAAAATCTAGCTGTTCGCGAATTTGGATTCTTAAATTTTGATGAGAAGGATTTAACCGTAAACTAATTAATATTTGTTTATATAAATGTGCCTTTAAATTAGACAGTTGTCCTTTTTTAACAATTTCTTTTTTTAAAATGGCCATTTCGTCGTAAGCCGATAACTTTTCAAGAATATTGAACAGAGCCAAAAACTTCGAATCTTCATTTACGCCCAAACGTCCCACATATAATTTGAATTGTCGTTTCTCGGACTTCGAGAGTGATTTCACCAATACAAACAAATTATCTTTTTGCTCTTTTGTCATAGTTACAAAAACAATTATAAAACACTAATTATCAATTATTTAAAATAAAAACAAAACAGTTAAACATCGTAATAAAAACTTAGGGCATTATACTTTTACGCAACCAAAATATACATTCGTATAACAAAAAGAAAATTTTATTTTAATAAATGTCTAATAACGTACATATTTTTGATACCACGCTACGTGATGGCGAACAAGTTCCCGGCTGTAAATTAAATACAACACAAAAATTAATTATTGCCGAACAATTGGATAATTTGGGCGTCGATATTATCGAAGCAGGTTTTCCTGTTTCCAGTCCCGGCGATTTCCAATCGGTCGAAGCTATTGCCAAACTTGTAAAAAACGCAACAGTATGTGGTTTAACACGTTCGGTTGAAAATGATATAAAAGTGGCTGCCGAAGCTCTAAAACATGCAAAAAAAGCTAGAATCCATACCGGAATAGGCACATCCGATTCGCACATAACCCATAAATTCCGATCGAATAGAGAAGACATTATAGAGCGTGCCGTAAGAGCCGTTAAGTATGCCAAATCTTTTGTAGAAGATGTCGAGTTCTATGCCGAAGATGCCGGTCGTACCGACAACGATTATCTTGCCCGTGTTTGCGAAGCCGTAATTAAAGCTGGTGCAACTGTTTTAAATATACCGGATACAACAGGATATTGTCTGCCAAGCGAATATGGTGCCAAAATGAAATACCTACGGGAAAACGTAAAAGGCATCGATAAAGCCATTTTATCCTGCCATTGCCATAACGATTTGGGTTTGGCAACAGCAAACTCGATAGAAGGCGTTATTAACGGTGCTCGCCAAATAGAATGTACCATTAACGGTATTGGCGAACGTGCCGGAAACACAGCCTTGGAAGAAGTGGTTATGATTTTAAAACAACACCCTTACTTAAATTTAGACACTAACATTAAAACCGAAATGCTTTATGGATTAAGCCAATTGGTATCCGATAACATGGGCATTTATACACAGCCCAACAAGGCTATTGTCGGGTCGAATGCCTTTGCACATAGTTCTGGTATCCACCAAGATGGTGTAATTAAAAATCGCGAAACTTACGAGATTATCGATCCCAAAGATGTTGGCGTAACCGAATCGGCCATTGTACTTACAGCAAGAAGCGGTCGTGCAGCTTTAGCTTATCGGGCAAAAAACGTAGGCTACGAATTAACCAAACTTCAATTGGATGAAATTTACAGAGATTTCTTAAATTACGCCGACAAGAAAAAAGAAGTTAACGACAACGATATCCATATAATAGTAGAAAACAGTAAACTATATAAAGAGATTACTTCTGTATAACACATTAAATAAATGAAACACCCATGATTAAACTTAAATCACGCAGCAGAATGTTAATTTGAGTGTTCCATCTGACTATTAAAAAAAATAAATATTAACAGATGAAATTAAATATTGCCGTTTTACCGGGCGATGGTATTGGCCCAGAAGTTACAGCACAAGCCTTAAAGGTTTTAAAGGCTATTTCTTTGGAGTTTAACCATGTATTTACATTTCAAGAAGCCCTTATTGGCGATAGTGCGATAAAGAAAACCGGAAGTCCACTTCCAGAAGAAACCATTGCGGTATGCAAAAAAGCAGACGCCATTCTTTTTGGTGCCATTGGCAATACCGCATACGATGTAGATCCAAATGCCAAAATACGCCCAGAACAAGGTCTATTACAGCTTAGAAAAACTTTAGATCTGCACACCAATATACGTCCGGTTATAGCCTACGAAGACCTGCTGGCTAAATCATCGTTAAAAAAGACTCAAATAAAAGATACCAACCTCGTTATATACCGAGAATTAACTAGCGGTATCTATTTTGGCAAACAAACGCTAAGTACCGATGGCAAAACAGCAACCGATTCCTGTACTTATAGCCGATTCGAAATAGAGCGCATTGCCCACAAAGCATTCAAAGCAGCACAATTACGAAGACGAAAATTAACTTTAGTAGATAAAGCCAACGTTTTAGAAAGTTCACGCCTTTGGCGTAGGGTAGTCCAGGAAATAGCCCGCGAATATCCCGACGTAGAGCTTAATTATCAATTTATCGATAATGCGGCAATGGAACTTATTATAAAACCCAAGCAGTTCGATGTTATACTCACCGAAAACATGTTTGGAGACATTTTATCGGAAGAAGCCAGTGTAATTGTAGGCTCTATTGGACTATTAGCCTCTGCATCACTGGGCGATAAGCATGCCATGTTCGAACCCATTCACGGAGCCTATACCAAAGCGGCAAACAAAGGTATTGCCAATCCCATTGCATCAATTTTATCGGCAGCTATGCTATTGGATCATTTTGGCCTTGATGACGAAGCCGACCTTATACGAGAAGGTGTAAACAAATCTATTAAATTACATATAACAACCCCAGATTTAAATACTCGGTACGACCATATAACAACCACCAAAGTTGGTGATTTTATAGAGGATTTTATTAATAATCCCGACGAAACCAACTTAAACTTTACCAACATTCATTTAGGGCAATCTACTATCATTTAATTAATTGAGTTAGTCATCAAAGAATTATCAAACTTATTGTCCTTATTTAAAAGCGCATTTTTTAATGCGCTTTTTTTATATGAACCCGATAGGCTACAAGATTTTTGTATGCCGTATTATTACCAAAAAAATTATTATTTTCACACAATAAACTAAAAAACACCATGGAACTACTTGGAATAGATATTGGCGGATCGGGAATGAAAGGCGCTATAATAGACTCAGAAACGGGTAAACTCCTAACAGAACGATATCGAATACCCACTCCAGCTTCCCGTAAACCGGACGAAATGACTCAAGTATTTAAAGCTATAATAAATCATTTTGACTATAAAGGACCTGTGGGATGCGGTTTTTCTACCATAATAAAAAGTGGTGTTTGTAAATCTACCGGAAATTTACACACCAGTTGGAAAAACATTAATGTTGAAACATTATTTTCGGAGGCATGTGGATTACCGGTTACCGTAGTTAACGATGCCGATGCTGCCGGATATGCCATAATGAACTATGGCATAGGCAAAGACAAAAAAGGTTTGGTCCTTATAATTACCATCGGTACCGGTCTGGGTAGCGGGGCCTTTTTTAATGGCGAACTTATTCCTAATTTCGAAATGGGGCAGATACCCTATAAAAAATATAAAAGAATTGAAAGTTGGGCTGCAGCCTCCATTAAAAAACATGAAAAACTAAGCTATAAAAAATGGGGCAAGCGTTTTAATACGTTCCTCTCCTTAGTTGAACTCTTAATCTGTCCGGATTTAATTATTTTGGGTGGAGGTACTTCCAAAAATTTTGATAACTTTAAAAAATGGATAACGGTTGATACTCCGGTTACACCAGCAAAATTAGGTAATCATGCCGGCATAATAGGTGCTGCAGTCGCTTCGCTCCATTCATCACAAAAACCTATTACTGAAATAACCACATTACCGAAATAGAAATAAAAACAGTCTAATTAAAATTCAGTAATTTACCCCGGAAACTTAGCCCAAATACCATCCAAGCACAAATTATGTATGCTGCCTTCTCGTGAGTGTGCTTTCTGGGAGTGTCTGGCACATAGCTGCCATCCTGTACC
>JBKEDH010000046.1:0-22158 GCA_047975295.1 Aestuariibaculum sp.
TGTGATCGCGACAGGATTCGAACCTGTGACCGTCTGCTTAGAAGGCAGATGCTCTATCCAGCTGAGCTACGCGACCCAAAATTTTAATTTCTGGAGTGCAAATATATAACTAACTCCATATCTAACAAAGATAATTTGGTTTATTTTCCTTTAGTTCCTATAAAAACTTAAAACGATTAATCGGTTAAAACCTTCTGTTTTATCCTATTATTCCTTTCGATACGGTAAAAATACCAAAATCGTCAACAAACATACTTTCTTTTTTAATGTGGTTATATTTCATGATTTTGTCAAGTTCTCTTTGCGAGCGCCTACGCATTACCCAATCTTTATCCTGATGGCTTTTAAGTACAAATGCAATCATTTTTAATTGCGGATGCCATGGTTGGCCGGTATAAATAACAAAACCGCCTTTTTGTGAAATGGAAACGACACCCTTAATAGCATTATTTACCAATTGGTTATCGCCAAAAAGTTCAAAAATTCCAGAAATAACAGTAATATTGGGCTCAAAGTTCAGTTTTTGGTAAATATCGCTATCAAAACAGCTTAAATTAGTAAAACGGAAATTAGTAAAACCTTGTTTCGAAGCGGTTTTCTCTCCTTCTTCTATATTAGATTTTACAAAATCGTTAACTACAATCTCGGCTTCAGGATATTTTTTCTTAATATCGAACAGATAATTCCCTGTACCTCCGGCAATATCCAGAATCTTGATTTTTTGCCCCTGTTCCTGTAATGTTTCAACAGCCGACTCCAACATTTTCAACAAATGTTGTTTCCGTATCCGGATTCCCTGCCAACCAATAGCATTCAGGTAATTTTTGTCCATAATCTTACCTACCCCCCATTTTCCCTGTGGTTTGTTTTTATAAACATAATCCAAGGAAATACCGGAATCGAAACCATATTTAAGTCCAATGGCCATACCCCTGCTCAATGTTCCTATTTTTCCCAAACTCCATTTTTGGAATTTGAAATTGGCCTTTTCCGTTTTCGGAATAAGTCCATACTGCATGGTTTCGTATTCCTTTTGTGTAAAATAATCGGGTTTTAGGTTATAAGGTACTGTATCTTCCAAAAAAGCTTTTGCTATAAAATCCTTTATAATGCCATATACGTTTATCCGCTCTTTTTCAAACAGAATACCATGCATAAAATCCTTTAAGGTTACAAAATCTTTAAGTTCGGCATCCAATGCCACATAAAACTTTTTTTGTGTTTTGTTGATGACCACCTTATCCTTTTCGGCCGATAAAATTAATGTGGGTACGGTTATAGCTGCGGCATCGGCGACCAATCGGCGACCATGATTAGCCAAATCGATAAGCAACCGACCGTTTATTTCTCTAGTAATAAGCACATCTTTGTCGTAACGCTTTTGTTGGGCAACATCTTGCGTTAGCATGGTTGATTTTACATAACTTTTTACAATAAAATTTTTATTGAGCTTTGTACCCAAAGTAATAAACTGTTCGGCCAAAGGCACAATAAGATTAATTTCGAAAGCGGGGGCAAGCAGTACCATTCCCGCAATTTCGGGAGCAAAATCATGAACCCAAGCCGAAACAATAACACCTCCTATACTGTTAGCAACCAAAAAGGTATCGTTTTCTTTAACCTTGTATTTTTGTTTTAAAAATTTCGAAAAAGTATCCAAATCACGAACATAATCCATAAAAACAGGCGATACCCCAACCTTACTATGGCCATGTCCCCGCAAATCGAAAGCAAAAATATTATAGGACGAAAATTTGGGATGGGTGGCAAATTCTGCAAGCCTTTCGCCATATTCGTGTCCACGG
The DNA here is from genome assembly GCA_047975295.1 of Aestuariibaculum sp. GTDB lineage: Bacteria > Bacteroidota > Bacteroidia > Flavobacteriales > Flavobacteriaceae > JBKEDH01. Next base: position 1,806 of record JBKEDH010000046.1, read on the forward strand.
TGGATAAGAATTAATGTTTTTTGATTGGGTTTGAAATTCCATTCGTAATAAAAAAGTGCTTCATTATCGAAGGTTTTAAAGGTATCTGTATTCATAGAGTCTGTTTAAATTCATAGTATTTTAAAATATTAATAGCATATTCGGGTAATACAACACTTGGTTTTTTGGTTTTTAAAACAGTAATAGCTTCTTCCAAAGACAACTGCGAATTTAACCTTAACAACAAAATCGCTATTATAGTACTTCGGGTAAAACCCATGGTGCAATGTACTAAAATACTTTCATTGTTTTTTATTTTTTTGTATTGAGTGTCAATACAAGCTACGATAGTGTTAAGGTATTCGGTTTTTGGAACGGAAACATCCAAGATGGGATATGAAAAATAATGCGCTGTTGTTTTCCATATTTTATGTTCTTCCATTTCGGCCGCTATATCATAAACCCACCATACTTTATTTGAATCCAAACTACGGATTGTTTTAACGTTTAATCTATGTGAACAATATACTTGGGGTAGTATTTCTACTATATCGGTATGCCTTCCCTTAAAAAATTTCCATATTAACTTATAACATAGTTGATAGGGCAAAAAGATTATTTTTTTCACTATTGAAATATTTCCATTTTCATCTTTTAAAAAACGAGGATTATTTATTTGATATTGATACCCAACAACCAAACTATTCAGTCCAAACCAAATAAAAATCCCGCTATACCCTCCTAAAAAATGGGAAAGCAAAAGTGCCAATAAGAAAAAAAGACTCGTAAAAAGGTAATAATGGTTAGCCACATGCCGATTTCTATTTTTAACATCGGTAGGTTTAAAAGAAACAACAACCATACTTAACAGCACAACAACTAATCCACCCACAAGATCTATAATATGGTGCTGATACACCAAAAGCGTTGATGCACAAAGTAATAAAAGCCACGTAGCAAGTGCATATTTTACCTTTCTACGAAAACGAACTTTTATAACACTCCAAAACAATACCGCATAAGCTATATGTAACGACGGCAGCTGGTTAAAAGGAGAATCGAATTGTAAAAGAAAACGGAAAAACAGATTTAAAAACGGATTATCAACTTCTGGTTTTAGTAAAGAAAAACGCAAAGGAACTATTAGAAAGCAAGTACCTGCCAACAAGGTTACAAAAAGCATTCGTTTTAAAAGTACCTGCAATTGTATGTTGCTTTGGCACCAAAAGAACACCAATACAAAAAACACGCTACTGGACATATACGGTACTATCATCCAAGGAAAAAAAGGTATGTTTTCTTCAAAACCTAAAACAAAAGAAGGTACCTTTTCTAAGGTTTTGGCATACCAAGCACATAGATTATATACTACGGAGAATACCAAAGCACAAAGTAAAGCTGCCAAAAGCTTATTTTTAAAACTTAATTTTGCTTCATCCATAAGGCTTTTCTATTCATAATTATATTTAAAATAAACGGTGGTAAAACGGATAGACTCTTTATTAGCCATTTCATTTTACGCGGAAAAATATAAAATGATCTTTTTTCGGCTATGGCCTTTACCATAAGACTAACTGCTTTATTTTCTTCTATAAGAAATGGTTTTTTAGATAAATCGGCATTATTCAGTTCCCGCAATTTTTGGGTGTTTACATAACCCGGAGCCATAACACCAACCGACACCCCATAAGGTGACAATGCTCTGCGATATGCATCGGCTATTTGTATAATACTACGCTTTGTTTTGGTATAAAGACTGGATTGTTGGTAGTTTAAAATACCCGACACGGAAGCCACCAACACTATTTGTCCACTTTGTTGGGGCACCATGATATCTTTTCCTGTTTCAAGAACATTTACACTACCCAAAATATTGGTTTTTAGCATATTTTCGGCCTGTGCATACGTTATTTCCAAAACTACATCTTCGGCATAGCTACCAGCGAAATCTACCAATAAATCCAATGGCATATTGGCTGTAAAGTGTTTTATAGCAACATTAAGGGATACCATATCGGTAACATCGGCCTTGTATGTTTTAAAAGGCATATTGTTGTCCAACTTTTCAAGGTTTCGGCCACAAACCCCTACAACATGTCCTTTTTCGGTATAAAACCTTGCCATGGCCAATCCCATTCCCGAAGTGCCTCCTACTATAAATATTTTCATAAACCGATACTTTTCAAGGTCTTTTTATAACCATAATCCCATTGTTTTTGGATATCGTCTTTAAACTGCTCTTGGGTTTTGGAAAACTTTATTCCTACTTCCATTTTTTTCCAATTGATAAATTTTTGGCAATAATGCCCATTTAGAGCAACAGAGGCATCCTGCGTATCAATCCATGTATCTATTTTAAATTTCGATACTTCTTCCAAACGCTTATTGCCACTAAACCCTAATACCGCAAGTACAAACGCTTCTTCTGTAGTACTATAAAACTGTTTTTTTTCGGCAAAAATGGTTTTGGATAAAACTGTAGCAAGCTCAACCGGAACCAAATCAACGGCTCCTCCCGAAAAGTAATGTTTCCCATTGAAAAACGGTGCCATATAAAACATATCTGAAATCGAAATACGAACAGCATCAAGCATGGAAATATCGGTTCTTAACAGTGTATCATCATGAACGGCACTATTTTTATAATTGTCCGATGTTATTTTTATATTTCCCAAATTAATATGTTTTGCTGTTTCGGTATCTGTTAACAGGATTTTTTGGTACAGTTTTCTGTCTTTCCTATTTTGACTACATTCCTCTGGAAAAAATAGCATTTTTGCACCGACAATAACCGTTGGTATATTTTGACTAAAATCTATATCTAACTGAGGAAGATAAAGACTTAAATCCTGTGGCATATCAATTAAATACCGGCTAAACACATCTTCTACAACGGGGGCTCTTTTTTGGTTATATTTTTTTTTGAAAGCCAGACAACCAATTTTTGAAAGCTTTCGGTACGGCGTTAATGTGGTCTGTTTTATAAAATGATAAAACACATCGGAACACAAATAAGCCAATCGCTGTTCGTGGGTTGAAAATGCATTAATAAGGGTAGCCGAAAGTGCACCTCCACAGGAAGCTATTAAAATATCGGGTTTTAGTCCCGACTGATCCAAAGCCTGATATATACCACCGTACAGTGCGAATCTAGTACCACCACCGGAAAAAACAAGTGCTTTTTGGAAAGGTTTTTTCATTAGTTCCTAATTTAACGTTTTTACCACGGTACACAACAACAAATCAAAAAATAGTTTCAACACATTAACAATTAAGATATTAAACCCTCAGACTCCAAAGATTTTTAAAGCTATCAAGATCTTAAAAATTAGTCTAATAAACCAATAAAAAGAGTTTTTGTCGTGTACTAAATCATTCTAATTTTCACCCAAACCCATACAATATAATGCCATAAAATAGTGGTGCATTAAAAATAAGGCTATCCATTCTATCCAACAAACCACCATGGCCGGGAATTAAACTTCCGGTATCCTTGACTTTAGCCTCTCTTTTTAAATAAGACACTAACATATCACCTAAAAAACCTAAAAGACCAATTACCAAACCTATTGCCGAAACCGTTAAAAAAGAAGATACCGGTAATAAAAATGCCAATATATTACTTAATAGCAAAGTAAAAAACAAACCTCCCAGAAGGCCTTCTATAGTTTTATTCGGACTTATTTTTGGTGAAATTTGCCGTTTACCAAAAAACTTACCGGACAGATATTGGAAAACGTCGTTAAATTCGGTTACAACCACCAAAAACACAATACATTTTATCCCAAAAAAATCATCTCCAAAAGTAGAAACCGAAAAATTGCGGATATAAGTTAAATGGCCAAAAGCAAAAAAAGCTATTGGTATGCAAAGTAATATTTGAGGATGGCTCTCAAGCTGTTTCTTTTCTATAAACCAAAGTACAATTTGGGATAACAATGTAATAATTAATACCCATACTATATAATGTCCGTAATCGGGACAAAAATAAGGTAGCGCTATCTGAGCTCCCGATAAAACAACAGATAGGGTGGCAAACTTATAACTCAGTTCAAACATATTTTTAAATTCCCGTAAGCTTTGAAATGTAAGCCAAGCCGTAAAACCGGCCATAAGCCAAATATTGGAAACTGCCCCGACAAAAACCACAATAATGTACGCCCAGCTTTTTACTCGAACAGGAACATCGGCAAACTTACCTTCTTTTTTGTTTGGATTTAACTTCATTATCCTTTCAATGCGCTTTTTACTCTTTTATATGTACTTATAACGAGAAGTAGGATAATAATACCAAAAATATATATGGAAATCTTTGTTATAGAAACACCACAAACCATAAGCACACCATAAATACCCATAAGTAATGCCCTATCGCTTTTCCCCATTGGACCATCGTAACGACGTTGATTTCCCACGGTTTTTCCCAATATACCCGCAAATTCGTTTACAACACCCAAAACAATAAAAATCACGATTAAATAAAGACTTTCCGGTTGAAATTTAAGAAGTGGCAAAAAGATGACTACATCGGAGACCACATCACCCAATTCGTTCAATACCTCACCCAATTTACTGGTTTGGTTAAATTGCCTGGCCATCATACCATCTAATGCGTTAAGTGCCATCCTGAGCAACAAACCTATTGGAAGGCTTAAAAATAGCCACTTAGATGTATTAGCATACCAAAATAAAAAAGCAATAAATAATGATAACACTATAGAAGCAATGGTAATTTGATTTGCCGTAATGTTCCGTTTATTTAAAAATAAAAGAACAGGCATAAGTAACTGTTGGAATTTTGGTTTGAGTTTGTAAACTGAAATCATGAATTAAAGATGGCTTTTCTTCAAAGATAAATAAACTTTTAATATTAAGAATTAGTGAATAGTTTAACGTGAATTTGGAATCAGAGATAAAGACTGAAAGAATTAAAAAATTAAACTTTCATCTTTTAATACTTTATCCAAATTATCCCCAAAAAGACTATATTCGCTAAGTTGTTTCACTTAAAAACAATGGTAATGATAAATGAGTTAAAAGAAAGTTTCGGATATTTATTTGAAGATGAACTATTGGCAGAAATAAATCATATAGGCACTTTTAAAGAAGTTCCCGAGGGCTCTGTGCTTATCAATATCAACGATTATATAAAAGCTATGCCTTTATTGGTTAGTGGTGCCATTAAAATTTTACGGGAAGACAGCAATGGCGACGAACTCCTGCTTTACTTTATAGAGCGAGGCGATACGTGTGCCATGACCCTGTCCTGCTGCATGGAACAAAAAAAGAGTGAAATACGTGCCGTTGCCGAAACACCCGCAAAACTTATTATGTTACCTATTGAAAAAATGGGCGAATGGATGGGCAAGTACAAAAGTTGGCAAAATTTCATCCTTCAAAGTTATCACGACAGGATGACCGAACTTTTGGAAGCCATCGATACCATTGCCTTTTTTAATATGGAAGAACGCCTATTTAAATACCTAAAGGATAAGGCCATGGTTAATCACAACGATATTATCCAAGTAACACACCAAGAAATTGCTTTCGATATGCACACCTCTCGTGTGGTTATTTCTAGAATACTTAAAACCTTGGAAAACCAACAAAAAATACAGCTTAACCGAAATAGTATTAAAATGTTAGAGCTTTAAAATAAATTCCATACCATACAAACTGTAACTTTGGTTACATGCCATAACCAATAAGACCCATAGATTTGCAGCGTAAACCAAATTCATAATGTTCGCAGATGTTTTAGGTTATATTGGTGCTTTGCTTATAGGTGTTATTCTTGGACTTATGGGTGGTGGCGGTTCTATTTTAACTGTACCGTTATTGGTATATCTTTTAGGATACAATCCGGTTATAGCTACAGCGTATTCACTATTTATTGTAGGTACATCTTCGGTTGTAGGTGTAATACAAAAACATAGGGAAAAATTAGTCGATTTTAAAATGGGGATAGCTTTTACATTTCCATCTTTTGTTGCCGTTTATGTTTCCCGAAGGTTTATGGTACCCAATATTCCGGACAACATACTAAAGTTTAATGGTTACACCCTAACCAAAGAAATGGTTATTATGGTATTTTTTGCCATCGTGATGCTTATTGCCGCAACATCAATGATTAAAACAAAAAGAAATACAAATAAACACTTTGTTAAACAACCATATTACAAAACATTTACCCAAGGTTTGGTTATCGGAACCATTACCGGCTTAATAGGTGCCGGTGGTGGTTTTTTATATGTTCCGGCATTAGTACTTTGGGCCGGACTACCCATGAAAAAAGCCATAGGCACATCCTTGGTTATTGTGTCAACAAATTCAATTATAGGTTTTACAGGCGATTTGCACAGCTTAAATATAGATTGGATATTTCTTTTATCCTTTTCGGCTTTAACCATAATCGGTATTATAGTGGGCGATTATTTATCAAAATACATTTCCGGAAAAAAGCTAAAAAAAGGATTTGGATGGCTTATTCTATTCATGGCCATTTATATCCTCATTGAGGAAACAACCCTATAATATGTAACCTGTGTTACTAACAAGCCTTAAAAATAGCTTATTTTTACAATATTAAATTTTAGTTTGATTATGAAGATAGAACAAATATATACAGGATGTTTGGCCCAAGGCGCTTATTATATTGAAAGCAATGGCGAAGTAGCCATTATAGATCCTTTAAGAGAAGTATCGCCTTATATAAAAAAGGCCAAAGCCAATAATGCTAACATAAAATATATTTTCGAGACCCATTTCCATGCCGATTTTGTTAGCGGACATGTTACACTTTCCAAATTGACAAAAGCACCCATTATTTTTGGCCCGACAGCAACACCCGATTTTAAAGCTACCATAGCCACCGACGGACAGGTTTTTCCTTTAGGGGATATCACCTTAACCATACTGCATACTCCCGGACATACCTTGGAAAGCATTTCGCTTTTACTTAAAGATGAAAATGGAATTGACCATGCCCTATTTAGCGGAGATACTCTTTTTTTAGGTGATGTTGGCCGCCCCGATCTGGCCCAAAAAGCAACAAATATGACACAAGAGGAACTAGCCGGTTTACTTTACGATAGTTTACGGAATAAAATTATACCCTTAGCCGACCAAGTTATTGTCTATCCTGCTCATGGTGCCGGCTCTGCCTGTGGAAAAAATCTAAGCAAGAAAACTATCGGGACCATTGGCGAACAAAAGGAAACCAATTATGCGCTTCGTGCCAACATGACCAAAGAAGAATTTATAAAAGAAGTAACCAACGGCCTGCAACCGCCACCAAAATACTTTCCGTTAAATGTAAAATTGAATAAAGAAGGCTACGACGATATCGAGCATATTATCGAACGGGGTGCAAAACCACTTTCACCCCAAGAATTTGAAACCTTAGCAAACAACACTAATGCCGTAGTACTGGATGTACGCCACCAAAAAGACTTTAGTAACGGACACATTCCGCGTTCTATCTTTATAGGATTGGATGGCGGATTTGCACCATGGGTCGGTACTCTTATTGCCAATGTAAAACAACCCATCCTTTTGGTAACGCCCCAAGGCCGTGAAGAAGAAACTATTATACGCCTGTCTCGTGTTGGTTTCGACAATACTTTAGGCTACTTGAAAGGCGGATTTGAAGCATGGAAACAAAGCGGCCTAGATTACGATACCATTACTTCCATTTCGGCAGAAACATTAAAAAGCACGTTAGAAAAAAACAATAATACTGCTATTTTTGATGTACGCAAGGAAGACGAATTCGTATCGGAGCATTTACAAAACGTTTACCATACGCCATTAGACTATATTAACGATTATTTACATAAATTTCCAGAAAACGATCCTTTTTATATCCATTGTGCGGGTGGTTACCGCTCAATAATTGCAGCTTCGATATTAAAAAGCCGAGGTATTCATAACTTAATTGATGTTGCCGGTGGTTTTTCAGCCATTAAAAAAGTAGGAATTCTTAATATAGTATCGTAAAACCGGATATTATCCTATAAATCAAACAAGGTACCGTCCTACCTATAAAATCCCGCTTCTTTTATAATACAATAAAAATGATACCCAATTTGCTAAGCTGTTTAAAACCTCCCCTACTTCTTCAAAACATAGTACAATAAAGGTTATAAGCTAATCTTGCCGTCCGTAAACAATATCCCAGTAAACAACAATTAGACAGCTTTATAAAACAAAAAAACCGATTTTAAAAAATCGGCTTTTTACAATACGTGTTTTTATTTAAATACTACCCACCAAAATCGTCGAAACGAATATTTTCGTCCGGTAGTCCAAAATCCTGTCCCATCTTTTCTACGGCCTTGTTCATTAACGGAGGGCCACAGAAATAGAGTTCTATATCTTCGGGAGAGTCGTGTTTGCTTAGGTAATTATCGATCACACAATTGTGGATAAACCCAACAAAACCATCGCCTTCTTCATCATTGATATCCTTTTTAACTTTCCAATTATCTTCCGGAAGCGGTTCCGATAGTGCAAGATAAAATTTAAAGTTAGGAAAATCTCTTTCTAAGGCTCTAAAGTGTTCCATATAAAACAATTCGCGTTTAGAACGGCCACCATACCAATAAGTTACTTTTCTACCTGTTTTAAGGGTTTTAAACAAATGATAGAGATGTGAACGCATAGGCGCCATTCCTGCACCACCACCTACATATAGCATTTCGGCATCGCTTTCGTTAATAAAGAACTCGCCGTAAGGCCCGGAAATAATAACCTTATCGCCCGGTTTTCTAGAAAAAATATAAGATGAGGCCACACCCGGATTTACATCCATCCATCCGTTTTTGTTACGGTCCCATGGTGGTGTTGCTATACGTACATTAAGCATAATGTCACGTCCTTCGGCAGGATAAGAAGCCATAGAATAAGCCCGCTCTACCGATTCGGTATTTTTCATTACCAAAGGCCATAGGTTAAACTTATCCCACTCGGCCTGAAACTTATCTGGTGTTTCATGTTCTTCGGGATGCGCCGTAATATCGATATCGGCATATTTTATTTCGCAAGTCGGTACTTCAATTTGAATATAGCCTCCTGCCTTGTAATTCATGTCTTCTGGAATACGAACCACAAATTCTTTAATAAACGATGCCACATTGTAGTTACGTACTACTTCGGCTTCCCATTTTTTAATACCAAATATTTCTTCCGGTATTTCAATTTCCATGTCCTGCTTAACTTTAACCTGACATGCCAAACGGGCACCATGTTGTAATTCTTTACGGGTAAAGTGTGGTGTTTCGGTAGGAAGTGCTTCGCCCCCACCAGACATTACGTGGCATTCACATTGAATACAAGTACCACCGCCACCGCAAGCCGATGGTAAAAATATTTTTTGGTTGCCCAGAGTTGACAATAAACTGCCTCCCGAAGCTACTTCGATTTCCTTTTCGCCGTTAATTTTTATTTTAACAGGTCCGGAAGGTGACAGTTTTTGTTTTACAAACAACAGTAAGGTTACAAGTAAAAGCGTAACGACCAAAAAGGCTATTACTGTCGTTACAATGGTTCCTGATGTGGTTGCTTCTAATAATATCATGTTACTCAATTACTTTAATGTTATTAGCCAAGTCGGTTTCTTTTTTATCGTCTTTATCGCTTTGTTTAGATTCGATTTTAGCTGTTTTTTCTTCTTTTTTGGCATCATCGCCTCCGGTTAACATACCACCAAAGCTCATAAACCCAATAGCCATTAACCCTGTAATAATAAAGGTTATACCAAGACCTCGTAATGCGGGCGGCACATTGGAGTAGCGTATTTTTTCACGAATGGCAGCAATGGCCAATATAGCCAAAAACCATCCTATACCGGAGCCAATACCATAAACGGTTGCCAAGCCAATAGTAGGTATTTCGCGCGATTGCATAAATAACGAACCTCCCAATATGGCACAGTTTACGGCAATAAGTGGTAAAAATATACCCAATGAATTGTATAGCGAAGGTGAAAATTTTTCGACTACAATCTCAACCAATTGTACCATGGTTGCAATGGTTGCAATAAATAAGATAAACGACAGGAAACTTAAATCGTAATCGGCATATTCTGGCCCTAACCATTTCCCCAAGGCTCCCGGTTGTAAAATATATTGGTCTAGTAACCAGTTTACAGGTACGGTTACGGCAAGTACAAAAATTACTGCTGCACCAAGGCCTACCGCCGTTGAAACTTTTTTAGATACCGCAAGGTAAGAGCACATCCCCAAGAACGTGGCAAATACCATGTTATCTATAAATATCGATTTTAAAAATAATTCTAAATGTTCCATGTTTTTTTAGCTGTTTGTTGTTAGCTTTTTGATTGGTTTAACTTTAAACTTTCAACTAAATTTTAATAATCTTCTATTAAAGCTTTGTTTCGTGTACGTTGCACCCAAATAATAATACCCACTACAATAAGGGCCATTGGTGCCAATAGCATAAAGCCATTGTTTTCGTATCCTATGCTGTACAATCCGGTTTTAGCAATAGGATCTCCCAATACTTTGTATCCCAATAAGGTTCCGGATCCCAATAATTCTCTAAAGAAACCTACAATTACCAATATAACACCATAGCCAAGAGCATTTCCTATACCATCTAAAAACGAGCGCCATGGCCCATTTCCAAGAGCAAAGGCTTCAAAGCGTCCCATAATGATACAGTTGGTAATAATAAGTCCGATAAAAGCACCTAACTCTTTACTTAATTGATAGGAGAAGGCTTTTAATACCTGATCGACTATAATTACCAATGCTGCTACAACGGTAAGCTGTACAATAATTCTTATTTTTGAAGGAATAATATTTCGAATTAAGGAAATAACTACGTTACCAACACCCAATACAAATATTACAGAAACGGCCATTACAATTGATGCTTTTAACTGTGCCGTAATGGCCAAAGCCGAACAAATACCCAATACTTGAATGGTAATTGGGTTATCGTCTGCTAAGGGATCTAATATTAATTTCCTGTCTTTTTTAGATAAAAGTGCCATAAATTAATTGTTTTTTAAAGTTTTAAAATAAGGTACGTACAACTTCAAATCGTTTCTAAGCATTGCTGCCACACCATCGCCAGTAATGGTTGCTCCTGCTATGGCATCGACCTCGTTATCAGTTTTATCGTTATTTAATGGATCGGCATTACTTTTGGAAATATTAATACCCACAAAGTTTCCGGAGTTATCTAGTAAATGCTCGCCAATAAAATCGTCCATAAAAAAACGTTCCTTTATGTTAGCTCCAAGTCCTGCTGTTTCACCTTGGTGATCGAAAAAAGCACCTTGTACAACCATGTTTTTATCCATAGCAATATAAGCCCAAACAGCATCCCAAAGTCCTTTTCCTCGAATTGGTACGATATAAAATGTTTTCCCTTCTTTTTCTCCAACAAAAAGAGGCAAACGTCTTTCCTTTCCTTCTTTGGCAGCCGATTGTTCTTTTTTAACATCAATTAAGTAGGCCTCGTTATTTTCTTCAGCCTGCGTACCATTTGTAATAACCAATTGACGGGTTATGTATTTTGAAAATTCTTCGCCTACTTTGGTATCTTGAATAAAGGCAACACTACTTTCATCATTTTCATTTACGCCCATGGCATATAGAATATTCTGCTGTTTTTCTATACGTTTATTTTCATCTATTTTAGGTCTTAATGACGATGCAACAAAGGCCAACAAAGAACCTACCACCACAACCATTCCAATAGCAAATAGAATGGTATATGAATTTTTATCTGTTTTCTTTTCCATCGTTAAGCTGTTTTTACTTTTAAACGTTTCATTCTTTTCTTAACATTTCCTTGTACCACATAATGGTCTATGGTTGGTGCAAACACATTCATTAGCAAAATGGCTAACATAACGCCTTCGGGATATGCAGGGTTGAACACCCGTATTAAGATTGAAATAAAGCCTATTAAAAATCCGTAAATCCATTTTCCTTTATTGGTTTGCGATGCCGTTACCGGATCGGTAGCCATAAATACTGTACCAAAGGCAAAACCACCAATTAAAAGGTGTTCCCAAAATGGCGTATTCATTAATGTAAAAAACTTACTGCTTTCCGGAATGATTCCTGCAGCGGTTATTTGGTTAAAAACAAGTCCCATTACAATAGCACCAAACACCGAAGACAGCATAATGCGCCAGCTTCCTATTTTTGTAAAGATTAAAAATAGGCCACCCAATACGATTAGCAATGTAGATGTTTCGCCTACCGAACCGGGGATAAATCCATTTAACATATCGGCAAACGAATAGCTAACGTGATTTCCCTGAGCCAAGCTTCCCAAAATAGTTTCGCCCGAAATGGCATCCAAATTAGCTCCTGATGCGATTTCTTTTGAACGCTCAACAGCTCCGGAAACCCACACTTTGTCTCCCGACATCCAAGTTGGATATGCAAAAAACAAAAAGGCACGAATGGTAAGCGCAGGATTTAAAATATTCATTCCTGTACCGCCAAACACTTCTTTTCCTATTACCACGCCAAAAGCAACTGCAACGGCAAGCATCCATAGAGGAATATCGACAGGTACAATTAACGGAACCAACATACCGGTTACCAGATAACCTTCTTCTACCTCATGACCTTTTAAGGTTGCAAACAAGAACTCGATTCCCAAACCTACACCATAAGACACAATTACAAGGGGGAGTACTTTCCAAAAACCAATACCGAAGTTACTAAGTGTCCAGAACTCGGCACTAAAAAATCCACCAGTAACGGCTTGAATCTCGCCAATGGCCAAATTATGCTGATAGCCTGTATTAAACATACCAAAAATTAAACAAGGTACCAAAGCCATGATAACAGTATTCATGGTACGTTTTAAATCATCGGCTGCCTTGATATGAGTACCGCCATGAGTGGTCTCGTTTGGCGTATATAAGAAAGTATGGAACGCATTAAAGGCTGTTGCCATTTTGGTTCCTTTATACTTTTCTTTTAGTTTATGTAAATTATTTTTTAAACTCATTTGTTTTTAGAATTTTTCACTTCAATTAAAGTTATCATCCAATTTCTTTAATCATTAGATCCAATCCGTCTCTAATAATTTTTTGGTGCGGTTGTTTAGACACACATACAAATTCTGTTAAAGCAAAATCTTCTGGTGCTACTTCGTACATTCCCAGTACCTCCATTTCGTCCAAATCTTTATAGAGACAAGACTTTAACATTTGTAGCGGATACATATCCAACGGAAATACTTCTTCGTACATACCTGTTACCACAAAAGCGCGATGTTCACCATTTGTATTGGTATCCAAATTGTAAACCTTTTTTGGGTTTAACCATGAAAATGTAAATGCTCTTGTAGGTGATATTTTATTAAAAACAGGTTTGTTCCACCCAAAAAGTTCATAATCGTCACCTTCGGGAATTACGGTAATAATATTACTGTAATAATCCAAATAACCATCTGGGCCAACTTGTTTTCCGGTTAAAACATTTCCGGATATAATACGTACGTTTGCATCTTTCGAAATGCCTTTATCGTAAACCATAGTTGCTACTTCACTTCCTAATATTGTAGTAAAATATCTTGGTTTTTCAACAGCTGAACCCGCTAAGGCCACAATGCGCTCGGCATTAAATTTCCCGGTAAGCAACAATTCTCCAATAATTACAAGATCTTGCGCATTTACAGTCCAAACTACTTCGCCTTTATTTACGGGATTTACTTTATTTATTAGGGTTCCAACATTTCCAGATGGGTGCGGCCCTGAAACTTTGTGCACCGTTACACCCGATAAATTTGCTAAAGGAGAAGTTGATGTTCCTACCGAAACATGTACCTTGCCTTTGGTTAGCTTACCTAAGGCGGTCACTGCCGCTTGTAATTCGGCTTCTTTTCCTTCTAAGGTAAAATCCAAATCGGCTGCCAATGGTGCAGAGGCATAGCCCGAAACAAAAATATCCTTTGGTGTTTTGTCCGGTTTAGCTATAATATCGTAAGGACGTTGTTTTATAAATGCCCAACAACCAGACTGCAACAAATGTTCCTTAATCTGTTCGGCACTGGCATCGTTAACATTAAACTTACCGTAATCGTGATACGTTTGTTCGCTGTCGGATTCGATTTTTATGGTTAAAATTTTACGTTTTTCACCGCGTTCAATCTCTATTATTTCACCGGCTACCGGAGAAACGAATTTGACATTTTTGTTGGATTTGTCGAAAAAAACAGGCTCTCCTGCTTTTATTTTTGCTCCAACTTTCGAAATTAACTTTGGTACAACGCCGTGAAAGTCTTCTGGTCTTAAAGCATAAAAGTTACTCGAAATTGCCTTTTCCAAGGTTTTTTCGGCGGCCCCTTTTAGTTTAATGTCTAGACCCTTTTTAATGCGGATGTCTTTTGACATATTTTTAAAATTGAAATTGGTTGTCTAAAAATCGCTGCAAATTTACTGATTTTCTTTCGTTATAATTTATTTTGTAATTATACTTTTACTATTTGTTTTCATTCTAAATAAATTAAATTTTATTCGGCATAAATTTTGCTTACTTTTACTTTTTATTCAATCAAAAAACATGAAAACGCCATTTTTATCTCTATTTATTTTTCTTTGTTGTTTTTTAAATTTTTCGCAAACCCCCAACGAAACCCTTCCACCCAATTACATTAAAACCATAAGTTTTAAGGGCAATACACCAGAATCGCAATTACCAGTTTTAAAATTGGACAGCCCATTGATACTGGAATTTGATGTTTTAAATGGAGATGAAGCCGATTACTACTATAAAATTGAACATTTTAACTACGATTGGACACCTTCGGTTTTGGTGAAATCGGAATACCTTAATGGCTTCGACAATCAACGCATAAAAAATTACGAAAACTCATACAATACCTACCAAATATATTCACACTACAAATTAAGTATTCCCAACAGCCAAACTCGTGGATTAAAGGTTTCGGGCAACTACATGATCTCCATTTACGATAGCTATGACACATTGATATTCTCCAGAAAATTTATGGTTTATGAAGACAAAACAATTGTTGGCGTGGCACTTAAAAGAAGCCGTGATTTAGAATATATTGAAGAAAAACAGCGTGTTGAAATTAGTATTTCGTCCAAAGACATACAACTTAACAATCCCAATAAAACGGTAAACATCCTAATTATACAAAACAATAATCTTAATACTGCCATAAAAAATATAAAACCCCAATATACCTTAGGAAATCAGCTTATCTACAAATACGGCACCGAAACCAGCTTTTGGGCCGGTAACGAATATTTGTTTTTCGAAAACAAAGACATACGGGCAGCCACCAATAGTATTCAATTTATAGAACTTAAAGACCTATACCACAACTACCTATTTACCAATACCGAAAGAGCAAGTAAACCCTACACCTATAATCCCGACATAAACGGCAATTATTTGGTTACCGCTCTTGATACCGAAAACACAAATATTGAAGCCGATTATGCATGGATACATTTCTCACTAAAAGCTAAAAGTGATTTTAAAGACAGGAACATTTATGTTTTTGGGAGTTTTAATAACTACACTTTAACCGACGAGAACAAAATGACCTATAACGAAGAAAAAAACAGCTTTGTAACCACCTTACTATTAAAACAAGGATTTTACAACTACAAATACGTTATATTGGACAAAAATAATGTCTTAGACGAAGGCTTTATAAGTGGTAATTTTTATCAAACCGAAAACAATTACAAAGCACTCGTCTATTATCGGGATTTGGGTGGTCGCTACGACAAAATTATAGGCATGGGAGAAGGAACATCTGTTAATATTTCCAATTAAAACCTACTCTGTTTTTACAAACAACACCATCTTCTATTTTCAAACTTTAACTTGGTTTTAAGTTGATTTGTACCTGTTATGTTTTTAAAAATCCATAATTTTGCAGGAACCCATTTCGGTTATACAAAGACCAAAAAGGAACTTTATAACAATATTTAAAACTAAAACAACAAACAATCATGGGAAAAGGTTTTTTCAACGTACCAATTGCGGTTAACGAACCCGTAAAAAGTTATGCACCCGGAACACCAGAACGCAAAGCTGTATTAGAGGCTTACAAAACTATGTTCAACAGTAAAATCGATGTACCATTATATATTAACGGTAAGTACGTAAACACCGGAAACAAAAAGGAAATGGCACCTCCACACGACCACAAACATATTGTGGGAACATTTCATTTGGCCGAAAAACCCCATATTGAAAATGCTATTACTACAGCATTAGAAGCCCGAAAAACATGGTCGCAACTACCATGGGAACAACGTGCAGGCATCTTTTTAAAGGCTGCCGAACTAATTGCAGGGCCTTACCGTGCCAAGATTAACGCTGCAACCATGATTGCCCAGTCTAAAACCATACATCAAGCCGAAATTGATGCTGCTTGCGAATTAGTGGACTTTTTACGCTTTAACGTGCAGTATATGACCGATATTTACCACGAGCAACCGGAAAGTACAAGCGATGCATGGAACCGTGTAGAATACCGTCCATTGGAAGGTTTTACCTATGCTGTAACACCATTTAACTTTACTGCTATTGCCGCAAACCTACCGGCATGTATGGCCTTAATGGGTAATGTTGTGGTCTGGAAACCAAGTGACAGCCAAGTGTTTTCGGCAAAAGTAATTATGGATGTATTTGAAGAAGCAGGCGTTCCTGCAGGCGTAATAAACGTGGTATTTGGCGATCCGGTTATGATTACCGAAACTGTATTAGCAAGTCCGGACTTTTCGGGACTGCATTTTACCGGTTCGACCTTTATATTTAAGGAACTTTGGAAACAAATAGGAAACAATATCCACAACTACAAAACCTACCCCAGAATTGTAGGCGAAACCGGTGGTAAGGACTTTATCGTTGCGCATAAAAGTGCCAACCCACAACATGTGGCAACAGCTATTTCAAGAGGTGCATTTGAGTTTCAAGGGCAAAAATGCAGCGCGGCTTCCAGAGCCTATATCCCCAAAAGTATTTGGCCTAAGGTAAAGGAATTATTAACCAAGGATGTAAACTCATTTAAAATGGGATCGCCCGAAGACATGAACAACTTTATTACAGCCGTTATTCACGAGGGCTCTTTCGATAAATTAGCAAAATACATAGACCAAGCCAAAGCCGATAGCGATGCTGATGTTATTCTTGGTGGCAACTACGACAAAAGTAAAGGCTATTTTATAGAACCAACGGTTATAGTAACCACAAATCCACGCTATACCACTATGGAAACCGAATTGTTCGGCCCGGTAATCACCATTTATGTATATGAGGACGATACCTATTCCGAAACTTTAAAATTGGTCGATAGCACAAGTGAATATGCCCTAACGGGAGCCATTATCTCCAAAGACCGTTATGCCGTAACCGAAGCCACTAACACCCTACAAAATAGTGCCGGTAACTTTTACATAAACGACAAACCTACCGGAGCCGTTGTTGGACAGCAACCTTTTGGTGGCGCCCGTGCTTCGGGAACAAACGACAAGGCCGGAAGTGCCCAAAACCTATTGCGTTGGGTATCGCCAAGATTAATAAAGGAAACTTTTGTTACCCCAACCGATTACCGTTATCCGTTTTTGGGAGAAAAATAAACTATATTTAATATTAGCATCTACATAAAGTATTAAGAACAGCTTACGGTTTGTTTAAAATTAAATTTATTCTAACAGCGTAGTGGTCTTTATTCTTTTATCAAACCCAAAAAAAAAGCTTCAAAAAGAGAATAGTGCTTTTGAAGCTTTTTTTACACCATTTATCTAAATTATCTTTTCTAAACAACCAAAATAACAGAAAACGTTTTACCTTTATATCCATTAATCCACCTCTTTGAATGAACGATTTTTTAGATAGCTTTGGCGATACTTCAGGAGTTCCTATCTTATTTTTAACTATATTTTCCTTTTTTACAGCCATATTCCACACAATTCTTCTAAAACAGCTATTCAAACTAAAATTTAAAAATTGGCTATTATTTGTGGTTTATCCGCTATCGATTGTTGCTTTGGGAAGTTTGCATAAAAGTTTGGGCATTATTATAATGATTACGCTATTTGCATCCACATTTATTATTGTTATTATCGGTTTTATTGTAAGCGGTATTCATTCAAAAAGAAAAGCAGACCAAGAAAAACAACGGTTTAGAAAAAAACACAATATCGAAAAACCAAAATTTTCATGGCTTAAAATGCTTAAAGGACTTTTAGGCAGCATTCTGTTTACAGCTTCCTTTTTTATGTTTGGACCAATAACATTTATCTTTATCATTTTTGTTTTGCCATTTATCAAAAATATCTTTTCACCCAGCAACCGAAAAAAACTACTGAACTATCAAGCCATTTTACCAACATCAAAAATACGTTCCCTTGCTATGGGGCTGGCCGAAATAGAAGGTAAACTCATTATGCAGGAGCCTTTAATTTCACCCATTAAAAGCAAAACATGTATTGGTTTTTCTTATGAAATTGAAGATATAGACCGAGATAAAGAAGGTAGGGAAAGCTACTCCACCATTTTTTACGAACAAAAATGCAACCCGTTTTATGTCGAAGACGATACCGGAAAAATTGAAGTAAACCCAACCAACTTAGAATATGTTTGGATGCCGGTTGACGAACAATATCGTTCTGGCGGAAGGCGCTACACACAATGCCTGATTTTACAGGGGCAGGAAACCCTTTTAATAGGGAAAGCCGGACTAAAAGAAAACAATACGCCTGTTTTTGAAAAAGACGATATAAAAAACGTATTTGCCATTGCCCCTTCTAACAGGATTACGGGTTATAATACCAACAAACCCTTATTTGATTCGGCACGACTGTATTTTGGTGTTTTTGCCTTTTTTACAGCCATGATTTTAATAACACCCATCCATTTGGAAAGTAATCGCATTGTTGTAAAAAAACCCGATTTTATAAAAAAAACAGAGTCGTTCTTTTCCAATAAAAAAGAAAACGAAAACATTCCCGAAAACAATTTACCTTTACAGGATAACGACGAAGTAGAAATGGAATTTTTAGATGAAATAGAAATAAACGCTTCTCCAAAAAACACAGACAAAAACGATTAACTAAAACAAAATTATATGACAACTCTTATTGGCCTTGGCATCATTATTTTAATAATAATAAGTTTATTGGGTGCATTGGTTCGCTCGTACAACAATTTGGTAATGCTTAATTTTAATATTGAAAAAGCCTTTGCCAATATCGATGTTTTATTAAAACAACGTGCCGACGAAATCCCGAATTTAATCAATGTAGTTAAGGAAAACATGAAATATGAAGAAGGTACCCTTACAAAACTTACCAAGCTCCGTACCGATTTTTTAAATGCCAATACCATTGACGAAAAAGTGGATATTTCAAACCAAATGGACAAAACCATAAAATCCATTTTTGCAGTTTCCGAAAACTATCCGGATTTAAAAAGCAATAACAATTTCAATCTGTTGCAACAACGGGTTTCCGAAATAGAAGATGCCATTGCCGACCGCCGGGAGTTTTTTAACGAAAGCGTAACGGCCTACAACATTGGCATTAATTCGTTTCCGGAGTTAATCCTTTCAAAATTCATGAACTATAAACAAAAACATGTTTTAGAAATAACCGAAGCAGAAAAACAATACGATGGCGTTAAGTTCTAATACTATTTTCGAACTTTTGAACAAACTGGACAGTACTCCCCAATTTATGATTTTTTGGGCTGCTTTTGGTGTACCTCTTATTGCCGTAATTTTAGGGATTGTTGTACATTCGGTGTTCCCAAACATAAAAAACAAGAAATATACTTGGCTAATCGTTTCCGTTGCTATAATTTGGATAGTTGGTTTTGTTAGTATGATGTTGTTGTATTTTGCCCATGTTGCCTCTGGCTTTAAGCTCTTGCTTATTTGGTTTGCCCTTTTGGCTACCGTTCTAGTATTTAGCTACACAAATAGAGGTTACATTTCCAAAGGTTTTGGTAAGTTAGGCAAACTGAATCAATATAAAGGCAGAAAACGTTAAATAATAACAGAACTCTATTTTACAGGTTTAACCAAACCACTAAAAACATAAAGACAAAATTATTATCTTTATTCTAAAAAAAGTTGAAGTATAAAAGCTTATAATGGATATTTGGCAGACAATACCCAATACCAACCGATATGGTCAAATTACTAAAAAAGCAACTTGTTACAAAAATTTAAATAGATGAAGCCCTCATTGAGGGATTTAGCAAAACCAAGATAAAGGCCTCCACAAAAGGTCATGAATAAAACAACGGGCAGTAAGCTTATTGCTTTTTTGCAACGCTGTTTGTAAAAAACTAAAAATTAAATGTTTAACTTAAATTTATTCGTGTGAAAA
>JBKEDH010000105.1:0-11160 GCA_047975295.1 Aestuariibaculum sp.
GTTGGACATAAAAATATTTGACGATTTCTATTAATAACAAAATTGAACAATGAAACAAAGATGAAGTCAATATCGATATTTATTTTCATTCTTCACCGGATGTTTTTAAAAAAAATCCGGATTATTGTTCTTTAATCTTATCGGATAAGGCCGGTACTTTTTCTTTTAACACCTTAATTGCCAATTTGGCTACTTCATTGGCTCCCAGATTTGATAAATGGGTATTATCGTATTTCCCTTCTTTATAATACGGATTTTCGCCTGGTTCGAAATGTAGGTGCAATTTTTTGGAACCTTCAACCCCGTAGGATTTCTCCAATTGTTCGGTAAAGTATTGTAAATCTATAAAAGGCACTTCATATTCTAAAGCTACTAAACGGGCCTCCATAGGGTATTCGCCATGTGTATCGATTAGTGTACCGTATTCGTTAAAATTACGCCTTACTATTGAAGAGAACAAAATAGGTATCGCCCCTCTATCTCTGGTATCGGCAATATATTTAATGAGATTATGCCTGTAGGCAACATGCGGATTGGTATAACGGTTGGGCGACTTTATTTTTTGGTCGTTATGTCCAAATTGGATAAATACATAATCACCCTTTTTTAAAGTTTTAAGTATATTGTCCCAGCGGCCTTCACCTATAAAACTTTTACTGCTTCTTCCGTTAGCCGCACGATTATCTATAACCACATCATCGGTAAAATATTGAGGCAATACTTGACCCCAACCATGTTCGGGATTGGTTTCAGGATTTTTTTTATTGGACATAGTCGAATCGCCAATCATATAAATCGTAATGGGCTGGGACCAACATGATACTGTAACCAGTAAAAATACCACAACACTAAACTGCATTAACCATTTCATTATTTTTAGCTTATAGATTTTGATACCATTTTATTTTTTTATTTCCTGTATAGGAAACTAATATGTTGTCTTTAGAATACTTTTTAACATCCTTTTTTTTTAATTGATGAGACCAAGGCACCCTACTTTCGGGTATGTATCCTTCTCCTTCACAGTTATATTCGGCATAAAAGGTTAAACTTTCGGCTTCTTTATTGTTCCAATTATGCCAAGCTTCGGGCTTTATTTGCTTGCCCATTTCGCAATTAATAAAAACCGTTTTGGCATGCTTGCGCCATGGCCTGCCAAGATAAACATTAGTTACACCTCTATCGGATGTTAATTTGCAATCGATAAAAACATAACCAAATTGTTGATGCTTGGGTGTTGAAGCAGCCGTAATATACGAGTTCGATTTACTGTTAATTTTACATGTTTCGAACAGCACCGTAGCTTCACCAAAAATAAAATCGGTTGTTCCTTCTATAAAGCAATCTTTAAAATACTGTTTAAAACCTTCGCCAGATGTGTATAAAGTATCCTGATACCCCAAAACATCACAGTTTTCAAAATAACATCTATCGGCATTTACCGATAGGGCTATAGCCTGCCCAACCGCTCCCGAAGTATTTTTAATGGTTAGATTCTTAGCAATAAAATCGTTGCCTTCTACCAATACTGTTGCGGAAAAAAAGGTACTGTTACGTCCCAAATTTATTTTTTTAAAAGAATCGTCGAAGGTAATTATGGTACCCTTCCGACTCTCGCCTATTAATGATACCTGTGTGTTCCACGAAAAAACATGTACTTTCTCATTATACACACCATTTTTCACATTGATTATTACCCGCTGATATGGAAAAGCCTTAGCTGCATACAAGGCTTCCTGTATAGTTGTAAAATCGCCACTACCGTCTTGGGCAACAACCATATTGTAGTTGTCTTTTGATAGTGCTTTAATAATTGAACAATTAGTAGCTCCAACCATTTCCTTACCCAAACCAAAAAACAGAACTATATAAAAAACCAAAAACTTCATAATATAAATGTAATCGATTGTTTTATTTGAAATTAACGGTTCAATATACAAATCTTAATTGGATTTTAACCTAAAAAACAACCTTCCAAGCAAGCAATTTTGAAAAGTCTATAAAAAAAATAGGAACAGATTTGTTAGCTTTTTAAAACCTAACAGGTCTATGAGCCACATAATTATGACTACCGGTTAATAAATGATTTTTTAGAAATTCTCTATTTCAGTTCCAGTTCTCCAACCCCATTTTGAGATCCTTTTCGTATTTTAATGTAATCGGTTTTCATAGCTTTCAATTGCTCTGGTTTTGTTTCGGCCAAATTAGTTTGTTGCCCCACATCTTCTTTTAAATTGTATAGTTGGTATTGATTAGAATTACCCAATTCAATATCGACATATGGGTTTTTTACAGCCCCTTTGTATGGTGGAATCATAACCCAGTCTCCTTGTCTTAAAATGGTTTTTCCACTAGCTTCAAGAATAAGTTCTTTTCGACCTTGCAGGGACTTTCCCATAAAAACATTTATTAAATTTTCACTATCATTTTTAAATGGATCTGCTCCTACCAGACTAGCCAACGATGCCATTAAATCGATTTGGCATACCACAGCATCGGAAACTCCTGGTTGTATTTTCCCTTTCCAGTACGTTATAAACGGTACTTTTGCACCAGCTTCGAACATACTGTACTTTCCGCCTCTTAATGCACCTTTAGGTTTATGAGTTCCATTTTTTTCAACAGCATCGTCTTTATAACCATCATTCAGCACAGGACCATTGTCGCTTGAAAAAACAATAAGGGTATTTTCCAATATTCCTTTTTTATCCAACGCTTTTATAAATTCGCCAATGCACCAATCGGCTTCTGCAATAACATCACCCCTGGGACCTAAATCTGTAGTGCCCACAAATCTTGGGTGAGGCGTTCTCGGCACATGGGGTTGCTGCATGGCGTAGTATAAAAAGAATGGTTCGCCTTCTTTTTGATTTTCAATATAGCTTTTTACTTGATTTATAAAAACATCGGCCATATCTTCATCAATCCATTTGGCCTTTTCCCCTCCTTTCATAAAACCAATACGGGGAATACCGTTTACAATACTGTTATTATGTCCATGATCCCATTCCATTTTTAATAACTCCGGATTCTCCTTTCCCGTAGGCTCTCCCTCAAAATTCTTTTTATAATCGACCTCAATGGGATCGTTGGGATCGCTGTTTACCACATAGCCATCTTCGATATAAACCGTTGGTACCCTATCTTGTGTTGCTGCCAGAATATAACTATAATCGAATCCTACTTCGTTAGGCCCCGGTGCTACCTTTTCGTTCCAATTAACATGGCCGGTACCCAGCCCCAAGTGCCATTTACCAATAATGGCCGTTTTATATCCTTGGGTTTTTAACATTTTAGGAAGCGTATATTGGGTTGTATCTATAATTAAAGGTGCTGTTCCCGGTAATATTCTTGCCCGCTTGTTGCGCCACGGATACACGCCCGTTAAAAGTCCGTACCTACTGGGTGTACAGGTTGCCGAAGTAGCATAACCATTGGTAAAACGTACCCCTTCGTTGGCCAGCATATCCATATTTGGTGTTTTTATAGCCGTAGCCCCATAAGCACCCATATCGCCGTAGCCTAAGTCGTCCAGATAAACAAAAACGATATTGGGTTTTGCTAAAATTCCCTCATTTTTAGGTTCGGTATTTTTAGTATCGTTTTTACATGCAAATATCAGTAAGGAAACAACTACGACAATACCTACTTTTTTTAATTTCATTTTTACAGTTTTAGAATCCATTATGTTCGTTTATGTTTTAGCAGTAATTTCCAAATATAGCCAATATGCTATAAGATTATTGCTCTAAATTAGTCTTTTTAGGGGGTGTATTTTTTCATGTGTTAATATTTATTGTTTTCTAATGGTTACATGGAACACCCAAATTAACATTCTACTATGGAATTAAAACTTAATAATTGGTGTTTCATTTACCAAAAAACAAAGACCATTATACTTTGAAGTAAAGACTTTATTTTAATTTAGACAAAACAACTTTTTAATTTACGAAATAGTCTTATATCCCACCCATTTCAGTCTGAATTCGATTTCAACACGATTTATTTTTAAGTTATAAATAATCTATGTAAAGAATAAAGAAGTGTTTGGCCGTTGTAGGATTTAGCTTCTCCAAATTTATATTTCTTATACTGTCGAAATTGTATCCCGTAATTTTTTGGGCATATTTTTTACCACCATATCGTACGAATGGTCTATTAACTGTAAGATTATTTTGGGGCTTAACTCGTTTTTATGGATTAAAACGGTGTTCCAGTGTTTACTGTTCATGTGCCAACCCGATATAATGCTGTCGTAATCTGCCCGTAGCTCTAACGCATATTCGGGATCGCATTTTAAATTTACCGCACCTTCTCCAGCTTCCCATTTTTTTAAAGAAAAAAGGGCAAACATTTTTCCTAATACTTTAAATACAAGCGTATCATTATCAAAAGGAAATGCTTCTGTTACGGCTTTCTTTTTTAAACAATAATCACGTAGTTGGTCGATGTGCATTTGGGTATAGGGTCTTATTTTATCTTTTTAAAATCTGTATTGGTAAAATTCGATTATCAATATTATTCATTCAAATTGTCGTGTTAATCTACCCTGTGTTTTTCGCTTAATAACTTTCTTTTACATCTTGACATTCAACATCTGTTTGTCCCTTTTAAATATTGTCTTTATACGATTTTAAACCATTTTTTTATTCGAAATTAAGGTTGAGCTTTCAACGTTTTTATTTCGACTTCTTCTATTTTTAAATCGGAATAATCGAGCTTCCAGCCTATGGTTTGTACAATGCTTTCCATAATTAAAACCGCTTCTAAAGCTTCTCGTCTGGCTACATCGAAAAGACCACTTTCGGGCACCTTACTTAATATATGCGCTTTAGCTTCTTTGTTTAGTTCGGTTAAATCGGTTGCTTCGAACTTATTGAACATACCGTCCTTTTTATCGTAATAATTCAAATTGGTTTCAATACTCAATACTTCTGGTTGTGGAAACTGTTTTAGTATTATGGTTTTTTTTGGATTATTGGACACAATTTCAATTTTTGATAAATCGAACCCAACAAAAGCTTTGGCTTCTATTACCACCAGAGCTTTTTTTCGGCTGCTTACCAGTTTTAAAAAGCGTTCTTTTACATCTTCGTAATGATAAATTTCGGCAAAAGTTCCTTCAACGGTTATTAATTTACATACCCGTTTTATTTTTTCCAATAATAGTATAGACTGTGTGTTTATGCGTTTTTTCCGTTTAAAAAAGAAGGTGCCTTGAGAAATGGCCAAAGTTATAAGAACACTAATAATTACTATAATTAATATATCCATTTTATATTTTCCTGATTAAATCCAAATGGGAGTCTGCTTAGAGCCTGTTTAGATTTATATCAATTGTTTTTCTATGCCTCTTTTTGCGTATAATTTCGTTAAAATTTAATCAAGTAGCACAGCTATTATCTTCTATTTCACATCATTCTACATCAAAAATAAACTTTACAAAAAGTCTATCATACAAATTTAAACAGGCTCTAAAGGTATCAAATTTTAAATAAATCGGATGCAATTCCATCACTTAAAAACAATCCTTTTGGTGTTACAAAAATCGTATCGTTTTCAATATACAGCAGTTCCTTTTTTATATGCTTTTGTACTTGTTGCAAAATATAATCTTTATAACAGCTACCAAAATCGTTTTCGAGTTTTTTTAACGAAACGCCCCAAATGGTACGTAAACCCGTCATAACATATTCATTATATCGATCTGGAATACTCAAAATTTCGGTCTCAGAGGGCAATTTATTTTCATTAATGGCCTTTATGTATTTGGTATTATTGGAAATATTCCAACTACGTTCTTTTCCATTAAACGAATGTGCCGATGGCCCAATGCCCAAATACGTTTTTCCTTGCCAATAACTGGTGTTATGCCTTGAAAAATAATCGGGCTTACCAAAGTTTGAAATCTCGTAATGTACAAAGCCTTGTTTTTTGGTTTCTTTAACTAGATGGTTAAAATGTACCTGAGCCAAAACATCGTTTATTGGTGGATAAACACCTTTTTTTATAAAACTATCCAAAGCCGTTTTTGGCTCGACCGTTAAGGCATAAGCCGAAATATGGTTTACCCCGAAACCAAAAGCCTTTTGCAAATTGGCATCCCATTTTTCGATACTCATATTAGGGATACCATAAATTAAGTCGATAGTAATATTATCGAAATATTTTGTAGCTTCTTGTAGGCATATTTTGGCATCGTTTGCACTATGGGCACGGTTCATACTTTTTAAATCATCTTTAAAAAACGATTGGATACCTATGGAAAGGCGGTTAATGGGAGTATGGGCCAAATCGGCTATGCGCATCATCGTTAAATCGTCGGGATTGGCCTCTAATGTAATTTCGGGATTTTCGGAAACCGTATAATTCCGATGAATTTCATCAATCAGAAATTGTAATTCATCAATCTTCAGTAAACTTGGTGTTCCTCCTCCAAAATAAATGGTTTTAATAGTATGGTTTGCCATCTCGATGCTACGTAGCTGTAATTCTCTAACTAAAGCATTTACCATATCGTCTTTCTTTTTTAACGAAGTAGAAAAATGGAAATCGCAATAGTAACAGGCTTGTTTACAAAAAGGAATATGGATGTAAATGGCTCCACCCAACTTTCTTAAGGAAGACTTCGTATTATTATATTTAAGTTCCTGCCCAAAATGCACAATTAACGTTTTCTATTTTTTATTAGTAGTTAGTTTTTTTTTCGAAGATCAACAATTGTTGTATTTTTCGAGTCTCCTTTTGGAGTTTGGGAACTATTCTGTTTTACAAAAGCGGTCCAACCCGAATAACTCTTACCTACTTCGGTACGGCCATCGTTATAAAAATGGCAAACAGCTGCTGCAAGTCCATCGGTGGCATCAAGATTTTTGGGCAAAGTTTTCAATCCCAATAAACTTTGCAACATTTTGGCAACCTGTTCTTTACTGGCATTACCATTTCCTGTAATAGCCATTTTAATTTTTTTGGGCGAATATTCGGTAATAGGCACTTCACGGCTTAACCCTGCTGCCATGGCAACACCTTGCGCCCTGCCCAGCTTGAGCATACTTTGTACGTTTTTACCAAAAAAAGGGGCTTCGATGGCAATCTCGTCCGGATGATGGGTATCGATAAGTTCTACAGTGCGCTCGAAAATAAGTTTTAACTTTAAGTAGTGGTCGTTGTATTTTTTTAAATCCAGTTCGTTAAGCTGCAAAAAACTCATAGTTTTGCCCACGACCTTTATAAGCCCAAAACCCATAATGGTTGTTCCGGGATCTATTCCTAATATAATTTTTTCTTGTGCCATTGTAGTACTGCAAAGCTAACCATTTCTTTTTTGTAAACGAGTTGGAACTTTTAGCAAGAATTATTTAACACTAATTATTATTGGCATTTTAAATTGTGTGGTTACCTGCTGCCCCCGCTTTATAGCAGGAAATATCTTGGGAAGTGAGTCCAAGCTGTTATAAAGCAAATGTTTTATTTCGGGAATTTCATTAAGGATAAGACTGTCAATATCGGCATCCAATAAATGAAGTACTCCAGTATTGGATATTTGGAACTGTAAGCTTATGGTATCTTCTATGTTACGGCCTACCACAATGCTCTGCTTATCTAAATAATATAAAATATGTGAGGTTAAAGTATTCGAAAAGCATTTTTCCTTTTCCTGTTCGGTACCTAACGAATCGCAAACCAAAAACGAAGGATACACATCGACCTCGTTCCAGCTAAAAGTTTGCAATTCTTCTTTTAAAATGGCTTCGGATGATGTTTTCTTTACTTTTAAATTCTCGCACGATACGAGCAACAAAAACACTGTAAAAACACAAATTTGCCTCATAGTTTACAACTAAGTTGGAAAAGTACAATTTTTTTGGTTTTTATTCTCCGTTCATGAATTTTTCTTTCTTTAACCGTGCCAATATCTGCTCAACAAACGGCACAAAATCATTTTGGGAGTAGTTTTTTACAAAAGCTTCGCATAAATCAATCTTTTCATCAATAGCATCGGTATTGTTCATTTTTGCTTCAAGTAAATAGAAATGGGCAAGGTGATTTTCTGTATTTTCCTTTACTGCATTCTGGAAAGCTTCTATTGCTTCTTTGTACTTTTTTTGCAACTTTAACACAGCACCTAACTGAGCATATTCTTTATCCAACATATATTCCTGTTCTGCTATGGCTTTTTGTATGCAGGATACCGCTTCAGTATAATTTTTTGCTTTAGTGTAAATAGTTGCTAATCTTAATAAATTCACTGCTTTTTCGGGTTTTATACGAATAGCTTCCTTATAATAATAAATGGCTTTTGGATAGTTTAAATATTCCGAATACGATTGTCCAAGCATTTCGTAAACGAATAACGAAGATTCGCCCAGATCAAGTAATTTTTCAAACCAAATAATAGCCAAATCAAAATCTCTAACCATATAGTAGCTTTGGCCTTTTAGGCTCATTAACCCTGTATTGTTTTTGTAACTTAACAACCCTATATCTGCATAATAAAGTACCGAATCGTGCTGTTTTTTTTGTAAATGGTATTTTCCTAATCTGTATATGGCTTTTTGATGAGTTGCATCTAAGCGAAACGTTTTTTTAAAGTCGTATATTGCCGATGAATCTTTTATGCTTTCTTTAATTAAACCCAATTGGTAAGGATAATTGGGATTTAAAGTATCTTTTGCTATCAAGGCTTCCAGTTCTGTTTTTGCCAAACGGTACTTTTTAGTATTGTACAGTAACTTTGCATACCGGTACTGTACTAACAGATCGTCTGGATTTTCTTTGGAGCTTTTTTTATAGAACCGCAAAGCTTCGTCGTAATTTCCTATATATTCAAAAGCTTGCGCTATTTTTTTACTAGTTCCCAGATTTAGGCTATCGGCTTTATAAAGTGTTATGGCTTTACTGTAATTACCATGGGCAAACAAACTATCGGCAACCAATAAAACCGAGGGTTGCGCCTCGGTTTTAAATAGTATTAAAACGATAAAAACAATACAAATTCTATTCATCGGCTACTTGAAATACTATGGGTAGGGAATAAGGTACGGTTACAGTTTTCCCTTTTTGTTTTCCAGGTTGCATTTTAGGCAACATTTTAACCACCCGCTCGGCTTCGGACGCTAATCCAGGATGTGATGCCCGAGCCATAACAGTGGTTATATCGCCATTATCACCTATTTTAAACATAACACTTATACGTTGCCTTCCTTTTAAACCCAAATTATTGGCCAATTTGGTATTGAAGTTTTTCCCAACAAAACCCGATACTTTTTTAGACATACAATCTTTGCGCTCTTGGTTGGTTGCCAAACTTTCGCAACCGGGAAATACGGGAACTTCTTCTATAACAGCAAATGGAACTTCAACACCTTGAACCCCCGTTTCTTGAGGTGATGCCACTTCAACTTTTTCTGTTTTTTTGGATTTATCAACATCAATAGATGCTACTTTATTATTTTCCACATTGATTTCTATCTTGCTTTTACCATCTGTAACAATAAGTTTGGAATATTTACCTTCCTTTATCAAATTATCCAGTTCATTTTTAATGAAATCACCTATATCTTCAACATTTAGCACCATTTCATTTTTACTTATCTTTTCGGTATTTTTGGTATTTTCCTCATCTAAACTACTTTGGCAGGAACTGTAAACCAACATGCCCAAAATAATGGGAATTAAAAGGACGTATTTGATTAATTTGATTTGTTTTGATTTTGATTTTTGTAACATAACGAGTCGTTTTTTGATTAATGATTGTTTAAAAAATGGATTGATGAACGATATTTTTTGGGTATTGAATATTTGGGATAGCAAATTTTGATAATACTGCGATTTCCCCTCTTTTTTAACCGTTTCGGCATCGGCAATATATTCGTGAACGGTTTTTATCCTGCCTTGGTACATATACACTAACGGATTGAACCAAAATACGATACGCAACACCTCAAAAAACAGTAAATCGAACGTGTGCCTTTGGTTTACATGAACCATTTCATGCTTTAAAATATTGGTTTTTTCGGTTTCGCTTAACTGTTCTCCTATAAACACATAATTAAAAAACGAAAATGCCGTTGTGGTTTTTTTTAAGGTTACAAGGTTTACCTTATTCTGTTTTTCTTTATAGTTTTTAACAATTAGGGCTATAATACCCGTAAGTTTATAGGCAAATAATAGAAATGCAAAAATAGCACCCCAACATAAAAGAGGCATATAACCATCTTGGTCTGTTTTAACGACTCCATTTACTATGGTTTCTGCATCTCCCATTTCACCAATAACAACTTCGGGCAAGGTTATTATATAGTTTTCGGGCAAAACAGTGCCAAATTGGGCTATTTGAATTAATGGCAATACCAAAGACAGCGCCATGGTAAGCAATAAATAGCTACGGTTCCAGTTAAAAAAGGTTTCCTTTTTTAACAGTACATCGTACAATAGTAAAAATAATGCCTGAAACAGTATGGTCTGGAAAATGTATTGTAGCATGGCTAATCGGTTTTTTTAATATCTTTTAAAACAGATTCCAGTTCGGTTATATTGATATCGTTCTTTTTAACAAAAAACGATACCATACTTTTAAAGGAACCTTGAAAATAATTATCAACCAACTTATTTAAACTTTGGTTACTGTAATCCTGTTGTTTTATCAAAGGAAAGTAAATATGGCCCTTTCCTTCTTTTTCGTAATTAACAACACCCTTACTCTCTAAAATCCTAACAATAGTCGACACTGTATTATAGGCTGGTTTGGGCTCTGGAAATTGTTCTATTATCGCCTTTACATTGGCCTTTTTTAATTGCCAAAGTATTTTCATTATGTCCTCTTCGGCTTTTGTGAGCTGTATCATTTTTAAACTAATTTTTTAGTTTCATAATACAAATATAACTATTTTTTTAGTTTTAACTAATTTTTTAGTTGAAAATAATTAATTGAGGCCTGCTATACAAACCATTCAGCTTAAAACAAGGCTGTTTTTAATTGTAAAGTATCTCTTCTACGGTAAGTTTTTCGTTGTTTATAAAGTCGTAAAGTGTTAGTTGCCGTAAAATATAATAATCTATCCAAAAACTTTAAAAAGCATTTAAATAGTTTATAACAGCACGGTCTCGTTCTTGTATGGCGATATTTAAATCGGTTATGGAAATTTTACCCAACACATA
>JBKEDH010000119.1:0-6519 GCA_047975295.1 Aestuariibaculum sp.
TGAGTAGCACGTTTTCCGCCACCGTGCACCAAAATTTTCTTCCCTTCTAAATTAGAAAATAATTTTAGGAAATCGTTTAGGGCGTTTTCATCTTCAATGATGTTCCCTCCTATTTTTACTATGGATAGTTTTTCCATTAAACTGAAGCCTCCCATAACCTCTCCAAAGGAGGGGAACTGGCAAGCGTTTTTTATTTTAATTCTTTGTTTCTATTAATTCTATTTCCTTTAATATTTTAGCTGAACACACATTTTTCCCCATCAGGGAAATTAAGAGGGGCTATTCTCCAATATCTTTTTCAGTACCAATTGCACGGCATAAGTCCGGTTATTGGCTTGCTCGATTACCAACGAGCTATCGCTATCCAAAACGGCATCTTCAACAACTACATTCCGACGCACGGGCAAACAGTGCATAAACTTGGCGTTGCCCAGTTTTTCTTTGGTTATCATCCAATTGGGGTCGGTATTGAGTACTTTTCCGTAATCTTCGTAACTGCTCCAGTTTTTTACATAAACAAAATCGGCATCTTTAAAGGCTTCTTCCTGACTATGAAAAATGGGTGTATTTCCCGTAATTTTGGGATTTAAATTATAACCTTCGGGATTGGCAATTACAAATTCCACATCCATTTTTTGCATGGCCTGCGTAAAACTGTTGGCTACCGCATGGGGCAATGCCTTTATATGGGGTGCCCAACTGAGTACCACTTTTGGTCTGTTTTTTTTCTTATTTTCCGAAATGGTAATGGCATCGGTAAGCCCTTGAAGCGGATGCCCGGTTGCGCTTTCCATATTAACAATGGGCACCGAAGCGTATTTTTTAAAGGCATTGAGCACCTGCTCACTTTCATCTTTTGCTTTATCGGTAAGCGTTGGAAATGCCCTTACGGCAATAATATCACAATATTGTGACACTACGGCAGCAGCTTCTTTTATATGCTCGGCTGTACTACCGTTCATGATAGTTCCATCTTCAAACTCCAGTCCCCAAGCATCATCCGAAACATTCATCACAACAGGGTTCATCCCTAAATTAAGAGCCGCTTTTTGGGTACTTAATCGTGTACGCAAACTAGAATTGAAAAACAATAGACCTATAGTTTTGTTTTTACCCAAAGCCAAATACTGTAACGGATTTTGCTTTAATTGTTTGGCTTCTTCTATCCAAGTATTAATGTTGTCGATATCGTGTATTGAGATGTAGTGTTTCATTTACGGTTGCTGGTTGTTTTGGTTAAAGCTGTCCTTTTTTAATAATATAATCTGAAATTTTAACTTTTATTTTTAGTCTGAAAGTCGAAAGCAAAAAATCCAAAAGTCTTGGCTCCTGTTTCTAAACATACAAACATTTTTTCTCTTTTAATTATTCACTTTCCTCTTAAAAAAGAGATGCTTCGACAAGCTCGGCATGACATAGTGATTTTCTATCCTCTCGTTTCTCTATTCTGTTCTCTAATGTCTAAAAATCATAAAGCCCAAAAGTCTTGACTCCTGATTCTAAACATACAAACATTTTTTCTCTTTTCACTTTTAGTTTTTCACTTTTCTCATGATTCGATTTTAGTAAACGCAGCACGATGTTCCATGGCTTTTATTATAAAATTATCTTCCAATCCATTTACAATCCATGTTTCTATATTTGCTTTTTTGGCTACAGCAGCAGCTTCAATTTTCGATAACATACCTCCACTACCATGCGTAGATTTTGCATTGACCACCTGTTGCTGCAATGCTTCTATATTATTTACCGTTTCTATGGTTTTTGGTGTTCCGTTCTGCATTGATGTTTTGGTGTAAATCCCTTTGGTATTGGTGGCTATTATAAACAAATCGGCTTTAATGAGCGATGCCGTTAATGCACCCAATTTATCGTTATCGCCAAATTTAATCTCGTCGGTAGCAACCGTATCATTTTCGTTAATAATAGGAATATAATTATTATTAACCAAAACATTTATGGTATTTACAATATTGGTTTTGCTTTCCTTCTTTTCAAAATCGGAATAGCTCAACAAACATTGTGAAGTTAACAGTCCATATTCACGGAAAATTTCCTGATAAATACGGATTAAATGCGGCTGCCCGATCGATGCCAATGCCTGCTTTACAAAAACCTCCTCTTGCTTGCTTTCCAATTTCACAAATTGTTTGGCCACGGCAATAGCACCCGAACTTACAATAACAAACTCGCAAGTATCTTGAAGTTTTGCCATTTGATTGGCTATATCTTCAATTTTACCCCGTGAAATATTATCGGTTTCCTTAGTAAGCGTATTCGAGCCTATTTTTAGTAAAATACGTTTCTTTTTTTCCATACCTATCGAATTTGCCCATTACCAAACACATACCATTTATTGGTAACCAAATGTTGCAGACCTATTGGACCACGTTGATGCAACTTATCGGTACCTATGGCCAGTTCGCCTCCAAGCCCAAACTGACCGCCATCGGTAAAGCGTGTTGATGCATTGTGATAAACAGCAGCTGTATCGACTTGTTCCATAAAATGTTTTGCTTTATCTTCAGTTTTGGTGATAATGGCCGATGAATGTCCGCCTGAATATTGGTTTATAACATCAACAGCTTGATTTATCGAACTTACTTCTGCCAATACAATCTTGTAATCCAAAAACTCTTCGTACCAAGTTTCTTCCGAAGGTATAGGTGTAACATTTTCATATCTCGAAAGAGCTTTATCACCAAGTATTTCAACGTTTGATTTTTTTAATTCTGAAATCAGGTTATTGATAAAGGCTTCTTTATTGGGAAGGTTTTCATCAATCAGTACCTTATCCAAAGCATTACAGGCCGAAATCTTAGCTGTTTTTGCGTTTACAACAACTTTTAAAGCCAATTGTACATCGGCTTCTTTATGGATAAACATAAAATTATTGCCTCGCCCACTAACAATTACCGGACAGGTAGCATGCTGTTTTACAAAAGCTATTAAACGTTCGCCACCACGGGGCACGATTAAATCTATATTTTGTGTGGGTTTTTCCAAAAATGCTTGAGTTTCGTTGCGGTTAAATTGCAAATATGTTACCCAATGGGCTGGTGCATCGTATTTCTTCAAAGCTTCGTGCCACAAACCAACAATCTTTAAATTGGATTTCAAAGATTCTTTGCCGCCTTTCAACAAAATTTTATTACCCGATTTAAAGGCTATCCCGGCGGCTTCGACCGTTACGTCGGGACGTGATTCGTAAATAATAAGAACCGTACCAAAAGGTGCCGTTTTGTTATATACCTGCATACCATTTTCGTGCACAAAACCAAAGCGTTCAACACCAACGGGATCGTCCTGACCAGCCAAATGCGTAGCTGCCCTAATCATTTCATCAACTTTGGAATCATCAACTTTCAACCTGTCGTACATGGATACATCGCTACCTTTATAAGCCTCTAAATCCTGCTTGTTAATGGCTATAATATCTCGTCGTTCTTGTTCTAAAAGCCTTGCCATTTCCAATAATACGGCGTTTCTTGTTTTTATATTCATGGTTGTTGGTTGTTGGTTGTTGGTTGTTGGTTGTTGGTTGTTGGTTAAAGATGTCTTTTTTCAATAATACAATCTAAAATTTCAACTTTTATTTCAGTCCAAAAGTCTTGATTCTTGATTCTAAACATGTACAAACATTTTTCATTTTTAATTATTCACTTTCAACTTAGAAAAGAGACGCTTCGGTAAGCTCAGCAGGACATAGTGCTTTTCTATTTTTCTCTATTCTATTCTCTCTTATCTCAAACCCAAAAATCTTGACTCTTGGCTCCTGATTCTAAACATATACAAACATTTTTCACTTTTAATTTTTCACTTTTCACTTAACTCATCTTCCAAGGCTTTAAAAAATTGATCTATATGTTCAGTTTTTATGGTTAATGGAGGTAGGATACGCAATAGTTTTTTGTTAGCTGCACCTCCCGTAAAAATATGATGGTTGTAAATGAGTTTTTTTCGGAGTTCGCCCACTTCAAAATCAAATTCCAGACCCAACATAAGGCCTTTTCCTTTTATGTTTTTAATCTGTGGTATTTGCTTAGCTTTCGCTATAAAATATGCCGAAACTTTATTAACATTATCCACTAAGGTTTCGTCTTCAATAGTGTTTAAAACCGATAATCCCGCTGCACATGCCAAATGATTACCACCAAATGTGGTGCCCAACATGCCGTGCTTGGCTTCTATATCGGGGTGTATTAAAATACCTCCAATAGGAAAACCGTTACCCATACCTTTGGCAATGGAAATAATATCGGGCGTTACTGTATAATGCTGAAAGGCAAAAAACTTGCCCGAACGGCCATAACCGGACTGCACCTCGTCGGCAATAAACATGGTATTATTGACTTTACAGAGTGCATCTACCTGTTGGTAAAAATCGGCTGAAGCTTCGTCCAAACCGCCTACACCTTGTATAAATTCAATTATAACCGCACAAACATCGCCTTTTTCCAGTTCTTTTTTAAGGTTTTCAATATCGTTAAAGTCTAAAAAAACAACTTGTTGCTGGGCGTTAATCGGTGCTACAATATTCGGATTATCGGTTGCTGCTACGGCTGCCGATGTACGCCCATGAAATCCGTTTTTAAAGGCTATAACACGGCTTTTTCCTGTTTTAAACGATGCCAATTTTAAAGCGTTTTCGTTAGCTTCGGCACCCGAATTACATAAAAATAAGTTGTAGTCCTTACAGCCCGAAAGCATTTCCAATTTATCGGCCAATGCCGTTTGTAACGGATTTTGAATGGCATTGGAATAAAATCCAAGTTTTTCAACTTGTTCTGTAATTGCCCGAACATAATTGGAATGTGCATGGCCTATGGAAATTACAGCATGACCGCCATACAGGTCGAGATATTCTGTTCCTTTTTCATCGTAAACATGAATTCCTTTTCCCGAAACGGGAGTAACATTATATAATGGATAAACGTCGAATAATGGCATTTTAATTCTTCTTTATTTGATTGATTTTTTCGAATGAAGCAACAATTCCCTGTATCAAGGCCGAGCTTAGACCTTTGTGTTCCATGGCGTTCAACCCTTCTATGGTACAGCCACTAGGGGTGGTTACCCGATCTATTTCCTGTTCGGGGTGCCTACCCGATTCCAACAATAAACTTGCGGCTCCGTAACAGGTTTGCGTGGCCAATTCGTGTGCTTGTTCGGCCTCAAATCCCAATTGGATGGCACCCTGGGTTGTGGCCCGTACCAAACGCATCCAAAAGGCAATGCCACTGGCACATATTACGGTTGCTGCCTGTACCAAATCTTCCGAAATAACCATGGTTGTTCCTAACTCATTAAATACGTTTTTTACCAAATCTACCTTATCTTCGGCATTTTTATTGGGTGCAATACAGGTCATGGATTTCCCGATGGAAATGGCCGTATTGGGCATTACCCTAATAATGCTTTTATCGTTTCCAATAATGTTTTCAATACGAGCAATATCGACCCCTGCCGCTACCGAAACCACCACCTGTTTATTGGTTATTTTATGGGCTACATTTTGTAGTACTTTATCCATGTGCTTGGGCTGTAGTGCAAAAATGACCATATCGGACTGTTCTATTGCCAATGCGTTGTTGGTAGTAACCATAACATTATCAATAGCTTTAAAAAAATCTATTTTCGCAATGTTCCGATTACTTAAATATAAGGTGCTAAACATTTCGCCCTTAATGAGTCCGTTTGCTATGGAACTTCCCAAATTCCCTATTCCTATAATGGCTATTTTCATGGTTGTTGGTTAAAGGTGTCTTTTTTCAATAATACAATCTAAAATTTCAACTTTTATTTGTCCAAAAGTCTTGATTCTAAACATGTACAAACATTTTCATTTTTAATTATTCACTTTTCACTTAAAAAGAGATACTTCGACAAGCTCAGCATGACATAGTACTTTTCTATCCTCTCTATTCTATTCTCTCTTATCTCAAGCCCAAAATCTTGGTTCTTGGCTCTTGATTTTAAACATATACAAACATTTTCACTTTTCACTATTCATTTTTCACTTAAAAAGAGATGCTTCGGCAAGCTCAGCATGACATAGTGCTTTTCTATTATCTCCATTTTCAAATTTCATTTAAAAATAATTCGCTTTAATACACAATCCCATATCTTCGGGCAACCCAAACATCAAATTCATGTTTTGTACTGCTTGTCCGGAAGCCCCTTTTAACAGATTATCAGTAATGCTGGTTATCAATAATTTATTGTTGTGCTTATGCAAATGCACCAAACATTTGTTGGTATTTACCACTTGTTTTAAATGTAAAAAATCATCTGAAACAAACGTAAACTTGGCCTCTTTATAAAAATTGTTATATATGGTTTTGGCTTCTTCAACAGTACCTTCAAAATCGGTGTAAATGGTTGCAAAAATTCCTCTTGAAAAATTGCCTCGGTTGGGCATAAATAGAATATCTTTTGTAAAATTATTTTGCAATTGCTTAACCGACTGGTTGATTTCGCCCAAATGCTGGTGCGTAAACGGTTTGTAATACGAAAAAT
>JBKEDH010000166.1:0-11473 GCA_047975295.1 Aestuariibaculum sp.
AACTTTCGATTTCTGATTTAATGGGGATGTTAAAAGGGTATATAGCTATCATGATGTTTAAGACTTATCCTAGTCTCAAGCATATGCCCTATTGGTGTAATCACTTTTGGTCAAGGTGATATTTTGTTAGTACGGTCGGTCTGTATGAGGAGATGATAAAATGATATGTAAAACATCAAGATCATCATGGTTAGCCTTTGGCGTGTTGCCCATTTGGGGCTAATCTGAAAATCAAAGCCTCCGTTTTTACCGGATGTTGTTTACTTTTGCTGGAGAATGAGGAACCATAGAAAATAATAGCTGTGCCAATTGCTGAAATTTTAACGAAATTATGCGTAAAAAGAGATATAGAAAAACAATTGATATAAATTTAAACAGGCTCTTAATTGCAAAACAATAATTATCGTATTATATTTGGTTATATCTTAAACTTTTAAGCCGTATGATAAAATGGTTTTCAACCTTAGAGTTTTTCCCTAAAATCTATTGGAGCATTGCCATTGTAGGCTCTATTGTTTTTTTAATCACCATACTTCTATCTTTTATTGGTGGTGATACTGATGGTATGGGAGATGTAGATACCGAAATTGAAACCGATTCGGGTATTGGTTTTCAGTTTATAACCTTTAAAAACCTTGTCGGATTTTTTACCATTTTCGGGTGGAGTGGTATTGCATGCATAGATGCCGGACTATCGAAACCAGTTACCATTATAATTTCCATAATAAGCGGATTGGCCATGATGGCCGTTATGGCATACATGTTTTTCCAAATGCGTAAATTAAACGATAGTGGTACCCTAAACTATAAAAATGCTATAAATAAAGTAGGTGAAGTTTATCTTACCATAGGCGAAAACCGCTCCAAAATGGGTAAGGTGCATGTTAGGATACAAGGTTCCTTACGCGAATTGGAAGCTCTTAGTGATGCTTCCACAATACTGCAATCCGGAACTGTTATAAAAGTTAAAGATGTAACCGATAACGGCATTTTAATTGTTGAACCCTTAAACCAATAAACTTATGCTATTTCTTGTTCAAGAAGCCTTTAACTTAGGATTTCCCTTTGCGGTAATCTTTAGTGTGTTATTTATTTTTCTTTTTCTCATTATTCTTGTAAGGCGCTATAAACGCTGTCCTTCCGACAGGATTTTGGTTGTTTACGGTAAAGTTGGTGGCGGACAATCGGCAAAATGTATCCATGGTGGTGCAGCATTTATCTTTCCGGTTATACAAGACTACGAATTTTTAGACCTTACTCCTATTTCTATAGAAGTAAACTTGGTAAATGCCTTAAGTAAACAAAATATACGCGTAAACGTTCCCTCAAGGTTCACTATTGGAGTTTCTACAGAGCCCGGAGTTATGCAAAATGCAGCCGAACGCTTGTTGGGATTGGGACTCCAAGATATTCAGGAATTGGCCAAAGAAATTATTTTTGGGCAACTTCGTTTGGTAGTAGCCTCTATGGATATCGAGGAAATCAACTCCGACAGAGATAAATTCCTGAGCAATATTTCGCAAAGTGTTGAATCGGAGCTCAAGAAAGTCGGTTTAAAACTTATCAACGTAAATATTACCGATATTGTTGATGAATCGGGTTATATTGAGGCCTTAGGAAAAGAAGCTGCTGCCCACGCCATAAATGCGGCACGTAAATCGGTAGCCGAGAAAAATAGGGATGGTTCCATTGGTGAGGCCGATGCATTACAGGACGAGCGTATTAAAGTTTCGGAGTTACAGGCCAAAGCCAAAATAGGTGAAGCCAATGCTGAACAAAACGAAAGGACTATGATTGCCGCTGCGATGGCCGAAGCTAAAATTGGCGAAGCCAATGCATTAAAAGACGAACGTATAAAAACATCAGATGCCAATGCCAAGGCCATTGAAGGCGAAAATACAGCTCTGATTTCCATAGCCGAATCCGATGCCCTAAGACGTGAAGCGCAGGCGCAGGCCGAAAAAAGAGCCATTGCATCGGAAAAAGTACAGGCTGCCAAAGCACTCGAAGAAGCCTATGCTGCTGAAAAAGATGCCGAAGATGCCCGTGCTACAAGAGATAAGGCTACACAATATGCCAATATTGTTGTTCCTGCCGAAATCGATAAAAATAAAGTTGAAATCGATGCCGAAGCTGAAGCCGAACAAATTAGAAGACGTGCAAAAGGAGAGGCCGATGCAATATTGTTTAAAGCACAAGCCGAAGCAAAAGGTATTTACGAGGTATTGACCAAACAAGCCGCTGGTTTCGACGAGATTGTTAAGGCTGCCGGCGATAGTTCTAAAGATGCCGTTCTTTTACTAATTGCCGACAAGCTGCCCGAATTGGTCAGAATGCAATCGGAGGCTATTAAAAACATTAAAATAGATAAAGTTACCGTTTGGGAAAATGGTGGCGGCAAGGACGGAAAATCGTCAACAGCTAATTTCCTATCGGGTATGTACAAATCTGTTCCACCTTTACAGGAAATGTTCAATATGGCCGGTATGGAACTTCCCGAATATTTAAAGGGCAAAGATATACAGGATAAATCGAGTCTAAAAGCTGTTGATGTTGAACCTAAAAACGAAAATAAAGAGGACAGTAAAACTGGACATCAACCAAAAATAGACAATCCCAAAAAACCATAGGTAGTACGCAAACGGACAGTTTTAAAAATTTGACAAAAAGTAATATCGTTTTTTAAGGTAAGATTTTAGTGTTTTTTACTAATTTTAGAAGTCTTTTTTTGATTTTTTCATAGATAATTCTTTAGTTGTAAAACAAAACATAAAAAGTAACCGAATTGACTATTTTTTAACCAACAACTTTTTCAATTCTGTTGACTTGGTTTTAATAAACCAATCTCTATCTTTTTTTACTTCTTTCAACATCGTTTTTCTTTCGGTAGGGATGGAATAATATTTTTCAGCCCACAAATTTATTTCTATAATTAATGGCATTAAATCAATTCCTTTTTCCGTTAATTGGTAGAGTACTTTTGCCTTACTTTCGGGGTGTTTCAATTTTTCTACTATTCCATTTGCCATTAAAATCTTCAATTTTGAAGCTAAAATGTTTGAGGCAATTCCTTCTTCCGATTTTTGAAAATCACCGTAAGTACACTGGCCGTTTAGCATTAAATCCCTTATAATTAACAATGACCATTTATCGCCCCAAATATCGAGCGAACCACTTATTGGGCATTTTGAACGCTTACTTTTTTCTTTCATAATAAATCCCTTAAAACCACTTGCATATTAAAAGTTATTGTATAAATTTGCACTTGCATTTCACAAGCAAATATAAAAAAATAAGGATTATGAAATATAACAGAATAAAAATAACGGAGTTTGGCGACATTGATGTTCTTAAATATATTACCGAAAACGAGCTTCCCGAACCTAAAGCAGGACAAGTTCGTGTAAAGGTTTTAGCCACAAGTGTAGCTTATACAGACACACTTATTCGTAGAGGAATTTATCCTGATGTGCCTAAAAAAATGTTACCACTTTCGCCGGGATATGATATGGTGGGTGTAGTTGATAAATTGGGTGAAGACGTAACCAATCTAAAAGTTGGTCAAAAAGTAGCCGAACTTACTGTAATCGGGGCTTATTCCGAATATATAATTTTAGACGCAGAAAAATTGGCTCTTGTACCAGAAGATATAGATAATGCTGAAGCTGTAAGTTTAATACTTACTTATGTAACCGCTTACCAAATGTTGCATCGAGTTGCAAAAGTAAAAAATGGCGATACAATTCTTGTTCACGGTGCAGGTGGTGCTGTTGGAACCGCTTTTTTACAACTTGGGAGATTAATAAATTTAAAAATGTACGGAACCGCTTCTTCGAGTCAAAAGGAATATGTTGAAAATTTAGGAGGAATATTAATTGATTATAAAAATGAAGATTTTCTAAAAACAATTAAAGAAAAAGAACCCAACGGAATCAATGCCGTATTTGATCCAATGGGAGGCGGTTATTTTCCTCGTTCATTGAAAACCTTAAAAAAAGATGGAACTTTGGTGGGCTTTGGTTTTCAAAATTCTGCAACTGGAAAAGGTGGAAATAAATATGTAGATTTTTTCAAAATAAAACTGTGGGACTTGATACCAACAAAACCGAACTCAAAATTTTATCTTATTGGCAATTGGCACAAACGCAAACACGAATATTTTAAAGAAGACTTATCAAAACTCTTTGAACTTCTAAAAGAAGGGGAAATAGCCCCAAATGTTTTTAAAAAAATGCCTTTGAGTGAAGCAAAAGAAGCACACAGAATGATAGAAAATGGCGAAGCCAAAGGAAAAATTGTTTTGACAATGGAATAGAAAAGTCTGTGTACAATGGCAAAGTCGATTGGAATGACCAAAATTGCAAAAAAAACTGGAATGAGCAGACCAAGTTTGTACAAAGAATTGTCGGACGGAGTAAAACCACAATTTTCGACAATAATGAAAGTATTAAAAGCAGTTGACGAACAAATAAGAGTAAATCCAATATCTGCGTGAAAACAATAAAAACGATACCACAACAAAGTACTGAGCTAAAAACCAAACAATTTTAAGTGTTTTTTCTGTTTAGAATTACAGCTTATTTTGTTGGGCAATTTCAAAAAGAAAATGTTACGCTATGGGCGGTACACTTCTATAATCGGCATTATACAGAATACCGCTTTTGGCTATAGCAAAACTCTGATAAATTTTTATAGCTCCTTTTTTATTCTTCATTTTTACTTTCTACATTATCAATATTGTAATAGCCTCCTTTGTTTTCTTTTCGTGCCAGAGACTGATGGATAATAAGATGTGCCACATTGGCCATATTGCGGAGTTCGCATAAGGGAGCTATTATTTTCGATTCTTTATAAAGTTCTTCAACTTCATCAAAAATAAGGTCTAAGCGTTTAACCGCCCGTTTTAACCGTCTATTGCTTCTTACAATGCCCACATAATTACGCATCAATGCTTGCAATTCGTTAACATTGTGCTTTATTAATATAAGCTCTTCGGCAACTACGGTACCATCGTCGTTCCATTCGGGAATTTGTATATCGAATGTTTGGTTGTCTTGAGATGCCAAATGTTTAAATATATTATGCGAATATACCATGGCCTCTAAAAGTGAATTTGATGCCAAACGGTTTGCGCCGTGAAGTCCGGTTTTGGTACATTCGCCACAGGCAAACAAGTGGTTTATGGACGATTGCCCTGTTTTATCTACTTTAATACCACCACATAAATAATGGGACGCCGGTACAACGGGAATCCAATCGGTTTTTATATCGATATGGCGTTCCAAACACTTTTCGTAAATATTGGGAAAATGGTTGATAAAGGCATCCATATCCAAATGTGTGCAATCAAGGAATACATGGGAGTCACCCGATTTTTTAAGTTCGTTATCAATGCTTTGCGATACGATATCGCGCGAAGCCAATTCGGCACGTGGGTCGTAATCGGGCATAAAACGATGGCCGTTTTTTGTTCTTAAATAAGCTCCAAAGCCTCTTACCGCTTCCGATATTAAAAAGGACGATTCGCCTTTTACGTCGTAAAGTGCTGTTGGGTGAAATTGCACAAATTCCATATCTTCTATGGCTGCTTTTGCACGGTACGCCATGGCTACCCCATCGCCGGTAGCAATAATTGGGTTGGTGGTATGCCCGTAAACATAACCAATACCACCCGATGCTAAAAGGGTATTATTGGCCTTTATAATGAAAATATCACTATTTTTTTGATTAAGCACATAAGCCCCAAAACAAGTGTTGGATGCTGCTTTTTTTACATGATGATTGGTAATTAAATCAATCGCAAAATGATGGGGCAATAATGTAATATTGGGCAATTGGTGTACCCGTTTTAAAAGCGTTTGTTCTATTTCGTAGCCGGTAATATCCTTATGGTGTACAATGCGGTATTCGGAGTGTCCGCCTTCTTTTCCCAAATCGAATTTTCCACTGTTGTCAACATCAAAATTGGCACCCCAAAGTAAGAGTTCTTCCAAGCGTTTTGGGCCGTTTTCAACCACCATTTTTACCACTTGCTCGTCGCACAGGCCATCGCCGGCAATCAATGTGTCTTTTATATGCTTTTGAAAAGAATCGGTTTCTTTATTTAAAACCACAGCAACACCACCTTGGGCGTATTTGGTATTCGATTCTTCTTCGTTAGATTTTGTAATGATAACAACGGAGCGGTCCGGGAATTTTTCGGCTATCTTAACCGAAAAGGTCAATCCGGCAATACCCGATCCTATTATTAGATAATCGGTTTTAATCATATTCTATTTTGATAGTTCCAACATACGTTCAATGGGCAGTAATGCTCGTTTTCTTATGTTTTCGGGTACTTCTATTTGAGGTGATTCGTTTTTAAGGCAATCGTAAAGCTTTTGCAGTGTATTCATTTTCATAAAGTGGCATTCGCTACAGGCGCAGGTATTGTCCTCGACCGCCGGTGC
Source organism: Aestuariibaculum sp. (assembly GCA_047975295.1). Taxonomy (GTDB): domain Bacteria; phylum Bacteroidota; class Bacteroidia; order Flavobacteriales; family Flavobacteriaceae; genus JBKEDH01. The sequence goes on from JBKEDH010000166.1 coordinate 6,450, forward strand.
GGGAAGTAGCTCGGTGTTTGGCATTTCTTGTTGCATTTTATGAAGAATACCGGCTTCGGTGGCTACAATGAATTTTTCTTTGGGATGTTCCTTTACAAAATTTATCATTCCGGAAGTGGAGCCAATATAAGCGGCCGTATTTAAAATATGTTCTTCGGATTCGGGATGTGCAATAATTTTATAATCGGGATATTTTTTATGGAGTTCCAATAGTTTATCCATGGAAAATGCTTCGTGCACTACGCAACTACCATCCCAAAGCAACATATCGCGGCCTGTTTGGCGCATAACATAGCGTCCCAAGTTTTTATCGGGTGCAAAAATGATAGGTACATCCTTTGGTACCGATTCCACAATTTTTAGGGCATTGGATGAGGTGCATACAATATCGGTAAGGGCTTTAACCTCGGCCGAACAGTTTACGTAGGTTATAACAACGTGATCGGGATGTGCCTTAGTGAATTTTTCGAAAGCCTCCGGTGGGCAGGAATCGGCCAGAGAACAACCGGCATTTAAATCGGGTAAAACAACGGTTTTTGTTGGGTTTAATATTTTGGCGGTTTCGGCCATAAAATGTACGCCGGCAAAAACGATAACATCGGCATCGGTTTCGGCTGCTTTTTGTGATAGTCCCAAACTATCTCCTACATAATCAGCAATATCCTGTATTTCGGGCACTTGGTAGTAATGTGCCAAAATAACGGCATTCTTCTCCTTTTTAAGTCGGTTAATTTCTTTTACTAAATCCATTTTGTTAATTTCTAAAGTGTTTGTTTGTATAAAATCAACATCTGTGCCAAGACTTGTTTTCGCAAATATCCTAAATTGTATTTAAGATGTATTATGGTTGCAATTACAAGCAAATATAATTTTTATTGTTGACTAAATAAACTTTCTATAATTATTGAAAAGCAAAAGGCCTTCAACCTAATCCGCCAATACTGTAAATTCTGCTCCCGAAGCAAAATCTTCGCCTCCATGTGAACTAAGCGCTGTAAAGCGGACAAAACGTCCTTTTATAGATTTCGCAAATCCAAACTGTTGTTGTTTTCTAGAGCGTTCAAACTCACTTTCTACAATAGGGTTACTCCAATTCTTGCCATCGTTGCTTATCTGTATTTTAAAACCTTTTATCATACCATTGCTTCCATTTTGCCTTTGTGTGAAGGTAAATCCTTTGATTTCTTTGATCTCTCCGGCATCAAAATCGACCCAATGTGGGTATTGGGCAACGGTAACAGAATACATGGAATGCCATATTGTATTGACATCGCCATCAACAAGTTTTTTGGCACTTCCTCCTTCTTCACTCGATGCAAAGACAACTTCTGTAGGGACGGTTGCTATCCTATCGAACGACGATTCAAACTTTACATACTCTTCTCCTTCGTACCAAGTCTTGATGGTGCCGCCTTCCCTAAAGTTAAATGGTGAGTCATAAGCTTCAGGATATCTCTTGCCTTCAATTTGATATACGATACGCTTATTGCTCTGTAAAGAACTAATGCTCAATATACCATTTTTTGTACGTGAAATAGATATAGGCGCATCACCACTAAGCGAAACGTTAACTTGTTTTTGGTAGTTATTGTTGTTGATAGGACGTATTACAAAACCCATATTGTGCATATCGGACTTGGTACGGTCATGTTCCAGCGGTGGTCCTTGTCCACAACTGGCACCGCCCAGTCCGGTAACTTGGCTAAGTAGGTACAGATGCGTAACATCGCTTTCTGGAAGCTCGTAGGTATGCGGACTTAGCGTTAATTCCAATTCGCTCCATGGAAGTGCCGAAACCGATAACGGATTTTTGCCCACCACGGCAATACCTGCTCCGGTATTGTCTGTTAATGTTGCCCAACGTACTTCTTCCCTGTTACCGGTAGATTGTGGTTTAGGCCAGTTAACATACATGTTTTTTACCTTATCGTGATATAGCTCTATAAATTGCGATGTTTTTCTATCGGCAAAATTATTGACCGGTCCACGACCATAATAGCTGTAATTTTCGTATTTGTCCGGTACTTGCAAGGCATAACCAATATGTGGCAAATAAACTGTTGGGTCGTTTGAAGAAATGCCCGATTCCAACTCGATTGAACCGTCCGGATAGACCGTCCAAATCAGGTTTGATATAAATTTGAAATCATCACTTCCAAATGGTGTATCTTCTTTCTCCTCAATCTCATATTTTCCTGTACTTCGACCATTAATATTAGCACCATTTGGTGCTTGCGATTCTACGGTAAACATCAGTACGAAAGAGCCATCTTCCTTAGTAGTTGTTTTTTGTTTTGTTACCCGATGTTTAAGGTTGTGCAAACCTTTTTCAAACCATTGTTTGTAGCCCCATCTGTCATTATCAAGCGGTGCCCGTAAAGCATCCAACTTTGGCCCTTCGCCATCACGGATAACTTTCTGCCCATTATAGCTCAGGCTATATATCGTTCCGGTATTCAAATCGAACTTAGCGTCAAATCCTTGACCGGAAATACTTTTTATAGTCCCTTTATCGTTAACTTGCAATTTGCCTCCTTTGGCTACTTGTGCCAATGTTGGTTTGGCTTCGGCAGCTTTTATCTTTAGCTGTTCCTCCATTTGTACATAGCCTTTAGTTGCCCAAGGTTTTTCTTTTGCCAATAGGAATTGGATTTTTACAAAATATTCCGATTGCGGTTTTAGTTTGCTATAATCCAACGGAAGACGGAATACTGTTTTATTTCTCGGCTTTGTTTTAGTAATAATATTTTCATCTTCGCTTGACAATGTTTCTTTTAGAATCGCTACACCATCTTCGAACAATGACCATTGAATTGTATAATCTTCGAGCGATATAAAATAGTTTTTATTGAACACCTCATATATTCCATTTTCTGCTTCAACAGTTTTAACGCTAACATTTTGATATACTTTTTTGACTTCAAAATATTGGGGTTTCGGTGTTCTGTCGGCAAAAATAATACCGTTCATCACGAACATACCATCATTAGGCGTATCGCCAAAATCACCACCGTATGCCAAATATTTTTCACCTGTTTCTGTATCGTAATTGTACAAAGCCTGATCGACCCAATCCCAAATGGCACCTCCCATAAAAAAGTTGGTCGATTCCATAGCTTCCCAATAATCAATCAAATTGCCGGCAGCATTGCCCATAGAGTGTGCATATTCTGAGATATGGAATGGATACTTCATATTATAATTCCCTTTTACGGCATTGCGCACCCACTCGATAGATGGATATTGGTTGGACCCCATATCCACAATTTTATTGTTGCGTTCGTACTGTACGGGGCGGGATTTGTCCACAGCCTTAATGGCATCATAAGCAGCTACAAAATTATTGCCCGGCCCGGCCTCGTTGCCCAACGACCAAATAACAACCGACGGATTATTAATGGTAGCATGTACCATTTCCAGATTGCGGGCTACGTGTGCATTTTTCCATTCTACGGGATGCGACAAAGAGGCTTCACCGTAGTAATATTGATGGCTTTCTATATTGGCTTCGTCTTCTAAATAAATACCATATTTGTCACATAGATAATACCAATAGGGTTCGTCGGGATAATGCGAATTACGCACATGGTTAATATTCCCTTGCTTCATCAGCATGATTTCTTCTTCCATCATGTCACGGGTCACCACATGGCCGGTAGCCGGATGTGTTTCGTGGCGATTTACACCTTTTAGCTTAACGGTTTTACCATTTATATAGTAATAGCGCCCTGCCAAGCCAAATTCATCATCTTCGGCTTTGGTATCTTTAATTTCTACTTTGCGGAAACCAACGTAAGTAGATACCGTTTCGACAGTCTTACCTTTGTGGTCTTTCAGTTCGGCTACCAAAGTATAGCGGTATGGACGCTCTGCCGACCATAAATTTGGTTTGGCAAGTTTTATTTGCGTTGTTGCGGTTGTCGATGTATTGGCGTTAATACGAATTGCAGGGCTGTTATAGTTTATGCCCGGCACTTTGGCATTATCGTCTTTATACAATTCGTTGGCGTACAAGGTGTATGCCATTTTATATTTTTTGGCTGTTTTTTTGTCAAGATTACGAATGTCTGCCGAGATATTGATTGAACCATTTTGATAGTCATCGGTCAAATCGGGTATTACGACCAAATCCCGAATATGGATTTTGGGTTTGGACGTTAGGGATACCGACCTGAATATACCCGGCAAGCGGAACATATCTTGTGCTTCGAGGAATGAAGCATCGGAATTGCGATATACTTCTACAGCAACCGTATTTTCTCCATTTTTGTTCAGATAATCCGTGATATTGAACGCAGCAAGATTTCTTGAATTTTTTGAAAAACCAACATACTTGTCGTTAATCCACAGATAGAAAAATGAATCGACACCATCAAAATTGATAAATACTTCGCGTCCGTCCCAATTGCTTGGCACATTGAACGCACGGCGGTATGCACCTACTTCATTGCGGTATGTATATGTGGTCCAGTGTGTTGGAGGTGTACGCATAACACCACCACGCCAATCGTCTGCCTTTACGCTATGCTGAAAGATAACAGGCTGATTGACGTAGATGGGAACACCATATTGTAATGAGCCGTCTTTTTGCAATCCGGCTATATTCCAGTTCATCGGTACGGATACATCGTCCCATGATGATACGTTCACTTTAGGATTGTAAAAATCTTTAATGCGCTCGTCGGGATGTTTTACCCAATGGAATTTCCATGTGCCATCTAAAGATTTCCAAAAATCACTATTTTCGGGAAGTACTTTCCGGGCTTTTTCTTTATCGGTAAAAGAGAAAAAATATGCTTTTGGCAATTCCTTATTTAAGGATAACCTTTCGGGCGACTCCCATTCATCGCCGGTAGGCACTTGGATATCGCCATAACTGTAACCGCTAATAGTGTGAGTAAATGGGCTTTGTGCATGAGTAAAGCTAATACTACCAATCAACAGTATAACTGTTGCCAATGTGTTAAAAAAATGTGATTTCATCAATTGTTTATGTTCTTGCATACACAAAAATATAATAATTG
>JBKEDH010000174.1:0-10876 GCA_047975295.1 Aestuariibaculum sp.
AGCAGACAGACGCTTATAAGTACCATTTTCCAAGCGTTCACGAATACCATCAAATGCATCTAATGTTTCTTTCACATCTTGTAAGGTATGGGTAGCTGTTGGTATTAATCGTAATAAAATCAACCCTTTTGGTATAACAGGATAAACCACTATGGAACAGAAAACACCAAAATTCTCTCTTAAATCCTTTACCAGCGCCATGGCTTCTGGAATACTTCCTTTTAAATAGACCGGAGTAACGCAACTTTGTGTTGTACCAATATCGAAACCACGCTCTTTTAAACCAGACTGTAAAGCTCTTACATTTTCCCAAAGCTTATTTTTTAGTTCCGGCATGGTTTTTAGCATTTCCAAACGTTTTCTTGCACCTACCACCAACTGCATTTGTAACGATTTGGCAAACATTTGCGAACGTAAATTATATTTTAAATAATCGATAATTTCTTTGTCGGCAGCAATAAAAGCACCTGTACTTGCCATCGATTTGGCAAAAGTGGCAAAGTAAACATCAATTTCATCCTGTACTCCTTGCTCCTCGCCTGCTCCTGCTCCTGTTTTTCCTAAAGTACCAAAACCGTGGGCATCATCTACCAAAAACCTAAAATTGAATTTTTTCTTTAAAGCTGCAATTTCTTTTAGTCGGCCTTGTTCGCCACGCATACCAAAAACACCTTCAGATATAACCAAAATACCACCGCCTGTCTGTTCGGCCATTTTTGTGGCACGCTCTAAATTTTTCTCTAAGCTATCTACATCGTTGTGTTTATAGGTAAAGCGTTTGCCCATATGTAAACGAACACCATCGATTATACAAGCATGTGCATCGACATCGTAAACAATAATATCGTTTTTGGTTACAAGGGCATCGATTGTGGAAACCATACCTTGATAACCGAAATTTAACAAATAAGCGGCTTCTTTATTAACAAATTCTGCCAATTCATCCTGTAATTTTTCATGTAAATCGGTATGGCCAGACATCATTCTGGCTCCCATAGGATATGCAGATCCGTATTGGGCTGCTGCCTCGGCATCGGTTTTTCTAACCTCGGGATGGTTTGCTAATCCTAAATAGTCGTTTATACTCCACGTAATAACATCATTACCTTGAAACTTCATCCTGTTGGACACTTGACCTTCCAACTTGGGAAAAACAAAATAACCTTCGGCTTGTGATGCCCATTTTCCTAAAGGCCCTTTGTCTTTATAAATTTTTTCAAATAAATCTTTCATCTACTATCCTAATTACTATTAAAAATCAGACTGCTTTGTCCAACTAAAATCCTTAGTTTTTGCTTACAAAATTAACGATTTAAACGATTTTAGCACAATTTTTAAGTTCCTTTTATTAACAAAAAAAGAGATAACACTTAAAAAACTGTTATCTCTTTTTATTTTGTGCTCAATATTTTATTTAACGTACTGGATACTTTCTTTGACTACTTCGGTTTCTTTATCGAAAAAGCCCTGTTCCTGCATCCATTTATCGCTATAAACTTTACTCATATACCTCGAACCATGATCGGGAAAAATAACAACAACCATATCGTCTTGTTTAAATTCGCCTTCTTCATCCAACTGCTTTATAGCCTGCATGGCTGCTCCCGATGTATAGCCTACAAACATACCTTCGGTACTTGCCAATTCGCGTGCCGTATGGGCACTATCTTCGTCGGTTACTTTTATAAAAGTATCTATGGTATCGAAATTAGTAGCTGTAGGAATTAAATTTTTCCCTAAACCTTCGATTCTATACGGATAAATTTCATTTTTGTCGAAAGCTCTGGTTTCGTGGTATTTTTTAATAACCGAACCATAAGCGTCAACACCTATTATTTTTATATCTGGATTTTGTTCCTTTAAATATTTTGCTGTTCCAGAAATAGTACCACCGGTACCGCTACAAGCTATTAAATGCGTAATCTTGCCTTCGGTTTGTTTCCAGATTTCTGGACCAGTAGAGCTATAGTGCGCATTGATATTCAATTGGTTAAAATATTGGTTTATATAAATGGAACCTGGTGTTTCTTTATGTAAGCGTTTGGCAACTTCGTAATACGACCGGGGGTCGTCTGCACTAACATGTGCCGGACAAACGTACACTTTGGCTCCCATGGTTTTAAGCATGTCTATTTTATCGGCTGATGATTTTGAACTTACCGCCAAAATACATTTATAGCCTTTTAATATGCTAACCATTGCCAAACTGAAACCGGTATTGCCCGAAGTCGTTTCGATTATGGTATCGCCAGGATTTAAAAGACCTTGCTTTTCGGCTTGATCGATAATGTAAAGTGCTATTCTGTCTTTTGAAGAATGTCCGGGATTAAAGGATTCCAACTTAGCATAAAAATGACCTTTAAATCGGGAAACAATTTTATTAAGCTTAACAAGTGGTGTGTTACCTACTAAATCTAATATATTGTTAAATACTTGATTTTTTTGCTCCATGAAATATTTTTTATAAGCAACTATATTATTACTAATATTTTTTTGATGCCTAAAATCCGTCAAAAATAAAACTTTTTTTTGTATTAGCCATGAATTCCTTCTAAATATAATAAAAAAGCATATTCTAAGGCCACTTCCTTTAGGCTTTCAAAACGTCCCGAAGCTCCGCCATGACCAGCATCCATATCGGTATGTAAAAGTAAAATATGGTTATCTGTTTTTAGTTCCCGTAATTTGGCTACCCATTTAGCAGGTTCCCAATATTGTACTTGCGAATCGTGTAGCCCCGTTGTTACCAACATATTTGGATATATTTTGGCTTCGACATTATCATACGGCGAATACGACTTCATATAATTGTAAAACTCTAAATTATTTGGATTACCCCATTCGTCGTACTCACTAGTGGTTAACGGAATGGTGTCATCCAACATGGTGGTAACCACATCTACAAACGGTACGGCTGCTATAACGCCTTTATATAATTCGGGAGCCATATTTATTATTGCCCCCATTAGCAGCCCTCCTGCCGAACCACCATTGGCGTACAAATGGTCGGGAGAGGTATATTGTTGTTCGATAAGATATTTAGAACAATCGATAAAATCGGTAAATGTATTTTTCTTTTTTAGCAATTTTCCATTTTCGTACCAATCACGTCCCAAATACTCGCCTCCCCTAATATGGGCTACTGCAAAAATAAAACCTCTGTCTAATAAGCTTAAGCGTATGGTAGAAAATGAAGGGTCGATAGTCGAGCCATACGAACCGTAGGCATATTGTAATAACGGTGCAGAGCCATCGCACCTAACACCCTTTTTGTAAACCAACGAAATGGGTACTTTTATACCGTCTCGTGCTGTTGCCCAAATTCTTTTGGATTCGTAATTATCTTTATTGAACTTACCGCCCAGAACCTCTTGTTCTTTTTTAATTTCGGAGTGTTTTGTTTTAAAATCATAGTCGATAACCGAATTGGGCGTTGTTAAAGAATTATAACTGTATCGCAGCACATTACTGTTAAAATCGGGATTATTGCCAATATAAGCATTATAGGTTTCACTGTTAAACGGTAGATAATAATCTTCTGTTTTATCCCAACTTATAACACGTAATTTGTTAAGTCCGTTTTGGCGTTCGTCCACAACCAAATAATCCTTAAAAATTTCAATATCTTCAATTAAAACATCTTTTCTGTGCGGAATAACTTCCTGCCAATATTGTTTTTGTGTATTGGTTTCATCTGTTTTTAACAATTTAAAGTTGATGGCTTTGTCACTATTGGCTATAATAAAGAAGCTATTCTCGTAATGTGCTATATTGTATTCCAAATTCTTTTCCCGTTTTTGGAATATTTTAAATTCACCATCGGGATTATCGGCATTTAATATTCTATATTCGGTCGATAAGGTACTGGACGAGCCTATTACAAGATATTTTTTAGATTTCGTCTTGTAAACAAAGGTACTAAAGGTATCATCGGTTTCGTGATATACCTTTATATCCTGATGGGAATCGGTATTCAACTTATGTTTAAATATCGTACTGGAACGCAAGGTTACAGTATCTTTTACCGTATAAAATAATGTTTTGTTATCGTTTGCCCAACTGGCTCGTCCTGTAGTATTTTCAACTTTATCCGAAAAAACTGCTCCCGTTTCCAAATTCTTTATCTGAAGGGTGTATTGCCGCCTGCCTACTACATCGGTCGAAAAACAGGCCAATTTATTGTCCGGACTTATAGAAAAACTCCCCAATTTAAAATACGACTGTCCCTCTGCCATTTTATTGCAGTCGAACAGAATTTCTTCGGGAGCGTCCAATTTACCTTTTTTCCTTATATAGACTGGATAATCCTTTCCGGTTTCGTAACGTGTAACATACCAATACCCGTTTAATTTATAAGGCACGGAATTATCGTCTTCTTTAATCCTGCCCTTCATTTCTTCAAACAGTTTTTGCTGTAATCCTTCGGTGGGGGCCATTATCCGTTTAGTATAATCGTTTTCGGCAGTTAAGTATGCTATAACTTCGGGATTATCGCGTTCGTTAAGCCAAAAATAGTTATCAATTCGGGTATCGTTATGCGCTACAAGCTGTTTTGCTTTTTTTATCGCTTTTGGGTAAGTATTTAAAACGTTGCTGTCTATCATATTTTTATCATCTTTACAAGAAGTTGCAAAAGTAATGCTAAAGGGAAGAATAAATACAAGGTTCTTCATTTTTAGTACTTTTAAAATGGAATAGCTCCAATTCTTCATATATCCTTTTCTATTTATTAAAAAATGGTATAAATTTGTAGCAAAAATAGATATTTATGTTTGGCGATATGATGAATTTGATGGGAAAATTAAAAGAAACCCAGAAAAAAGTAGAAGAAACTAGAAAACGATTGGATACGGTTTTAGTTGATGAGGCTAGTAACGACAATAAACTTAAAATTACATTAACCGCTAACAGAACGGTTAAAGCTATTGAAATTAACGACGAACTATTACAAGACAAAGAACAACTTGAAGATTATCTGATAATAACACTTAACAAAGCTATAGAAAAAGCTACCCAAATAAACGAAACCGAACTTGGTGCTGTTGCCAAAGAAGGTATGCCGAACATACCGGGAATGGATATGTTTAAATAAACCTGATTTTATTTGAATATACAGCATAATTTCCAACTTAATCTCATACAATTAAATAAACAATAACATGATAACCACCGATCAAATTAAAGATCTTAACACCCGCCTTGACAAACTAAGGCACTATCTTTGACGTAGATAAGAAACTTATCGAAATCCAGAACGAAGAAGAAAAAACCTTTGCCCCCCATTTTTGGGACGACCCCAAAGCTGCAGAAGCTATTATGAAATCGCTCCGTACCATAAAAAAATGGGTGGCAGACTACGATACCGCAAAAACACAAATTGAAGATCTGGAGGTACTTTACGAATTTTACAAAGAAGGAGAAAGCACCGAACAGGACGTTGAAAACCAATTTGACAAAGCATCGGCCTTACTTGAAGATATCGAGTTTAGAAATATGCTATCCGACGAAGGTGACAACCTAAGTGCCGTACTGCAAATAACAGCCGGTGCCGGTGGTACCGAAAGTTGCGACTGGGCAAGTATGCTTATGCGCATGTATTTAATGTATGCCGAAAAAAACGGATTTAAAGTTAAAGAACTCAACTTTCAGGAAGGTGATGTAGCAGGTATAAAAACGGTAACTTTGGAAATTGAAGGTGATTTTGCCTTTGGTTGGCTTAAAGGCGAAAACGGTGTACACCGATTGGTACGCATATCGCCTTTTGATAGTAATGCCAAACGCCATACCAGTTTTGTTTCGGTGTATGTTTATCCTTTGGCCGACGACACCATTGAAATTGAAATAAACCCCGCCGATATTGAAATTACAACTGCACGATCAAGCGGTGCAGGCGGGCAAAATGTAAACAAGGTAGAAACCAAAGTACAACTATTGCACAAGCCTACGGGTATCCAAATTCAATGTTCCGAAACACGCTCGCAACACGATAACCGTGCCCGTGCCATGCAAATGCTTAAATCGCAGCTTTACGAAATAGAACTGCAAAAGCAAATGGAACAGCGCAACGATATTGAAGCCGGTAAAATGAAAATTGAATGGGGAAGCCAAATACGTAATTATGTTATGCAGCCCTATAAATTGGTTAAAGATGTGCGCACCAACCATGAAACCAGTAATGTTGATGCTGTGATGGACGGTAACATAGAATCCTTTTTAAAAGCCTATTTAATGATGATGGGACAAAAAGAAGAAGAGAATACGTTGTAAAGTGGAAAATTAAAAATGGAATCAAGAATCAAGACTTTTGGGTATCCTGTTTTTATACTGATCGATGGCTAATTGAAGGCTTTTTTGAACTGTATAGCAAGGCTACGGAGTAAGAAAAAGGCAAAAAAGAGCTGAAAAAGGACAATTTTTTAGCAAATAGAAAAAGTTTAAACCACTTCTATATTAAAAATAATTTATTGTTTTTGATAAGTACTAAATTTAAACTTAACAAAAAAATATTTGAAAGTTCAACATAAATTTATTTACTTTGTATTTCAAAGTACTTTATTATGGGGGATAACGAATATTTAAAAGACATTAACGATATAAAAACCTTGATGAACAGATCGTCTCGGTTTATTTCCCTTAGTGGGTTATCCGGGATTATGGCCGGAATCTATGCCCTTATAGGAGCTGCCATTGCCTATTGGCTTGTAGAGAATTATTCTTACGGTGTTCTTACTTTAAATGGCCGTATTTTTAAACTTTGTCTTTTAATTTTAGCTTCGGTTGCCATACTAAGTATTGTTACCGCCATTTACCTCACTACCAAAAAAGCAAAGAAAAATGGTGAAAAAATTTGGGACAGAGCCTCAAAACGTTTAATCGTTAATTTCTCCATCCCTATGGTAGCGGGTGGTATTTATATTCTTACCATTTTAAGTCACGGTAAATATGGACAAACAGGTGGCCTAATGCTCATTTTTTATGGTTTGGCCTTAATAAATGCATCAAAATACAGTATCGGAGATATACGTTATCTGGGAATAACAGAAATTATTTTAGGTCTAATCGCTGCCATGTTTCCCGGATATGGCTTCTGGATCTGGGTTATAGGTTTTGGTGTTATGCATATTCTTTACGGTATTAGAATGCATTATAAATACGATAAAGACGAGTAGCAGGTAGCAAAATAAAAAATTATACAACCGTAAACAAAACTAAAAACCCCTATTATAACAATTGAGTATTATAAACAACATAAATAAAGTTTTCGACCATAGAATACGGCTTGGCATTATGTCGGTTTTAATGGTAAACGAGTATGTCGATTTTAATATGCTTAAAGAATTGTTGGATGTTACCGATGGCAATCTGGCCAGCCACCTAAAAGCCTTGGAAAAAGAAAAATATACAAAAATAGAAAAGCAATTTATAGGGCGTAAACCAAATACCCGCTACTCTACCACAAAACTTGGCCGTACAGAATTTAACAAGCACATAACGGCACTCGAAAAATTAATAAACAATCAGTAATATTTTTTTAATCAAACACTTTGAAAAACAAAGTACTTTAAAGCTAATAGAAACATGGAAACGCCAAACAAGCAACAGCAAAGCAAATTTAGCCTCTGGCTAAGAAACTCGATTACCGCAAGAATGTTAATCGTAGGTTTTTTAATTATCGTTTTATTAATTCCTTTATTTTTTATACAGGATTTAATTCGCGAACGCTCCTATCTTCAACACGAAGTTATAGACGAAATCAATCAACAATGGGGCAACGAAGTACTACTTTACGGCCCTATTTTAAAGGTACCATACAAAACCTATAGTGAAACCCTTGTTACCGACGAAAAAACAAAACGCGTCTATACCGAAACCAACGAAAAGATAAACTATGCCTTTTTTTTTCCCGAAGCTTTAAACATAAACTCTGGTATAAATCCCGAAGAGAAAAAACGAGGCATATACACTACTGCTGTCTATAACAGCGAAATAGTTTTAAACGGCCAATTTTCTCGTCCCAACTTTAAAGATATCGATCTTAACGACAAGGATATTATTTGGGACAAAGCAAAGCTTATCATCCAATCATCCAACGTAAAAGGCGTAAACCAAGCCACATTAACTTTAAACCAAACCGAGTACGAACTAACTGCACGCTACGTTTCAAAAAACAGTTATACCCAAAATGCTGCTGCCGAAACCGCATACGATATGAGCTACTCATACAATCAACAATCACTACATACTTTAGAAACCAAAAGTATAAAACCGGAACAGGTAAAATTCGATATTCCATTAAATTTCAACATAAAGTTCAATATAAAAGGAAGTAAACAAATACGTTTTATTCCCGTAGGAAAAGAAACCCAGGCACAAATAACCTCCAATTGGAAAACCGCCAATTTTTTTGGGGAGTTCCTACCCTATAACGACAATAAAATTACCGAAAACGGATTCGATGCCAAATGGAAGATTTTAGATATTAACCGGCCATTCTCGCAAGAATATTTCAATCAATTACCCAAACTGGACGACTTTGCCTTTGGTGTTAACTTTATGATTCCGGTCAATGAGTACCTAAAAAGCGAACGCTCGTCAAAATATGGCTTTTTGGTTATAGCGCTCACCTTTCTTATCTTCTTTTTACTGCAAACACTAAGTAAAATCTACATACATCCTTTCCAGTATTTAATGATAGGTTTGGCATTAACCATGTTCTATACTCTGCTTATTTCCATAACCGAACATAGCACCTTTTTAAAAGCCTACCTTATTGCAGGCTCTTCGGTAGTAATACTTATTACTCTATACTCTAAAACCATTTTAAAAACATTCAAATTCCCCATATTTATTGGTCTGGCACTAACAGCTCTTTACACCTTTATTTATGTCATTATCCAATTAGAAAGCTATGCATTGCTAACGGGAAGTATTGGTCTGTTCTTAATACTGGCAATCGTCATGTTCGTTTCCCGAAAAATAGATTGGAACAACGAATAATTTTTTTAATAATTATATGGGCGTTACCTCCCGGTTTTTACCGGGGGTCGCGCTTTCACTACTCGCTTTTTTTTTAAGAAAAAAGAGCTCAAACAAACCGTTCAATCGCTAACGCAAAAAGCATGAAACATCTATCGGAAATTGGAAAAATAACCGCCCTTTTAAGTTTTGTTCTTGGCACCTGCCTATTTGTATTTTATCTTTATTTCGGACAGCGTAATTCCTCAATAATTATAGGGTTTTATTTTGTTATTATTGTAGTATGTACCAATCTTTTGTTAATGTTAATACTGCTTATTGCAGCGTTAGCAAACAAACCACAAAGAAACAACCTGTTAAAAACATGTGGTATTATGTTGCTTAACATTCCTGTTGCCGCACTTTATATGTATTTGGTTTTAATTACATCATCTTTAATCTAAAAAAATGAAAATCCAGTTCAACAAAACATATTTTATAACCGGTATAGTCCTACTGCTAACCGAAGTATTAATAGCCGTTTACATTAAATCCGGATTTATTAGGCATACCTTTGGCGATTTTTTGGTCGTTATTTTAATGTTTGCATTTATTAGGAGTTTCTTTTATATAGATACCAAAAAAATCGTATTTGCCATATTGATTTTCTCCTATATAATAGAATTTTTACAGCTCACCCCATTTTTAAAAAGACTCCACTTAGAAAATAGCCGAACAGCAAACCTAATTTTGGGCAATACCTTTAGTATAAGCGATTTAATAGCCTATACCTTGGGTGCTGCAAGTATTTTAACAATCCATTTTATAATATCCCGCCATGAAACTCTTAAAACGATTTGTAAGTAAAAGATTAAAAACCTATTTGCTTTTGTGCTTATCGGTTTCGTTTAGCCTTTTTGTTTTAATGTTCAGAATAAAACTTTACCATTCGTATATGTACCTATTCTTAGTATGGAATTTATTTCTAGCTTTTATCCCCTTTGGTATAAGTAATTATTTGTTAAGCAAACCTAAAATAAACAAATGGTTGTTTTTGGGTTTCTTTATGGTATGGATATTATTTTTGCCCAATGCACCTTATATTATCACCGATTTAATCCATTTAAGATTTGTAACAAGCTACCATCAATGGTTAGATATTTTGGTAATATGTTCGTTTGCCATCAATGGTATATTTTTATATTATTTATCGGTTAGCGATATGCTGGGGCTACTTAAAAGCCATTTTAACAACGTAAGGTTACAGTATATAGTCGGACTTTTATTTGCTTTGTCGAGCTTTGGAGTTTTTATTGGTCGCTATTTGCGTTATAACTCTTGGGATATCATTAAAGCTCCAAAAAATTTACTATGGGATATTTTTGCTATAATTACCAAGCCCCACCTACATACCAATGCTTGGTTGTTTACGTTTTTGTTTGGACTGTTCTTGTACATTGGTTACTGCTTTTTTAAACACACACCAGATAAACCACTATCCCATTAAATTTAAACAGGCTCTTAAAGTTGGAGTATTATTTTTTTTATGGTTTATTAATAATTGTTCCATACCTTTGCAGTCTGTGTTGTAACCATTTCTATTTGTTTTAATTTCCAAAATTAATATAGAAATTACAAGTAACACAAAAATATTAATACTTGGGGTCGACTGGTTTTGACAGCGAGATTAATTGAACGGTAAGCACGTCGTGTAATGATTTTGAAACACGTTAAAGGCTAAATCAAACTTTAAACGGCGAGAATAACTACGCTTTAGCTGCTTAATCTGAATTATAGTAAGAACAAGCCTCGTCCTGCAAGGCAGGAAAGCTAAATGTCCTTGGAAAGCCTTGGTTAGCGGCGTTCCGTTTTAGGGCATCGTAAATGTTAACATAGGGAAAATCTAACTTCGGGGTTTTCT
>JBKEDH010000191.1:0-37199 GCA_047975295.1 Aestuariibaculum sp.
AACAATGCATTTGAAGCTGAAATTGCATTTTCGAGTGCTTCTTGCGAATGCACGAAAACTGTTATCTCTTCGGCCAAACGTTTTTGCAAAACCCGTAAATGCGGTGCTTGTTGATGCTCTTCAAGCAGGGTTTCAATAGTTTTTTTATCTAAAAAGGTGAAGATTTTAATATACTTTTCGGCATCGGCATCGGTTGTGTTTAACCAAAATTGATAGAATTTGTAAACCGATGTTTTATCGGCAGTCAACCAAACGTTGCCACCTTCACTTTTTCCGAATTTGGAACCATCGGCTTTGGTGATTAACGGACACGTCATAGCGTAGGCTTTAGATCGCTCTTCGCTATCTACATTCATTCTACGAACCAGTTCTGTTCCGGTGGTAATGTTGCCCCATTGGTCGCTTCCGCCCATTTGCAATAAGCAATTATATGCTTTATTTAGGTGATAAAAATCGTAACCTTGTATTAATTGGTACGAAAATTCTGTAAAACTCATTCCGGCGCCATCGCTCTCAAACCGCTTTTTTACCGAATCTTTTGCCATCATATAATTTACGGTAATGCGCTTACCTACATCGCGGGCAAAATCAATAAACGAAAAGTTTTTCATCCAATCGTAATTATTAACCAAAATTGGTGTATTTTCATCTTCGGCATCGAAATCCAAAAACCGGGATAACAGATTTTTAATGCCATTTACATTTTTGGCAAGGGTGGTTTCATCCAATAAATTCCGTTCGTCCGACTTTCCCGAAGGATCGCCAATCATTCCGGTTGCGCCACCAACCAAAGCAATGGGCTTATGCCCAAAGTTTCGTAAATGCTTTAATAAAATAATGGGTACCAAACTCCCTATGTGCAAAGAATCCGATGTTGGGTCAAAACCAATATAAGCCGTAGTTGCCTTTTGCAATTGTTCTTCTGTTCCCGGCATTATATCGTGTACCAAACCACGCCAACGTAATTCTTCAACTAAATTTTTCATTTCATAAATTATTTCCGGCAAAGATACTTTTAAAATCTGAATTTTGAAGTTAGAACAGAACTCAAAAAGCATTAATCTGACATATAAAACCAAAAGATTTTCTATTTTTACCCTATGATTCTAATTACCGGAGGCACAGGTTTGGTCGGAGCACATTTGCTTTACCACCTTGTTAGCAGCAACCAAAAGGTTAAAGCTATATATAGAAACAAAAGTAAATTGGCAAACACCAAACAGGTTTTTGCTACCTATACCGATAATTACGAATCGTTTTTTAATTCTATTGACTGGATAGAGGCCGATATTTTGGATATTCCATCTTTAGAAAATGCCATGCAACATATAGAATATGTTTACCATTGTGCGGCATATGTATCGTTCGAGCCCGATAAGTACCACCAATTACGGAAAACCAATATAGAAGGCACCGCTAATATTGTAAACCTTTGTTTGGCATTTAATATAAAAAAACTGTGTTATGTTAGCAGTATAGCCACCTTGGGCGAACCTATTAAAAATGAGCCCATAACCGAGACCAGTATTTGGAATCCCGAAGGTGACCATAGTGTTTATGCCATTACAAAGTATGGTGCCGAAATGGAAGTATGGCGTGGCACACAAGAAGGACTAAAAGCCATAATTGTAAATCCGGGTGTTATTTTGGGTGCCGGTATTTGGCAATATGGTACCGGAAGCCTATTTAAAAGAGCTAAAAAGGGAATTAATTATTTTACCGCAGGAACCATTGGGCTTATAGCCGTTAAAGATGTTGTCGCTATTATGGTTGCTCTTGTAAACAGTACTATTACCAACGAACGGTTTGTTCTGGTGGCCGAAAATTGGACTTACAAGCAGTTTTTACAAGAACTATCCAAATCGGTAAATACAAAACCACCTACAAAACAGGCTGGAAAAGGGCTTTTGTCCTTTGCTTGGCGAATAGATTGGCTTAAACATAAACTAACAGGTAAACGCAGACAACTAACCAAACATTTAGCCAAATCGTTAAACTCCAAGACCAATTATAGCAGTAAAAAAATAAATACCGTATTAAACCACAATTTTAAGGATATCAATACTTATATTAACGATACGGCTATTCTTTATTTGAAACAGACGAAACCGTAGTACTGTCTTTTTTCTTAGCAGCTTCAAGTAATAACGAATCCTGTTTATCTTCTTCTTTTTTTACTTCGGTAAATTGAAGCTCAAGCTTTTTTAAGCTATCGGTAACGGCAGTATAAATTTCTTCGTAATCTTTAATTTTATATGCATAATATTCGTTACTCAAAGCAAATTGTAAACTATCGATACCGTATTTTTCAAATAGATAAGTATCGTTATCTAAACCATGGTTTTTCATGATTTTTTTGTTTGCACTACTTGCAGAGCTTATCAACTTGGAATCGATTAAAATATTGATCATATCCGATTTGGATATTAAATTGTCCGGTTTTTTGGGTGCATAGCGGTTACATGCCATAAAAAACAAGACAAGCATCATACCTAATATTAACCGTTTAAATTTTAGCATCATCTGTTGAAAGTTAAGCGTTTTGCTGCTTTATTTTCGGAAAACTTAGCATTTTGATACACTAAGGAACCATTTACAAAGGTATGGGTTATTCGCGACTTAAAGGTTGCCCCTTCAAAAGGAGACCACCCACATTTATATAAAATATTGTCTTTTTTAACAGTCCAAGGTGCATTTAAATCGACCAGAACCAAATCGGCAAAATATCCTTCCTTTATATAGCCCCGTTTTTCTATTTCGAATAAAATAGCCGGATTGTGACACATTTTTTCGACCACTTTTTCAATCGAAATTTTTTCTTTATGGTACATTTCCAACATGGCCGGCAAAGCATGTTGTACCAACGGGCCACCCGAAGGTGCTTTGGTATAAACGTTGTTTTTTTCTTCTTTTGTATGCGGAGCGTGGTCGGTAGCAATAACATCTATCCTATCGTCCAACAAGGCTTCCAACAGTTTATCGCGATCTTTACTTGTTTTTACTGCCGGATTCCACTTGATTAATGTTCCTTTTTTATCGTAGTCTTCATTTGAAAACCATAAATGATGAATACAAACCTCGGCTGTTATCTTTTTATCTTTTAACGGCTCTTTATTACTGAACAGACTTGTTTCCTTTCCTGTTGAAAGATGAAAAACATGTAATCGAGCGCCGGTTTTCTTGGCCAATTCAATGGCTTTGGACGATGATAGGTAACATGCCTCTTCACTTCGTATAATTGGATGGCAGCTAATAGGAATATCCTCGCCGTATTTATCGACATGCTCCTGAAGGTTCTTTTTTATGGTAGTCTCGTCTTCGCAATGTACCGAAATAAGCATTTTTGTGCTTTTAAATATTTTTTCTAGAACCTCGGGATTATCAACCAGCATATTCCCTGTCGATGACCCCAAAAACAATTTTAGTCCGGCAACATTCTTGGCATCGACCTTTAATATTTCGTCAAGATTATCGTTTGTACCGCCAAACATAAAGGAGTAATTGGCGTACGAGGTATTCTTTGCTATTTCGAACTTTTCCTCCAATTTTTCAATGGTGGTGGTTTGCGGATTGGTGTTTGGCATTTCAATAAATGAAGTAATACCACCGGCAATGGCTGCCCGAGATTCGGTTTCGATGGTAGCCTTATGGGTTAGACCCGGCTCACGAAAATGTACTTGGTCGTCTATTACTCCCGGAAGCAAATACCGCCCTTCGGCATCGAGTACGAAAACATGGGACGACTTGACGCTTATCGAGTCGTTTATTTCTTTTATAACCTCATCTTCAATTAAAACATCGCCCTTAAAAATCTTGCCTTCGTTAACGATATTGGCATTTTTTATCAATATGGTTTTTTGCTTCATAAATCTTCTACCTATTAAATATGCTTTTAATCTTCATTGAAATAACTCCAAAAATTGCCTCCGAAATAATTCCCGAGCTCAATTTCGATTCACCTAAGGTTCTATCTGTAAAGATAACGGGGACTTCGACAATTTTAAATTTCTTTAGGTATGCCTTAAATTTCATTTCTATTTGAAACGCATAGCCTATAAATTTAATATTACCTAAATCTATGGTTTCCAGAACTTTACGTTTATAACATACATATCCGGCGGTGGTATCGTGAATTTTCATACCTGTAATAACACGAACGTATTTCGATGCACAGTAAGACAACAATACCCGGCTCATGGGCCAATTTACAACATTTACACCGGTTACATATCGCGAACCAATGGCCAAATCGGCTCCTTGTACATGACAAGCATGGTGCAATCTAAGCAAATCTTTGGGATCGTGAGAGAAATCGGCATCCATTTCAAAAATATAGCTATAGTCTTTGGCCAAACTCCACTTAAACCCATGGATATATGCAGTTCCTAATCCCGACTTTTGTTCTCTGACTTCTATAAATAATCGTTTTGGATATGCTTCTTGAAGTTCTTTAACCTTTAAGGCTGTTAAATCGGGCGAATTATCGTCCACAACCAATACATGTATATCGGGCGATTGCAAAAATACAGCCTTTATAATGGCTTCTATATTTTCAATTTCGTTATATGTAGGTATAATAACTATGGTATTGGTCATGCCCTAATCTTTGCTAGGCAAATGTACAGTTTTACATCCTTATTTATTTTAAATATTCCTTAATTATTAAGTACTCTTGTTAAATATTTATAATAATTTTACGGTATGTTTAGAGAAACCACTTCAAACGAGCTGTTTACCCTATTATTAGTGGTATGTCTGCTTATTGTTACTCTTGCAAAACTGATAAATCCTGTAAGGTTCGATAGTTTTATTTCGGTAATAACAACTTCAAAATACCTTAAAATCTATTCGCGCGAACAGAAACTATTTAATAAATTCGATGTACCATTGCTTTTAAATTTGGCTATATCGGGCTGTATCTTTATTTTAATATTGTACAAAGCTTTTTTTCCTGAAAATTCGATTACCTTACAATTTTCCATAAAAGTGTTAATTGGCATCATTGTTTTTATTGCTTTAAAAATAGTTGTGGAATATATTATTGGTAATATTGTAGATATAGAAAAAAATTTTCATCTGTACCTATTTCAGAGAATAAGCTACGCCAACTACATAGGCATACTGTTAATCCCCTTAAACGCATTACTTATTTACAGCTTTAACTATGCCATTCCACTAATACACATATCGTTAGCCTTAATCGTAATTGTAAGTATTATTGGGTTGGTCTCCTCTATGAAATCGCACGAAAGTTTAATAAAAGGAAATTTTTTCTATTTTATTTTGTACCTTTGCGCTCTTGAAATTGCACCCTATATTATTTTGTATAAGGTGTTTTTCGTATAACAACACAATACCAGCTATGAAAGTTAAAACGATTTTAGTATCTCAGCCCGAGCCTAAAATAGAAAATTCGCCCTACTTCGACTTAATAGAAAAGCAAAAGGTAAAAATAGATTTCAGGCCTTTTATTCATGTTGAAGGTGTTCCTGCCAAAGAAATTAGGCAACAAAAAGTAGATCTAAACAATTATACGGCAATTATTTTAACCAGTAGAAATGCGGTAGATCACTTTTTTAGAATAGCCGAAGAAATGCGATTTAAAGTTCCCGATGCCATGAAATATTTCTGCCAATCGGAGGCTGTAGCATACTATCTTCAAAAATATGTTGTATATAGAAAACGTAAGATTTATGTTGGGAAGCGTACCTTTGGAGAACTTTCCCCTTTAATAAAGAAATATAAGGACGAAAAATTCCTGTTACCAACAACCGACAAGGTAAAAGACGAAGTACCAAAAACCTTGAACGGCCTCGGCATTAACTGGAAACAGGCTACGTTTTACAAAACCGTAATTAGCGATTTATCTGATTTGGCCGATGTTTATTACGATATTTTAGTGTTTTTTAGCCCTTCGGGAATAGAATCCTTATTCCATAATTTTCCTAATTTTAAACAAAACGACACACGAATAGCCGTTTTTGGAAATACAACCGTAAAAGCAGTTGAAGAAAAAGGATTACGTGTAGATATCGCCGCACCTACACCCGAAACACCTTCGATGACCATGGCTTTGGAAAAATATATTGAAAAAAACAATAAAGGAAGATAAACGCTCTTTTATTGGCTGTTACAAGTAAAAGAAAACGCACAATACACCCTCTACCCAATTATCATTTTAATTTCTTTCCTGTAATTAGAAGCGCTTTTTCCGGTAATCTCATTAAATTGTTTATTGAAATGTGAAAAATTATTAAAGCCACATTCGTAGCAAATATCGGCAATGCTCATTTGGCTCTCGTTAAGTAATTTTGTAGCGTGTACAACGCGGTATTCGTTTACCAATTGGGTAAAAGTCTTACCCGTGGTTTTTTTAAAATATCTACAAAATGCAGGAACCGTCATACTTACCTTTTCTGCAATTTCATCTAACGAGATATGTCTTTGGAAATTTCGGTTTACGTATTTATATATTATATCAACTTTCGAGCTGTCTTGAGCCTCGGCCTCAAAAGCTAACCCATCGGCATTTAATATGGTATAATCATCGGTAGTAGCCAAGTAACTCAATATATCCAAAAATTTAATTACCCGTTTTATTCCCTGATATTTGGCCAATTTCTCTATTTTATCCCCAATTTTCTGTTTGGTTTCAACCTTAAAGCGAATCCCTTTCTTCGCACGCTCAAACAATGCAACAATATTTACCATTTCGGGTACTTCCAAGAAGTCATTGCCCAAAAAATTCGATTTAAACTGTATGGTCGTTTCAATTCCATTGGCCGTAAGCCTATCGGTAAAACCATTATGAGGCAAATTGGAACCAATTAATATCAATTGGCTATTATTAAAATACGACAAATGGTTACCTATATGTGTTTTACCCTGTCCTTTGTTTATATAAATAAGTTCCAACTCAGGATGAAAATGCCAATAGGCTTCATTTTTATCTACCTTTTCAACATGTTGTTTTACCAAAATCGAACTTCCAAAACTGGGTGTCAATTTTTTAAATGTTGGTTTCTTGTTTACCATACCATTTCCTTTTTAACAAAAGTAAGATATAAAATAATTATAGTTTGTCTTTTTTACCCTTGTTATATGTTATTTTAACATAACATTATGTTAACAAAAAATTAACGGTTAAAATAGCATATAAATTGGTCAAATTTGATGTTTTCAAAATTAGACTTTTGCCATATCTTTGCTTCGTAAAGTTGAAGTAACAACTTCCATAAACAGGAAGTTTTAAAATATAACTCAGAAAAAGAGTAGAAGGTATTCATTAATAATTAGTTTAATGTCTTATTTAGTTTAGTTGGTAAAGTGAGCTGTGGTGGCTCACTTTTTTTTATATTAATTTTTCTTATTCACCTAACACATTACATATCAATTTTTAACCATTTTATATACTATTTTAACTCATATACAAAATAAAGTGACTTGTTGTGATAAAATAGCAAATATATATGTCAAAAATGATGTTTTTTTACCCCACCTTCTACCATACATTTGCAGTGTTAAACGTTATAAAATTCTAAATTATGAAAAACGTATTAAAACATGTAAAAAAGAGAATCTTAATGGTAAGTATGATGATTACCGTATTAGGTTTCGCTAACGAAAAATCGTTCTTTTCCGTTAAAGACGATGCAAAACGGACTGTACTTACCTTAAGTAATGTACACCAAGGCAACATACTATCCATTATCGACAACAATGGTATTGTTCTTTACAAAGAGGAAATTTTAAAAAATGGGACCTTTACCAAAGGATTCGACCTAACGGCTTTACCCAATGGCAACTATGTTTTTGAACTGGATCAAGCCATGGAAATAAAAACTATTCCATTTATAGTAAACATAGGCAAGGTTAATTTTAAAAAACAATTGGAAAAGTCCATTTACAAACCTGTGATTCGCTTTAATAATGGATTGGTCTATGTAACCAAATTAGCCTTAGACCAAGAACCTTTAAATGTCGATATTTATTTTGAAAGCACCAACGGACAGGAACTTGTTTTTTCCGAAACCATTACAGGCACAACAAACATTTCTAGAGTTTACAGATTAACCCAATCTAACGAAGGCCTTTACAAAATAATGCTTAACACTAATGGTAAAACATTTACCAAGAAAATCTAATTATTTTTAATCTTTTATACTAAAGTGGACCAAAAGTCCACTTTTTTTTTTACAAGAACTTAGCTTTCCGCTTTTGCAGGAAAGCCGTGGTCCCTTCTATAAAATCGGGAGTACCAAAGCAGTTTCCAAATTCGTTAATTTCCACATCAAACCCATTTACCCCAGATTGAAAATTGGCGTTTATGGCGTTTATTGCTGCAGCAATGGCTGTTGATGAATTTTGAGAAATACGGATAGCTAAATTTTCGCAAAGCAGTAGTAGTTCCGCTTGGGGTACTACGTGATTAACCAAGCCGTAACTTAAAGCCTTTTGGGCATCAATCATCCCGGCAGTCATAATCAGTTCCAAAGCATGTCCTTTCCCTATTAATTGCGGCAAGCGTTGCGTACCACCATAACCCGGGATAACCCCGAGAGACACTTCGGGTAGTCCCATTTTTGCATTATCACTGGCTACCCTAAAATGACATGCCATAGCCAGTTCCAAGCCACCACCAAGAGCAAAACCATTTACAGCAGCAATAACAGGAGTTGCCAAATTTTCAATAAAATCGAATAAAAGATGTTGGCCATTAGCAGCAAGCTCGGCTCCTTCACTAACAGAAAAATTGGCAAATTCGCTAATATCGGCACCAGCAACAAATGCTTTTTCGCCACTACCCGTAATAATTATTGCTTTTATCGTTTTTTCGTTGTTCGCTCTATCAAGTGCCTTATGTAATTCTGCTATGGTTTCTACATTTAATGCATTTAATTTATTGGGACGATTAACGATTACGGTACAAATACCTTTTTCGGTATTTACAATAAGGTTATTATACAACATAAGTTTTAATTTTTAATCTATTCATCTTTAGGAAATTCAACTTTAAATATTGTTCCTACATTATTTTCGGTTTTAAAGCTTATACTTCCGTTATGGGTTTCTATAATATTTTTTACCATTGCCAAGCCAAGCCCCATACCACTGGATTTTGTAGTAAATTTAGGTTCGAAAATTTTATCTATATTTTCTTCCAGTATCCCAGAACCATTATCGGCTATTGTTATAATGACATTTTTAGCATCTTCGGCTATATTTATTTTTATATTGGGTGTACGGTTCTCCGGAACAGCTTGTATGCCGTTCTTTACCAAATTAGTAATAACCCGCGTTAATTGCGTACGATCGAACTTAGCTATAATTACTTCTTTTTGGGGAGTAAAAACAATATAATCGTCGTTAAAAATATCGAGCGATAGTTTAACCATATCGACAACATTTAGGGTTTCGTTTTGTTGTGCCGGCATTTGTGCAAAATTTGAAAATGCCGAAGCTATACTGCTCATAGTATCTATTTGCTGTATTAAAGTTTTGCTGTATTCATCGACTTTTAAATGAATATTTTCATCATTAGGATCGAACTTACGCTGAAAATTCTGAACTGTTAAACGCATAGGAGTTAACGGATTCTTTATTTCGTGTGCTACCTGCTTGGCCATTTCGCGCCAAGCTTGCTCCCGCTCGCTTCTGGCAAGTTTTTTGGCACTTTCCTCAAGCTCGTCGATCATACTATTGTACGAATTTACCAAAGTAGAAATTTCCTCGCTGGTATCGTTAATATCTATTTTTTGGTTACGCTTTTCCAAACTGGTCTGGTTAATTTTATCGCTAATGGCCTGTAGCGATTTTGTAATGTATTTAGAAATTAAAAAGGCGATACCTATAGCCATAAAAAGAATAAGTATAAAAGCGTAGGCAATACGCTGTAAAAACTCCAATAGCTCGTTGGTTAAAAAATCATCCTTCTCTAAATAAGGTAAGTTTAAAATGGCCAATGCTTTCGATTTATTATCCCGTAAATAAGTGTACGATGATTGAAAAGTTTCACCATTAACAATATGTTTATCGACATACATATGCTGGGCGGTATTGGAAATGGCATTTAAAATTTCGGCATCCAAACATATATCGGCAGCGTGACTTTGTAATCCTGACTTGGAAGAAACCAATAAATTACCTTCCAAATCGTAAAGATTAATCTGCATTTTATGAATATCGGCAATATTATACACTTCCTCTTTGAAAATAATCGGGATATTTTCGGTTTTTACCTCCCATGTATTTTGCCTACCGTTTAAAATACGTTTTAAATGAGTCTGAATATTAAGCTCTTTGTTTTGTAAGCGTTTTTCGTGATAATTGGTACTTTGCTCCCGATATTGATAGATAGCTACAGCTGCTATAAGTACCGAAGCCAGTAATACCAACAATATCATGGCCAAAAAAATACGGGTACGCAAAGATGGTTTTCTAAATTTCATGTATATAGAATTGTAGCGCTTTCAAATATGCCTTTATTACAGAATTTAAAATAAAAAAACAATGCACTAAATATAGCAATAATTACACCAAAGCTACTGTTTTTTAAACCCGACTTCCAGTTATCTTTTATGGTTTCAACCTTTTAAACAACAACAACTTATTTTACAGTATAACAATAACGGCTCCTTAGCATACCAAGTCCGGTAGGTTTTAAAAGAACTATAACCTACTTAAATTCATTTTTTCGTATCCTACATTCTATAAATCCACAAAGCGGGATTTTGTGTTTTACCATCTTTCGATATAATAAAATTAAGTATAGTCTCGCCAGTAGATGTATTTGTAAACACCTCGCCAATGGTTTGTTTGGTACTTATTTTATCACCCTCTTTAACAAACACTTTACCTAGATTTTTATAGGCGGTAATGTAGTTTCCGTGTTTAACCATAACTACCGGATTTACGTGCTTCATATTAACAATAGCCAACACTTCGCCACCAAAAACAGCTCGAACTTTGGCGCCTTTTTCGGTAGCTATACGTACGCCATTACTGTTTATGGTTAACGATCTGTTTAAGGGATGTGGTTGCTTACCGTATCCCATTTTTACATAGCCACGCTCTACCGGCCAAGGAAGCTTCCCTCTGTTTGCCACGAAGTTGGAAGCCAAGACCTTTTCTTCGGCGGTTAAGGCAAAACTATTAGATGTCGTGGTCTTTCCTGCCTTTTTGTTAGATTTGGCAATGGCAGCTTTTATAATACGGTCTATTTCGGCATCAATTCTATCGGCTTCCCGTTGCTTTTGTTGTATCTGCGATGTATAGCGTGACAAATTATTTTGTATAGACCTCATAACCTCTTGGTGCTGTTTTCGCTCTATTTCCAAGGTTTTTTGGGTTTGTTTGTTTTCGGCTATAAGTTGGTTTTTCTCTTCTTTTTCTTTAAGCAAATTGGTATTTATTTCTTGTAACTCCTGGGTTTTGGCTTTAATATCTTCCCCTTGTTTTTTTTGGTAATCGGTGTACTGCTTCATGTATTGCAAACGTTTATAGGCTTGCTTAAAATTGGTCGATGACAACAAAAACATAATCCGGCTCTGCGTATTTTTGTTTTTATAAGACTTAACCACCATAGTAGCGTAACTATCTTTTAAGGTTTTTAATTCGTTGCGTAAATCGGTTATTTTATTCTGATTGCTATTTATATTTCGGGTGAGCAAATTGGCCTGTTGATTGGTAACCCGTATTAAATTATCGAGAACACTTATTTTATGGTTAAAATCTTCTATTAAAGACAACTGCGATTTTTCCTTGGTTTTATTTTCGGTACGTAATGCATTTATTTGCTGTATTTCCCTTCGCAGCTCCTGCCGACGGGTTTCCAATTCTTTCTGTTTGTTGTTTTGGGAAAAAAGAGCCGTTGTACACAGTAATATACCGAGCAACAAAATAAATTTATATGGTATCTGTTTTGGTTTCATTTACAGTTCTATAGCCTTAAATCCAGATGGTATTTTAAACGGAAACCTTAAATCTTCATCCAAAGTTGTATTTTTAAATTCCAATGTTATATGGATCTGTTCATTAGTTTCTTGCGCCAAAATATTGATACGTTCCGGTAACTTTTGTTTGCTTACTTCTTGATACGA
Organism: Aestuariibaculum sp.; assembly: GCA_047975295.1. Lineage (GTDB taxonomy): Bacteria > Bacteroidota > Bacteroidia > Flavobacteriales > Flavobacteriaceae > JBKEDH01. The sequence goes on from JBKEDH010000191.1 coordinate 12,099, forward strand.
CACATAATCTATTTGTAAATATCTTTGCTCCTGATTTTGCGTTATTTGTTGTGATTGTACCTTAAAAATTTTAGGATTTATAATATATAATATTTTAAATACATCTAATTGCTGTTTAGGCCTTACCCAATAAGCATCTTGGTTTACCGAAGCTGTATATTGTCCTTTATTTAAACTGTAAAGTGTTTCGCCCAATAATAAATTTTGAAGTGCTTTAAAATCGATATCGGTACCCAGTAAATGGCTTAAATACGAAAAATCACCATCAAAGTATGTGTTGTCCAATTTATTATAAAAACTCACCTTTTCGGGTGTTATTTTAGCTCGGACTACCGAAAATGAAGCATTCATCCAAATAACCTCGTCTTTTTTAAGTCTGAAATTTACAGTATGCGATTGCGATTTATTTCCTGTTGCGTACGTAATTTTAAGCTTAGATTGAAGTGCTTTAAAATTAGCTGCCTGTTTTGTATTTTCCTTAATAAGCTGCTTTGTACTTAAACTTAAATTTTTGCTTCCCTCACGAATTGTTCTAACCGATTTACAGCTAAATACAAACAATATTACCCCCAACAAAGTAGCATATTTTAATTGTTTCATGCTTTAGTTCTAAATTTTTAACTGCTTGGCTTTATCACTAAACGTTTTTGCCTTAATCGTATTGTTTAACAACCCGTAGGCTATACTTAACTGATTATAAAAATCCTGCTCCATTTTGGTATCGTCTATAATATAATCCAAGCCCAATTGCAAAATGGCAATGGCTTTTTGTGGTTGTTTCTGTTTGTTCAAAGCCACTCCGTTTATCAAATAAAACAAAGGCTGCATAGGATATTTTTGAAGAATATCATGGCTTTTCTGTTCGGCTTTTTCATATTGTTGTAAATCGATGTAAAGCAGTAAACTGTTTTTTATGGCATTGAAATTGTTGGAATCGGTTTTTAAAACTGCTTCAAAATACCCCAAGGCTTTTGTTTTGTTGTTCTTTGTCAAGAAAAATTGAGCCAATTCTAACAGTGTTTTGCTGTTATTGGCATCGGAAAGTATGGTCGTGGCTTCGACCAAATCGTTTTCATATTCGGGATGTTTGCCCACAAACTGAATAAAATCGGTAAGTACCCTAAATTTAGCATCTGGTTTTATTTCTGGACTTTGCACTACAATTTTCATAGATTCAATAGCCTTCTCGGTAGCGTTATCATCCAAATAAAACTTATAAAGTGCTAAATGGACAAGTTGCGAATTTGGGTTTATTTTTAAAAGTTCTTTGGCCATTTCGAAAGCTTTTTCTTTCTCGTTATTTTCGCTATATCTAAAAATAAGTGCCAAATAATTCGATTCCTTTTCGGGATTGTTTTCTACACGTTCTTCCAAATTTTTTATTTGGTCCTTTTTACGCCCTGTCACCTCATAAACCTGATTGCGCATTATATCTCTTGATGCAGAAACACCTTGAGCCTTATCCAATTCGTCAAGTATACCTAAAGCATCGTTATAGCGTTTTGTTTTTACGTACAAAGCAGCCAGATCCTCCTTGTAATCGGGATGATATTTAACCAATTGCTTAACGGTTTTTATGGCTTTATCGTAATTGTTTTGCGAGGCGTAAAAACCATAGAGTTCGTCTAAAAACCACTCGTTATCGGGCGCTTTACTTACCGCTTTTTTTAAGGCATCTTCAGCAGCTCCAAAATTTTTAAGTTTAATATAATTTTTACCCAATTCGAAATACAATACAGGTACCGTATTATTAATAGCAATACACTTTTGCAGAGCCTCGACCGAGCGGTCATAATTTTCTATGCTTTTCTGTTTTAACGCTTCGTAAAACAACTGCTGAAACTCGTCTTCTACCATACCCAAACCATCTTCTGTTTCGGTTTTGACTACTTCGTTCTGAGCATAAACCAAAACGGAAAAGATTCCGAAGAAAAACAACAATATATAGTGTTTATAGTACATGGAAGGTATTTATTGAACTTATTTTTAAAAGTTATTCCAAAACCGAATAATCGCCAATGCTAATTTTGGTAAAATTACCATTATACGACACATAATTGCCAATCATGGCTTCGTTTAGGTTAGCATTTTTAATATTGGAATACGATTGAATCAAGCTACTTTTTATGATCGAATTTTCTATAACGGTGTCATTTCCAATGGACACATTAGGGCCAACCGTACTATTTTTCAAGACTACATTTTTACCTAAAAAACAGGGTTCTATAATTTTGGAATTTTCCAACTGTACCGAATCGGCCACTAACTTTTCGTCGCCATCAGCTTTTAAAAAGCCCAGCATCTTGGCATTGGTTTCTATGGTCACGGCCTTATTGCCACAGTCCATCCATTCATCTACAGTTCCGGTTTTAAACACTTTTCCTTCTGCCATCATACGCTTAATCCCGTCGTTTATTTGGTATTCGCCGCCGTTGGTAATATTCTCGTTTAAAACGTCCTGTAATTTATCTTTTAAAATAGCTACATCCTTAAAATAATAAATGCCTATTACAGCTTGGTTGCTTACAAAAGTTTTGGGTTTTTCTACCAGCTCGGTGATTTCATCTTTTTCATTAAGGTTTACAACACCGTAGGCTTCTGGATTTTCTACTGTTTTTGTCCAAATAACACTATCGGCATCTTTATCCAAATTGAATTTGGCACGTATTAAAGTATCGGCATAAGCTATTACGGCAGGGCCGGAAAGCGATGGTTTGGCACACATAATGGCATGTCCTGTTCCGAGCGGTTGGTCCTGTCTGTAAATAGAAGGTTTGGCACCTAAGCTTATTGCCAAAGCCTGTAAACTATTAACAACATCGTCGCCAAACCAAGCCGGATCGCCCAAAACAAACGCTATTTCGGTTATGGGCTGCTTTAGCACCTTTGCAATATCCTTTACCAAACGGTGTACAATGGGCTGTCCCGCAACCGGAATTAATGGCTTGGGTACTGTTAAACTGTGTGGGCGCAATCGTGATCCACGACCTGCCATGGGTACTATAATTTTCATAAGCACAACCACTCCAACGGAGAGGGGATTTTTTTAGTTATTTTTTTTAGTACATGACAAAAATCAACTTACTTGATTTATCAATTTAATTTTCAAGACCTCATAGGTTTTTAAAACCTATGAGGCATATAGGTTCAATATTTTGATTTTTAATGTATTGAGAATATTTTTCTATTTTTTGTCATGTACTAAATTATTTTTTTATGTTCTTTTATTTCTCCCTTTTGGGAAGCCAATAGCAATTTCTATTTCACTCCTGTACTGCCAAACCCCCCGGTTCCTCTATCGGTTTCAGAAAGTATTTCTGTTTCAACCCACTCGGCACGTTCGTGTTTGGCTATGACCAATTGGGCGATGCGTTCGCCATTTTGTATGGTAAAATCTTCGTTAGACAAGTTTACCAAAATTACACCAATTTCGCCACGGTAATCGGCATCGACTGTTCCGGGAGCATTAAGTACGGTTATACCCTTTTTTGCTGCTAAGCCACTTCGCGGACGCACTTGAGCCTCGTAACCTATGGGTAATTCTATAAACAGGCCGGTTCCAACAATACTTCGTTCTAAAGGTTTTAAAACTCTTGGTTCTGACAGATTAGCTCGTAAGTCCATCCCTGCCGATGCCAAGGTTTCGTAATGGGGCAGGTCGTGGTTGGATTTATTTATTATTTTTATAGTCATTCTTTTTATTTTAATAAGCGTTGTAGTTCTTTCTTCTCCAAAAATAGAACCAACATTATAAATAACAGCAAAAATACGGTTCCTATTATAATATTTCGGTCAAAATAATAATATGTTATAAAACTTAGTACCGAAGCAGTTATTAAATACAGCCCAATCCTTACCGCATTGTAAGGTACAGGATAGTGTTTTTTTCCCCATAAATACGATATAACCATCATAAAACCATAAGCCAATAATGTAGCGTAGGCACAGGCCATAAATCCTATTTTGGGTATAAAAACAAGGTTAAACACAATGGTTATAAGCGCCCCCATTATTGAAATATACATACCAAATTGTGTTTTATCGGTAAGCTTGTACCAAACGGACAAATTGTGGTAAATACCCAAACATAAATTGGCAAGCAAAATTATTGGAACAATATCCAAGGCCAACAAATAATTTTCGTTTTTTATAAAGATGGGACGTAACCAATCTATATAAACCACTATTAACATAAGTCCCAAACTGCCCACTATTGTAAAATATTTTAAAATGAGCGCATAGGTTTCAGGTGCATTTTTTTCGGAAGCATGATTAAAGAAAAACGGTTCGGCACCCATACGGAATGCTTGGATAAACAGGGTCATAAACACTGCCAATTTGTAACATGCACTATATGCCCCATTTATAAAACCACCCTGTATTTGGGGCAGCAACCATTTGTCTAAATTTTCGTTTATAACAAAGGCTAGACCGGCAACCATTACGGGCCAACCATAACGTAGCATTTGTTTTAAAATGGATCCATCGAATTGCAACTTAGCCTTAAAAAAATAGGGCAATACCAAAATTAAAACAACTGCACTGGCTATTAGGTTTGAGATGAAAATATATTCCACATCAAATTTAACATCGAACAGTTGTTTTAAAGGTGTAAACCCATAAGTTTTAGAGAGCAATAAAATATTTAAAGCGACGATAATCAATACATTTATAAGTTTAATTACCGTAAAACGAACAGGACGCCCCGTAACACGTAAATATGCGAACGGAATAACGATTAATGTATCCAAAAGAGTTATGCCTATAAGCAAATTGTAAAAGCTTTCATTGATGTTTAAAACACTTGAAATTGGTGTTTTAAAGCAATACAGGATACTACCAAATACAAGTGTTGAAACCAACATGGTACCCATCGCGGTTGACAATATTTTGTCCTTATCCTTACTTTTACTGAAAAACCTAAAAAAAGCGGTTTCCATACCATAAGTAAGCACTACATTTAAAAAAGCGGCAACTACGTAAAACTCGGTATTTATAGAATAGGCTTCGTTGGGAAGTACGTCGGTATGTAGGCGTACCAAAAGAAAATTTATAAGCCGTGGCAACATTATTGCCAAGCCGTAAATAACAGTATCTTTAAAAAAGGTTTTTAAAATACCCAACGGTTAAAGGATTTGTATTATTGGCTAAAAGTACGGTTTTAATGGTTGAAAGACAAGAAGTTTGAATGCTGCAAAGTTAAAAGTCTGAAAAGGTTGTGTTATTTACGGCTGCTTTTCTTCTGCTTGTTCTACACCTTCAACAATAAGGTACTCTGTTTTATTTTTTATGTGGTAGCTAATGGCTGCTTGGTTTTTGTTTAGTTTAAACGGAAATGCATTATATTTTAATGGTAGTTTGTTTCCATATTCGGCATTGGTATCGCTACTCATTATAATGTCACTATGAATATTATTGAGCTTTAGTGTTCCTGTATAACTGTTATCGGATACCAATTTTAATTTTGAGCTTCTTCCTTTAAAATAAATACTATCAATAACCACATGGTCTGCTAATGTCTGGGCATAGAGGTTTAATATTATTTCGTTATCATTTTCTATATAAAATATACTCATAACTTCAACAGCAGTATTATTCTGGACTTGTTTCTGCTGGTTCATGGATTTACATTGTAAAAATGGTACCGAAATGGTTATGATGAAAAATAGTTGTATAAGTGTTTTCATTTTTAATTTTTATAGGTTAAAATATACCATTTCAAAAGTAATGCCATAAAAAAACCCTACAAAAGTAGGGCTTGATATTTTTAAAAATGCTGAAAACAAATTCAACATATTAATTATTCAATGCTTCGGCACCACCAACAATTTCAAGGATTTCGTTGGTAATAGCAGCTTGACGTGCTTTATTATAAGTTAATTTAAGCTGATCTCTAAGCTCGGTAGCATTATCGGTTGCTTTGTGCATGGCCGTCATACGGGCACCATGCTCGCTGGCAAACGAATCTCTAATAGCTTTATACAACTGTGTTTTTAAAGACTTAGGTATTAAAGTTTCTACGATTTCTACTTTCGATGGTTCGAAAACATAATCTAAATTTATATTTTCGGTACTTTCAATGGGTACAATGGGCAAAAATTGCTCGGTAGTAACTATTTGTGTTGCTGCATTTTTAAAGCGGTTGTAAACAATTTCTATCTTATCGAACTCACCGGCAGCAAATTTATCCATTAGTGTTTGGGCTATTTCGGCAACATTTTCGAACGTTAAATCGTCTAAAACTTCACTTTTATTGGCAACTATCCGGTTTGTTTTTTTAAAAGCATCGTTTGCCTTTTTACCTACCACCAAATACGACACCTCTTGATTGGCGTATTTTTGGTTTGCCAAAGTGTTTACCTCTTTTATAATATTAGAGTTAAATGCACCTGCCAAACCACGGTTAGAGGTTATTGCAACAATTAACACCTTGTTTACTTCACGTTGAATGGAATACGCATTTCCGGAATCGGAATCTAAAGTAGCACTCAAACTTTGTAAAAGTTCGGTTAATTTGTCGGAATAAGGACGCATTGCAGTAATAGCATCTTGTGCTTTTTTCAACTTTGCCGCCGACACCATTTTCATGGCACTAGTTATCTGCATGGTTGAAGACACCGATGTTATCCTGTTACGTATTTCTTTTAAGTTTGCCATTGGCCTCACCTAACCTCACCTAAAGGGAGGGATTTTATTAATTGTTATAATATTTATTCTCCTTTTTTAATTTTTCCTTTTTGGAAAAAATGGGAGCTTTTTTTAGTATTTCGCCGATAGTTCTTTAGCTACAGTTACCAAAACATCTGTAACTTCGTCGGTTAATTTTCCTGATTTTAACGTATCTAAAACGTTTCTGTGTTTAGTGTTCAAAAACTCGATGTAATCACGCTCGAATTCTTTTACCTTATCAACAGGTACATTTCGCAACAAGTTTTTAGATCCCGCATAAATAATAGCAATTTGATCTTCAACCGTAAACGGATCGTTTTGTGCTTGTTTTAAAATCTCAACATTGCGTTTACCTTTTTCAATAACATTTAATGTAGCAGCATCAAGGTCGGAACCAAATTTGGCAAAGGCTTCCAACTCACGAAACTGTGCCTGATCCAGTTTTAAGGTACCCGATACTTTTTTCATTGATTTAATCTGGGCGTTACCACCAACACGCGACACCGAAATACCCACGTTAATAGCCGGACGAACACCGGAGTTGAATAAATCGGACTCCAAGAAAATCTGCCCGTCGGTAATGGAGATTACGTTTGTAGGAATATATGCCGAAACGTCGCCCGCTTGTGTTTCAATAATGGGCAAAGCCGTTAACGACCCTCCTCCTTTTACAATTGGTTTTAACGATTCTGGTAAATCATTCATTTCCTTGGCAATGGCATCGTCGTTTATAACTTTTGCCGAACGCTCCAATAAACGGGAATGCAGATAGAAAACAACTCCCGGATAAGCCTCACGCCCCGGTGGACGACGTAGCAATAGCGACACCTCCCGGTAAGCAACGGCTTGTTTGGATACATCGTCGTAAATAATTAATGCCGGACGACCCGGATCACGATAATACTCACCAAGTGCAGCTCCCGCCATTGGGGCATAAACCTGCATAGGGGCAGGATCGGATGCGTTTGCCGCTACAATAGTGGTATAGGCTAAAGCGCCTTTGTCTTCTAATGTTTTGGCTATGTTTGCTACTGTCGATGCTTTTTGTCCAACAGCTACATATATACAATATACAGGCTGGCCTGCATCGTAAAATTCTTTTTGGTTTAATATGGTGTCGATACAAACCGTTGTTTTACCAGTTTGTCGGTCGCCAATAACCAACTCACGTTGTCCACGACCAACAGGAATCATGGCATCGATGGATTTTATACCGGTTTGTAATGGCTCGGTTACAGGTTCACGGTAAATAACACCGGGGGCTTTACGCTCTAATGGCATTTGGTATGTTTGTCCAGAGATAGGGCCTTTACCATCTATTGGGTTTCCTAAGGTATCGACCACACGTCCAACAATCCCTTCTCCTACATTAATGGATGCAATGCGTCCGGTACGTTTTACCGTAGAACCTTCTTTTACGTTTGTAGAACCGCCAAGAAGTACAATACCTACGTTATCTTCTTCAAGGTTAAGTACAATACCTTCCAAACCGCCATCAAATTCTACTAACTCACCGTATTGTGCATTGGCCAATCCGTAGGCACGTACAATACCGTCGCCCACAGTTAACACGGTTCCAACTTCGTTTAAAGAAGCGCTTGCTTCAAAACCTGATAGTTGTTGTTTTAAGATTGCTGATATTTCAGCTGGTTTTACTTCTGCCATCTTATTTATTGTTTGTATAAATCTATTAGTTTTAAAATATTTTCAATATCAGAAAAATCAAGATTTGACACTTCATTTATATCGATTCTATCTTGAAAATAATCTTGTAATTTTTCTAAATCTTTTTCAGTAGTATTTTTTAGCTTAATTGCTTTGTCTTCATCTTCTATTTTAACAATATAACCATCGTTATAGGTTATATCCTTATAGATACCTATTTGGCTTGTTTCTTTTATTACTTCGTAATATAACGAGGTATCAAAACTTAATGAAGATACACTTCGTGCAGCCAATTCGACTCCTTTGCCTTTTACTTTAATGCCTTTGAAACACCTTTCATAACCATCTTCTGTATAAACACAAAATTTTTCTTCGTCTTTTGACTTAAAAGTAGTGAATTTTGTTTTGCCCTTTTTATTTTCATATTTAAGCAAAACTCTTTGTCCTATTGTAGCCTCGTCTAAATCCACTATTCCTGAATTGTTTTCTGGTTTTTCTACAATAAATTGAATTTCGCCATCTTTTTTTCCATCATCATTACTTACAATATAACCTTTAGTGAAATAGACGTTTTTTGAATTCTCTTTAAATTCTTTTAAATAGTCTTTTTTTACTTCTTCCTTTGCTGCATAATTGGCTTGACGGGACTGTGTGATTTGATGCCCTAATGCAATACCATTTATAGCTAAATTTTTAACTACTTCTGTTATAAAAGTAGCTTCATCTTTATCATTTAATCCAGTAATAGTATAATTAACCGTTGCTTTAAACGCGATTTCGTTAACACCCTCTTTTTCATGGTAAGGAAGTGTTACCGAAACCTTACTGAAGTTGCCCAATGTAGCAATTGCTATTTTATGGGCATCTAAATCATATAACGAGTAAATATTTACATTTTGAAAAGCTCCATTTGATGGTTTCACATATGTTCCTATTATTTCTCCCGCAGAAAGTATTTCTTTTTTTTGAACATTAACGGTCACATTAATTTCCGACATTGCTTGAGCATTTGCAATAGCATCACTTTCATATTGTTTTAATTGGGCTTTGTATTCTTCTTCCAAGTTAGGTCTTTCAACTTCAAAAAAGGCATCTAAATTCTCAACTCCGTTTGATGTGAGAATGTTATATTCTTTATGTAACAATTCGGCCAATATTTTTTTCAAGCTTAACGAAAAGGAAAGAATCTTGTACTCTACTTGCGAAACCCTTTCGGAATTTTCATCAGAAATTACTAGCCACTGTTTCATAAGGTCACTTGTTAAGTTAATTTTTTTTAACTCAACTTTTATTTTATTGGAACCATCCAACGATTCGAAAGTGTATACACTTTTATTATCGGTAAATTTGGCAACGGGAGTTTTATCGAACAGAACTCTGTCCTTTTTAAATTTGTAATCTTGTGCCGAAACGACAATAGAGAAAAGTGCTAAAAATATTATTACTGTTTTTTTCATTTTTCAATTTATTGAAAATTCTCGTTTTAACTTATCTAATTTATTAGCAACACTTGCATCGTACTGCTTATCGCCTACCCGTAAAATAAAACCTCCGATTATAGTTTTGTCTATAATATTTTTAACTTCTATTTCTTTTCCGGTAAGTGCCTTTGCCTTGGCTATTACCTGTGCTTCAAATTTACTATCTAAGGCTATAGCCGTTGTTACCGTGGCAACCTCTATGCCTTTTGCAGCTTCAAATAGCTGTGTATATTTTACGGCTATGTTTTCTAAAATAGAAACACGGTTGTTTTCTACCAAAGTATTGATTAAACTTGTGGTTTCTTTGGCTGTTTTGCTAAACACACTTAACAGAATTGTTTTTTTTACCGAAGACGTAATTACCGGACTTAATAACGCTTCTTTTAAATCACTGCTTTCTGCAATGGTCTTGGCTATTAGTTTCATGTCTTTATTTACAACTTCGTCGGTTTTATTATCAACCGCCAAGCTTAAAACTGCCTTTGCATAACGTATTGCCGCTCTTGCTCCCGCCATAGTGTTTAGTTTAATTTAGCATCTTTTATCATAGACTCGGCCAAGCTTAATTGTTTGCTTTTATCCGATAATTCGTTGCTTAACACCTTTTCGGCTATTTCTAACGATAAACCTGCTACCTGACCTTTTAACTCGGCAATGGCTGCTTGTTTTTCACTTTGGATAGTTGCCTGTGCCTGCTCAATGATTTTATTTGCTTGTGCTTCGGCTTCTCCTTTGGCATCTTCAAGCATTTTGGTTTTTATATCGCGGGCTTCCTTAAGCATGGTATCGCGATCGGCTCTGGCCTCATTCAATAATTTTTTATTATCGGCTTGTAGGTTTTCCATTTCCAACTTGGCCTGTTCGGCAGAATCCAATGCGTTTTTTATACCTTCTTCACGTGTTTGCAAAGCGTTTAAAATAGGTTTCCATGCAAACTTCCACAATAATATCAACATAATGATTAATATTATCATCTGCATAAAAAACAAGCCTGGTGAAAAATCGTTTAATAACTGATCCATGTGTAACTATAAATTAGTGTATTGTTTGTTTAATTTTTTAAGCAGTTTCTGTAACCAACCGTTACAGAAACTGCTTTTTGTTTTTTTCGGAAATTACTTTCCTAAGATTAACGCACCGAAAGCCAAACCTTCCAATAAGGCTCCAATGATAATCATTGCTGTTTGGATTTTACCGGCTGCTTCAGGTTGACGGGCAATACCTTCCATGGCTTTACCACCAATTTGACCTAAACCGATACCTCCACCGATTACGATTAATCCTGCTCCAATTAAATTGTACATACTAATTGATTTTAAATATTAATTAAACAAATTCTTGCTTAGTGATGGTCGTGTTCTTCGACGGCCATACCTATAAACAACGATGATAACATCGTAAAAATAAATGCTTGTAAAAAAGCTACCAATAATTCGATAACCATAATAAACAGGGTTAATGCCAAAGACATTCCCGTAGATGCCACCGGGCCAAAGGCTGCTTTCATGGTAATCATTAAAGCTATTAGGCTCATTACCACAAAGTGCCCTGCAGTAATATTGGCAAATAAACGTATTAACAGCGCAAACGGCTTGGTAAACATACCCAATACCTCTATTGGTGCTAAAATAATTTTCATTGGAATGGGCACTCCCGGCATCCAGAAAATATGTTTCCAGTAATCTTTATTACCACTAAATTGTACGATTACAAATGTAAACAGAGCCAAGCATACGGTTACCGCAATTTGTCCGGTAACGTTAAAGCCTAATGGTGTTAAGCCCAATAAGTTCAATATCCAAATAAAGAAAAACACAGTTAATAAAAAGCCCATGTATTTTCTGTATTTTTTCTCACCAATGTTAGGTCTTGCAATTTCGTCCCGTACGTAAATAACCAGAGGCTCTAATACCCGTCCAATTCCTGTGGGAACCGGTCCTTTTTTATAACTTCTGGCCAAAGACCCAAAACCAAGCAACATTAATAAGGCAGCCAACAACATACCGATTACGCTTTTGGTAATAGAAAAGTCTAATACTTTTTTGGCATTGGTAGGATGGTGCTCTTCGTCGAAGTTTACAGCAGCAGCTCCAGCTTCCAACTCGTAAATTTTTGAGTGTATTTTAGTAAGACGCACATTGTCTTTTTCTACAATTACGTGACCTGTATCGTCGTGGTGAAACTCCGAAGACATAAACATCTTCAACCCTTCACTAGTCCAAACAATAACAGGAAGTGAAAAACCATAATGCTTTCCGGTTTCGTTATTGGTGTAAAGATGAAAATCGTGGGAATCCTTTAAGTGATGCCTTATGTAGTCATTAATTTCTTCGGGTGTATCTACTTTATCGCCTACAGCATGGCCATCTTCCTGCTGTTTGCCATTTTCGGCCAACACCGAAAATGAAGTCATTATTAATACTAAAACCGTTACAAATTTGATAGATTTTTTTACTACCATCATATCTTTAATTGCTGACGCCATTTATGCTTCGTAAAATTTTGTGCAAATGTACATAATAATTTAAAAACCCAAACCCTTTTTTGTATAGTTTTTTTACGGCTGGATTTCTACCTATTTTTTCATGTAAAAACCTATGCTATTTGCTGTTAAGCAATTTGGAAACTCCTATGGCTTCGGCCGTTAAAAACAGGAACAACGGCACTATTAATCCTAATTTTTCGGCTTGGCTTAAACTATCTTGCACAAAAACCGGATTGAACAATATTACGAACGCCCCTATTTTAAAGCAAATAAGCATTAGGTATGCATATCCGGCCTGGTTTGGTATTTTTTCGGACACCAACTCCACGCTTGCGTAAACAATTATTGAGGCTATGGCATGAAACACATAAACATTAAGAAGTTTAAAAGATATAGGTACTGTACTTAATTGATTATGGATTGTAAACGTTACAACAAAAAGTACCAAAATGCTTATGCTAAAAATAAGAATTCTTTTTATCATTTATTGTCTTTATCGGTAAGCTTCAGTACTTGTCTTATTACCGAAAACATCGCTAAAAAAACAGCCAGTAGCGTTACTATTTTATAATATAATTGATTGGTATTGCCAAATTTAATATCCAACCACTTTCCCAGCTCGCTACCCAAATATATGGTTATTCCCATTTGCAATGCCATTGAGGTAAACCGGATATATTGGTTAGCTGTTCTTTTTGGTTTTTTTTGGACCACTTTTCTTTAATAGTTCGTTTGCTCCGCTTTTCATAATACAGGACACATTAAAATCGGCTCCGGGCTCGACAGACAGTTTCCCTATTTCTATCTCGCCATCTACACGTGCAGACGATTTTAATGTTAATGTGTTGGACAATTTTAAACTGCCAGAAAAAATACCTTCAATATAGGCGTCTGCACCTTGCAAAGCCCCTACAATGGTTCCTGTTTCACCTATTACTACCTTTCCCTTTGTTTTTATATTGCCTTCTATGACACCATCTATCCTAAAATCACCTTCACTTTCAAAATCTCCTATTATTTTAGAGCCTTTGGATATAATGTTTTGGGCTGATGTGTTTTCGGTTGTTTTTCTATTCTTTTTATTGTCGGAAAACATAATTAATCGGGACGGTTAGTTAGTATTCAAACTCAAATAATGATCTAAATTTTTATGAATCTGGATAATTTGATAGTTGGGGGCTGCCACGACAAAATATGGCACTGTAATTTTTTTGTTATCGCCTTCAGTAAGTAATTGGTTAAATGTTACTGCTACGGTTTTGTTGCTTATACCATGTACTACCACAAAGACCGTATCCGGATTATAAACATCGGCCGAAGCACTTAAACTGTAGTATTTTACATTTTTCAAGGCTCCATCTAAAGTTTCCTTAAAGCTTTTTACCTGTTCTTTATTGGTGCTGTTAAATTTAAAAACAACTTTATAGCCTGTTTTTAAGCTATCGGTTTCCTGTACAAATTCGCTATTGGAAAGTGCCGGAACTACATTATTTTCTATGTTTTGTGCTTGTTGTCCTTCTAAAGTATTTGCGTAGGTTACCGCCAAATAGTTTATAGCCTTACTATAGGCATCCAAACCATACAAACGCCCAAGTGCGTTGGCTTTTAAAAGTTCAAATTTAGGCACAATGGGATCGCCATCAAACATTTTAATATATGCTTCACTTTTATTTATAACGGTATCGTATTCTTGGTTTTCGTATTTGGCATACAGTATCTCGTATAAACTCTCGGGACTGTTATTGTCTCTTTCCGAAACCGAATCGGGATTATTTATAATGGCTGCATAACGCGAATCGGGGTAGCCGGATACAATTTCTTTTTTTATAACCGAAACCTTTCCGGTTTCTCCCAAGGCCTCATATATTTTGTATAGATTATATTTTGAAGGAAGCACCAAACGTTCTTCGGGATTACTGCCCAGTAGATTTTCAAATTTATCTTTGGCCAACTCCAATTCCTTGAATTTCTCTTTATATATTAACCCCAATTGATAGTAGGCGTAATCCCTTTCCTTCGAAATACTATCGATAACTTTTTCTTCAGAAGGGATTTTGGACATATAAAACTCAGGATCGTATTTTTCGGTTTCGGTGGCTACAGCAACCAAATTGTTTGTTGAATTTCCTCCCGAAACTCCTCCCAAAGCTTTATTGGACCATCTCCAATTATCTTCCAAAGGACGGTTGCCCCAGACTTTTACAAACTCGTTTTTACCATAGCCTACCGTTGTTGGGTTATAAAAATAAAATACAGCACCTTGGCTTTGTGCATTGCCCCCAAAACCCTTATACATATTATTATTTACCGTTGCCAACCCCGCATTGTGTTCGGCAGCTTCGGCTTTTAGTTTTTCTGCTTCATCTTTTTCTTTTAAGGCCTTAGTAAACGCTTCGAAATAAGCCATACGCTCTGCTTCGGGCATTTTTATCAAGTGTAAAATACTATCGTCCATTTTTGCTATCTCCTCGTAGTATATAACATCGTCCAAATTATCACGTTTCCGTTTTATTATACGGTATGGTTTAGACTTTTGCTCCATACTTGCCAAAGTACTATCATAATAATGCCCTGCATTTTTGTACAAGGATCTATCGAAATTCATATTTCCCAAAATCTCGTAATTTTTGGCATTCAAAATTTTATCTGGGGAATTTGTACGTAAGGATTTATTAAAATACACTACTGCCAAGCTGTCTTCTTCTTCATTTAAAAAGAAATGTGCTTTTTCGTAATAAATTTTATCGAGAAACGGCCGATTTTCACGGTTTTCCTCCAAATCGGTTAAATGTTGGAACAGCGTATAGCTATCGCCCGAGCTGTAATTAAAGTTTTTTATTTTTTCGAGCTGGGCATTTATAAAGTAAACCCTTGGCGTTTTTCTTTTTAACTCTACAACTTGCGCAAATGCCGTATTGGCGTTGTCGCGATCTCCCAATGTATTGTATAACTGCCCTTGTATAAACTGGTAACGACCACGTTCGTCGTTATTTTTGGTTGCATTTGCGGCAATTTCCAGTTGGGTAATGGCACTATCGACCGATTTGGTATTTAAATACGCTTGCGCCAACATAGATGTGGCATCGGCCAAATCTTGGCCTTCGGGATGTTCCTGTTCTAAAAGGCGTTTTAAGTTTTCTATGGCTATTTCGTTATTATCTAACCGAATATTGGTTTTTTCTCGCCAAATTTTGGCTTGGTTTATCTTATCGCTTGCCGGATATTTGTACAAAATGTAATTAAATGCCTCTAAGGCCGGCACAAAGCGTTGGTCGAAATAACGGGCTTTGCCTAATAACAAATAAGCTTCGTCTATTTTAGGATTTTTTTCCTTGCCTTTTATATTCATGCCGTGCTTTTGTATGGCTTTTACTGCTTTTTCTTCGGCACGGGCAAAATTAGCATTATCGGATACCCCGCCAAGCGTAAGCTTTACCTCGTCGGAAATTGTCATGCGCTCAATAGGAAGAACGTCCCAATAATTATCAATATAGCTTTCATTCAGCCTAACCCGCTCTTCTTCCAAGGCATTGTAACCATTAAAAAGAACATTATATTCGGTAGTTACGGCATGGAAACTGCGATTGATAAATTTATCCTTTTTCCGGGAGCAGCCCATTGTTACAAAAACGGTACAAATAATTAAAAAATAAATTTTAAAGGATGGTTTCAATGTTATTTTTTTTTAGATAATACCAAATAACTTTTTAATATCATTGTTGGTATAATAAACTACAAACACACATTAATATTATGTTTGATGGTAAAAATACACATCTTTTTTATTTTGTAATAATAATTTGAAACAACTTTTAGTTAGTGAAGTGATTTAGTCACTTCCCGAAAAATGGGCTTCCAATTCTTTTAATGTGGCTTCGTTAGTCTGGAGGTCTTTTACCATTTCGCCTTTTTCCAAAACCACAATACGTTCGCAAACATCGGTTACGTGCAATAAATCGTGACTGGATACCAATACGGTTATCCCTTGGGTTTCGGCCAGATTTTTAATAATACCTTTTAATCTTATCTGTGTTGTAGGATCGAGGTTTGCGAAAGGTTCGTCTAAAATAATAACTTCGGGGTTACCTATTAAAGCCGCAACAATGCCTGCTTTTTTCTGGTTTCCCTTGCTTAAATCGCGTAGGTATTTTTTTTGGTTTAATATTTCGCCATGGAAAAAATCGGAAAACTGTGCAACGAGCGTATCCACATCGGCTTTGTTCTGCCCGCGTAGCTCACCGATAAAATAAAAATATTCTTCGGGTGTTAAATAACCTATTAAAAAGCTCTCGTCTATAAATGCCGATGTAAAAGGTTTCCAGTCTTCGCTTTCGCCAACTTTAATATTATTGTTTTCTATATAGCCTGTTGTGGGCTGTATTAAATCTAGAAGCAGACTAAAAAGTGTGGTTTTTCCAGCTCCATTATTTCCCACCAATCCAAAACTCTGTCCCTTTGGAATATCTAAGTTTTCTATATTAAGAACAATATTTCCGTTGTACTTTTTCGATAGATTTGATGTTGTTATCATAAATTCTCTCTGTTAATTTTTTTCACTAAAGGCATTAATCATCTTATATTTGGAATCTAAGTATTTTGCCTTTATTTTTTTCATTAATTTGGTATGGCATATAACTCCTATAATACCAAAAAAAGCAATGATACCACAGGCTATTTCAAATCCCATAAAAAAATCGAATATAGCAAATAATATCATGGGAACAATTAATAGCGGAATACCTATTAACCACTGTGCTGCTCCCGTTCCTTGGTAGTTAAATGTTGCTTTTTGGTTTAAATCGATTGCCTTTCGGTTAAACGCTCCACCGTAAAGAATAACATGTGTATTAACCCCAATATTATAAATTGTGGCCGCAAAGTGCGCTACCAATATTTTCCACCCAAAATACACGTACGGAATACTTAATACGAACAGGATAATAACGCTTAACGCCATTAATGTGAATTTCGATTTTAAATATTGCTCGTATTTAATATTTTGGCTCATAAGCAATCTGTAGTACCCACTATCCCACGCCGGAATAAACTGTCCGAAATTTATTAAAAAACTACCCGTTACAAAAATGCCCACAAACAAATAGAAGAAATCGGTATCTCTAAACGAAGGATTTGGGTAGAAAAACAAACCATACAAAAGACCTATAACCAACATCCATACCGACGATTTGGAACGTTTGTTACGCCAAATAAGTTTTAAGTCAAGTTGCATAAAAGGTGCCGAGTCTCCAAAATTTTTAGTCCAGTTTAAATTGGATGTTTCTACCGCTTTAACTTCTTCTCTTAAACCGCTATCTAAAAACAGTTTTTCCTTTAAAAGCTTAAAGTTTAAAAGATATAATACAGTTAAAACCCCGATAGGCACAAGTACCAAAACAGGATTGGAATATACTGCATTGAACATTTTGGAAAAAATATCTGTAAATAATACTATTCCAAAATATTCTAATGCATATAATCCGCTAGTGATGGCTATTATGGGCAAAAAAGATAGTTCTGTTTTGGCTGAATAACTTTCTATAATAAAATTTAAAAAGTTTATAATTAAGGTTACCACTACAATGCTTAGCATCCAAACAAGTACAGGACCTACGGGATATGCCTTTACCATAAGTGTTATACCGAAAGGAACAATAGCAAAAAGCGGCAGGAAGTTAAAGAACGACAGCATCGATTTTCCCAGCACAAAGTTTATTATCTTTTTTCGTTTTACAGGTATTACCAATAAAGGCTTTACACCCATTATTGGCAATTTTTGAAAGAAAAACCTAAGAGCCAAATCGGTAAGGAACCAATAAAATAAAAAGCCATTTAATACATAAAAGGGATCGCTTTCGGGGTACATTTTTTTTAACATGGGAAACAAGGCTATACCGAGCCCCAAAAACATAACAATAAAGTAAACACCGAAAAAAGCCATAACTATTTTTATAGCAATGTCTTTACCTAAGTTTGCCGAACGGAAAAAGGATTTCCACTGTAAGCTTAAAAGCCGTTTAAACATATTAGTAATACTTTTTGGCTATTTCCTGTACATCCATGCCCCAAGAAGCTCCAAAAGCCATAGCTTTTTGTGCTAACACCATTTGTTTGCTGGCCATTTTTTTACCAATATCACTTCTGTAAAAATCTAGTAATTGTTTTATTTCGTCTTGGGTAAACTCGTCGGTGTAGAGTTTTGCCATTTTAGTGTACAGCCCATCCAAGGTACCTTTGGCTTCTTCGGTATAAGCCATTTTTTTAGCTTCGGGTACCATAGCACCTATTTGTTCTATGGCATTAACAAAGGCATCTCCAGCTCCCGTTAGTTTTATAAGCTCGACAGCTTCTTTTTGAAATGCTTCATTATCCTGTGCTTGTATTTGTACTGTTATTGTTACAATAAATAATAAGGCTAATACTAATTTTTTCATGTGTTGGTTTTATTAAGTTTTTATAGTTAGTACGAATGTATTAAATATTGTTACACGTTTCCCTAAATTTATATCCCGAATCGGAACGATATAGAACAATGTCCCATTCCTAACTTTAAAAAGTTACTCTTTTTATCGATACATACATACTATACCGTTAAAATGCATAGCTGAAAAAAGCTACAAACGGATAAATTTATCTTTAATTAGAAGTCTATTACCATTATTTTAGCTTGCTTTACTATTTTTGCTAAAAATTATCTATATGTCATCATTTTATAAACTTGCCATAAAGCGCATAAAAAAAGAAACCGATAAAGCTATAGTCCTAACTTTTAATATCCCTAACAATTTAAAAGATCTGTTTATATTCAAAGCAGGGCAATATATTACTTTAAAAACTATAATAAACGGTAGTGAAATACGCCGTGATTACTCGTTGTGTGCTTCGCCAAAAAGCAACGAACTTACGGTAGCTGTAAAAGAAGTGGAAGGTGGCATTTTTTCGGTTTACGCCAATAATAGTTTAAAAGAAGGTGACATCTTGGAAGTAGCACCCCCAAACGGACGTTTTATATTTACACCCAACGACAACAAAACAAAACATATTGCATTATTTGCTGCGGGCAGTGGCATAACACCTATTTTAAGTATTATAAAATGTGCCTTAGAAGAAGAGGTTAACAGCCAAGTGGTTTTGGTTTACGGAAACAAATCGACCCAAGGTACCATGTTTTTAAATACACTTTTAGAACTTCAGCACCAATACAGCAACCGCTTTTCCATACAATTTGTATTTAGCAAAACAAACGAAAATGATGCTATTTTTGGACGTATTGAAAAAAGTACGGTAAATCTTGTACTAAAAAATAAATACAAACATATAAGTATGGACGATTTTTACCTATGTGGTCCCGAAGCCATGATCCATACAGTAAAAGATGTATTGGTTGAAAACGGTATCGACGAAAACCGAATCCATTACGAACTTTTTAAGGCATCTAAACCCGATGCCGTAACACCTGTCGATATACCTTCCAATGGCAAAACAAATATTACGGTTGTAGTTGATGATGAAGAAACAACATTTTACATGCCACAAACCCAAACGGTATTGGAGGCTGCTTTAGACAAAGATTTGGATGTTCCCTATTCATGCCAAGGTGGTATTTGCAGTAGCTGTTTGGCACGTATTACCGAAGGCGAAGCAAAAATGCGCCAAAACAATATTTTAACCGATAACGAAGTGGCCGAAGGGCTTATTTTAACTTGCCAAGCCCAACCAATATCGACAACTTTAACAGTTGATTATGATGATATTTAAACACATTCATAAAAACACAAATTAAACCTCAATATTTACAACCAACCCCTCGTTGGCACGTATGTTAAATACAGTATTATCTTCAAAAATTAAATACTGAGCCTTTATACCTACCAATTTTCCGGTATAGGCCTGCTGTTTAATCAAATTTAGGCTTTTAGGTTTTTCGGGATATTTTAAAACAGGAAACTTTAAATTGGTCTCGATATTACTGGCTATAAAATAATCTTTTGCTTCTTCGGGAATATACGGTTTAAGCTTTTCACGCCATACAACCAAATCTTCATCATGTATTTCGTTTTTCAACATGGCTCGCCAATTGGTTTTATCGCTTACATGCTCCTTTAAGGCCACTTCGGTAATACCTGCCAAATATCGGTTTGGCACTTCGACTATTTCAATGGCTTCGTGGGCACCTTGGTCTATCCAACGTGTTGGTACTTGGCTTTTTCGGGTAACGCCTACCTTAATATTACTGGAATTGGCCAGATACACAATATGGGGTTGCAACTGCACCTTTTTTTCATATTCCAAATCGCGGTCTTCTTTGTTTAAATGTGCTGTACTCAGCTCTGGACGCATAATCCAATCGGCTGCTTGGGGTATTTCAAAAAAACAGGTTTTACAAAAGCCCTGTCGGTAAATTTCCTTATCCAAACCACAGTTTAAACATTGATATTTAACAAATTGAAGGTTTATGTTTTTATCAAGCAACTGGTTTATATTTAAAAAATCGTTTTCAAAAACCAAATAATACTGGATAGGATCTGAAAATTCGGTTTCCATTTTTGTTAACACACCTTGGTAGGACATAAAAAAAAGTATTATTTTTAGAAAAAATAAATATAAACAAAAATGCCAATACCTATAGTAAATTCCATCGCTTCTTGGTTTTTAAAAAAGAGATTCCACCAAATCGAGTTGTTTTTAAAATACCCCAACGAAGTACAGAACGAATTGCTATTAAGCCTTTTAACCTTTGCTAAAGACACCGAAATAGGTAAAACTTACGATTTTGCCTCTATTAAAGATTACGATACTTTTGCTCAACGTATCCCCATAAAGAATTACGAAGGCTGGCAAGGTATTATAGACCGCTCCAGAAAAGGCGAAAGTAATTTATTTTGGCCAACTCCCATAAAGTGGTTTGCTAAATCTAGTGGTACCACCCAAGCAAAAAGCAAATTTATACCCGTAAGCCAAGAATCGTTGGAAGATTGCCATTACGCTGCCGGCAAAGATTTACTTTGTCTGTACTTAAACAATAACGAAAATGCCCAACTCTTTACGGGAAAAAGTTTACGATTGGGTGGCAGTAAAGAACTATTTAAGGAAAATGGTACCGTATTTGGCGATTTATCTGCTATACTAATAGACAACATGCCTTTTTGGGCCGAGTTTAGCAGTACACCCAGCAGCAAGGTCTCGTTAATGAGTAATTGGGAATATAAAATGCAGGCCATTGTTGACGAGACCATTAAAGAAAACGTTACCAGCCTTGCCGGTGTACCTTCATGGATGCTTGTACTTTTAAACAATGTTCTGGAAACCACCGGCAAACAAAGTATCCACGATGTTTGGCCCAACTTAGAAGTTTATTTTCATGGTGGTGTAAGCTTTACACCTTATGTAGAGCAATATAAAAAGATACTCTCCAAAAATAATTTTAGGTATTACGAGATTTACAATGCCTCTGAAGGTTTTTTTGCCATACAGGACCAAAACGATTCCAAAGACCTACTGCTTATGCTCGATTACGGAATTTTTTACGAATTTATCCCAATGGATACTTACGGTACGAGCCAAGAACATGTTATTCCGCTAAGCGAGGTAGAAATCGATAAAAATTATGCTATAATTATTACTACTAATGCCGGCTTATGGCGTTATAAAATTGGTGATACCATTAGGTTTACATCTTTAAATCCCTACCGCATTAAAATTTCGGGACGTACCAAACACCATATTAATGTTTTTGGAGAGGAACTGATTATCGAAAACGCCGAAAGTGCCCTAAACATGGTATGTAAAAATACAAATTCTGAAATTATCGATTATACCGCAGCACCAATTTTTATGTCCGGAAAAGAAAAAGGAGCTCACGAATGGCTTATCGAGTTCAAGACTGCTCCAAATGATATTGTACAGTTTAACAAGCAATTGGACAACGCATTAAAATCATTAAACTCCGACTACGAAGCCAAGCGTTACAACAATATAACCTTAAACCAGCCCAAAATAAATATTGCCCGTAAAAATCTGTTTTACGATTGGCTGAAACAAAATAACAAACTTGGCGGACAGAACAAAATACCACGACTTTCCAACACAAGGGATTATATTGATGAATTGCTAAAACTACAATCTTAAATTTTCATTGAAGTGGTTTAAACTTTTTATGTTTAAGCGAAAATTAGCCATTTTTTGGCTATTTGAAGGCTTTTTTGAGCTGCATAGAAAGGCTACGGAGTAAGAAAAAGGCAAAAAGAGCCGAAAAAGGACAATTTTTTAGCAAATAGAAAAAGTTTAAACCACTTCATTATTTAGTACACGGAAAAAATTCTTTTTATTGGCCAGAAATTAGTTTTGATTATCGAACTTATATGCCATTTTTAAAGCTACCGACGGTTTATAACCATATCGTTCCATCGCACTAAAGTAAGCACCTTGGCTGGTTATTCGCCTTTTATTGGTATTAAAAATATTATTTCCGGAAAGTGTAAAAGTACAAGCCTCATCCCAAAACGATTTTTTAATGGACATCGATGCATTGAAAATGGGTTTTATATGTTTTTGTGCGGTTACTGTCGGACCGCTATAGTCCATATTAATTTTAACCAAATACGCTTTAGGAAAATTAAATATATTATTCCATTTAAAATTGTGGTTAAATTGGTTCTCGGAATATTCTTCTTCAAGAAAATCAACATTCAATCTGTACATAAACAAAGAAATACTAAGATTGGTTTCCCACCAATCGGAACATTTTAAATTTCCCATAAATTCCGATCCGGTACTATACGAATACCCTACATTTTCTGGTTTATACATTAATTTCCCTTCTTGATCGGCGTACGATACCTGTTCCCTTACTCCTGTCGTTTTTCTATGAAACACTTGGATACTTAAAAAATCCTTTTGGTTCCAGTCCCTTTTATACCCCAATTCATAAGCGTTAATATACGAAGGCCTGATATTGGCATTTCCTGTATAATAACTGATTATATCCGAATATTCCACCAAAGGAACCAAATTATAATAACCGGGCCTGCTAATTCTGCGAGTATAATTAACAACCCACTGTGTCTGTTCATTTAAATTATACATTAAGTGAATACTGGGGAAAAGATTAGAAAAATTATTTTTTGACGGAATAAAAATATCCTCTCCATTGATGTCGGTATAAGCGTAATTCGATTTGGTACTTGTATTTTCCAACCGCAATCCCAGCTGATATTCAAATTTTTCCCAATTGCTTTTAAAATTCACAAAACCCGAAAATATGTGTTGTGCAAAATCGATACGCTGATTGTTTCTTTGGTACGAAAACGGTATTAATTGATTATTAGTATCAAAATATCCACTTGTTGAGCCTATTTCCGGAATATCGTCTATATCCAATTCCAATCCTGTATCGAACGATGACTTTTTGGAAATAGGAACATTATATTCTAATTTGGCATTTATTACCAGTTCGTTTTTTTCGTAATTTTCATATCCTACCTTTTCTATATTATCCACAAAGTGTTTCTCATCGTTTTTTTGCTCTTCAAAAGAACTTATATAAGTGGATATATCAATATAACTACTTATTTTATGAGTTTTTGCTTTATTAAAATTGTGGCTGTAATTTAATATTCCTCCCAAATAATGGTATTCGGTATAACGGTTAGACACAAGTTTGTAGGTTTCGATATCCTGCAATTCTTGAGTATGCACATTTGTAATAGAAGTAACCACATTACCTTTATGCCTATTAAATTGATAGGTTTCGATAGGATTCATGGTAAACGCCAAATCTATATAATCATTATCTGTAAGATCGTAATTAAAACCAGCTTCCATATACATGCGTGTCTGTCCATTTTTTTCATCTTGGTCAACCTGTGTCACATATTGTAAATTATCGTCTGTTACAATCTGTTCTCGCTGGGTATCTATTCGGGACCAAATACTTTTGCCTCCATTTAAATTAACATACCATCCCCATTTTTTTAATTTTTTATCTACTGAAAAATATCCCGTTATAGCACCCAAGGTACTTGTTCTTGCATTTGCATTAACAGTATAGCCTTCTAATCTATTTTTCTTCAACAATACATTGATTATACCCGCAGTACCCTCGGAACTATAAGCGGTTGATGGATTGGTAATAACTTCGATCTTATCGATTTGTGCGGCAGATATTTGCCTTAATTTATCGGTGCCGTTCTGCGCCGGATGCCCGTTAATATAAACTTTAAACACGCCATCGCCCCTATATTTAATATTATCGTTTACATCAACCTGTAACGATGGTACATTTGCCAATAAATCTATTGCCACATCGGCAGAAGGAAACCCAGAAGCATTAATAACTTGGCGATCGACTTTATATTGAATTGCCGCTTTTGATGATTTCACGACAACCTCGTCCAATCCTTCTGTCTTTTCTTTTAAGCCTATGGTTTCTATATCAACTCCCGAAGCATTAACTATAATGTTTTTTTCTACATTAGCATACCCCATAAAACTAACAACTAATTGATAAGAGCCATAAGGCACTTTTGATATTTTATATATACCCTGTTGGTTGGTTATTCCTCCAAACATATTTTTTTTAGAAGTGCCGCCTTGTCTAAGTAAAATTTCGGCATAAGGTAAAGGCTCTTGGGTTATTCTGTCTATTATCTTACCATTCAAGGTTGCCTTTTGTGCAAAACCATAAAACATATAAAAAAATAAAAGAAATACAAGGCTGCTTCTTATCATTGCTATACAATATTTCACCTATAACAAAGATATTGCAAATAAGAAAAATAGCCCACACTAAACAGAAAAAATAAA
>JBKEDH010000102.1:0-24016 GCA_047975295.1 Aestuariibaculum sp.
TCTATTATGAAAACGATTTTTTCTGCGATTATCTTTCTTTTTTAAAACAAAAAGAAACGACAATAAAATCGCAAGCCCTTGAAAAGTGTGAAGTTTGGTCTATAAGATATGATAAACTGCAAGAATTATATCAAAAATCTGTTGTAGGAGTTCATATTGGAAAAGTAATTTCTGAAGAGCTATTTATAAAAAAACAAACAGAACAAATCAATCTATTAACTCTTACACCAAAAGAACGCTATTTAAAGTTATTAGCTGAAAGACCCGAAATCATCCAAAGAACATCTTTAAAAATAGTTGCTTCGTATTTAGGCGTTTTACCAGAAAGTTTAAGCCGAATAAGAACACGGATTTAATTTCTTAACCAAAGTCAATTTTTTCAAAAAACTAATGTATTTCCTTTGTTGAAAATTAAAAAAATGAGTCGAAAATCAATTTTGGGAATAATCACTTTTTTTGTAACTGCAATAGCTTTTAGGTATTTAACAAGCAAAACAGATTTAATACTAACAAATATAAACAGTGAATTTTTAAAAATTATTGTTACCGCTATCGGTCCCACAATAGGAGCTTTAGTTGCGGTAAAAGCATTTAATTTGAAGTTCCCGATGAACCTGAAAGGAAACTATAAGAAACTGCTAATTCCTTTCCTTATATTTTGGATTGTCCCATTAATTATTATTACCACAAAAGCATATTTTTTAAAAGGAAATTTTGCTATAGCAACTGTTTTCGCAATTTTAGTTTACGGATTATTAGAAGAAATTGGTTGGCGTGGATTTTTATACGAACAGCTAAAGCCATTACCGAAATTTACAAATATTTTAATCGTTACAATTTTGTGGTTTATTTGGCATTTGAATTTTGAATTAAGTATATCAAATTTAATTTTCTTTCTAATCCTACTTTTAGGAAGTTGGGGAATTGGGTTGGTTGCCGACAAAACAAAGTCTTTGTTAGCCGCTGCTTCTTTCCATTCGCTCAACAACTTCTATTCCGAATGGAATACGCTTAATTTATTAATTATCGGAACGCTTGTTTTAATTTGGATTCTATCAATTATCTATCATACAAAAAGAATCGAATTAAAAAACGGTAGCTAACATCGTATAAAAGCAATAGCGGGAAAAGTGCTTAATTCAAAGTTTCCGCATTCTTAGTCGCTACTTGTAATTTTCATTTTGTTTTACAAAATTTACAAAACAAAAATTGCAAGTAGCTTACGTTTGTGCTAAACCGAAAATTCTTGTTTCCAAAGCCGCTACTGCTTTTATACGTGAACCGTTGTGTGCCATATCGCCCTAACTCGGCGCTAATCCAAATACATTTTTCAAATTGATAGCACATGAAAATTGCCAAAAAAGTCAATTTTTGATAAACAGAATCTAATCAAATTACGATTTGTTTATGAAAAATTACTATAAGACTTTACTCCAATTATTTATGAAAAGTATAGCTTTAGCTTTTTTACTATTTTTGTGCCATATTTGACATCCGATTTTATACTTAGACCTATGCAAACATAAATAACACTATTCTAACTATGCTATCAATTAATAAACAAATACTTTTTTTAATTTTTTTCTTTGTTATTCTCTATGTTAATGCTCAAGAAGAGACAGTATATTACGGTTCGCCTAGCACACGAGGAGCAGAATTTCATTTTAAAAAAGACAATACGTACAAAATTGTATTAAAACAGGGAAAATACAATAAAATAGATACTGGTAGAGAAACAATAATCTACCTAGACGATATTGGTTATGACATTGAAGGATTTAATGTTACTGAAGATTATTCAAAGACAGTTAAAGACAGTATTACCGTTAATTTTTACAGAAGAAATTTACATTCCGATTATGATAAATATTATTTAGGTTTTAAAACCAACGGAGACAAAAACTTTACCTATTTAAATTTAAGTTATGAAACATTACTTTTTAATACTAAAAATGTTAAACCGTTTAATTTTAATGGTTTTTTAAGCATCAAAATTCCAAGGGCAACAGAAATACAGCTTATTTTAGAAGATGAGGTAGAAACTGAAAAAAAAGAAAAATATTTTATGAATCAGTTTTCACTTTCAAAAAAGACAGCTAATGTCTATGTAGATTATCGAAAAATAGAAGACAAGAATAATAGTCACGATTCAAAATTTGCTGTCGCCGAAATATATGGAAGTGGTAGAAAAATACTAGATATCGATAGCAAGGCATTTTCGGCTGCTCTTAAGCCTTCCACATATGTAAAACGCACGAAAGTAGATTCTTTTCCTAATAATTGGGAAGTACCCGAACTGGTTAAAAAGGAAGTTTATAAAAAGTTTAACAACCCTAAATATGTTTACCAACCAGTATTCACAATAAGTCCTGCCCCTAGAAATGAAAAATATAAGAAACATGAATTCGGTCAATTAAAAGAAGCAATTACGGCTATAAAAGCAGATGAATCTAAACTATTATTAGTCTTTAATTCTATACTTAGACATAATGATGCCGCATACTTCTATCATATTTTTGATGGCATATATAGCGGAGCAGAAAAGTTGTACTTAAGTGATTACAATTACGATAAATTCTATGTTTACTACATAAAGCCAGAAGACTTACCTGAACTTAAAAAATATAGACTTGAAAGTAACGATGAAGTTTTTGGGCTCAACAGTAATTTGGATATTGTGTATTCCGAAAAAACGACCACTAGAGATTTTTATTACAAGTATAATAGTATAAACAAAAAATTATCAGAAAAACTTTTAGCAGTTAATGTATTAAATAGATTTAAAAGAAAATTAGATACAAAAAACACAACCGCTAAAGACTTCCTATATTTAAGAAAGTATAGATATCACAATATTATTAATTCAGCCATTGAAGGGTCAATGAGCTTACCACAAGAAGTGGTTAGTGAAAGTGAAAGAATATCTCCAAAGCCTAAATCAAATGCTCAATATTTCTACCCCCAAATTAATTATCAAGAGATAAGGGAAGAATTGAACAGAATTGTTGAAAAGCATAAAAAAGATACTACTATTAATTTTGATTTTGCTAAACTAGCACTCTATTTCATATATGGTGATATGTTTTTTGAGAGTATTTCCGGTGAAGAAGGAAGTTATGCTCCAACTAAAATATATTATGAATTTTGTTTGTACCTCTCTAGATTTCCTATAGAAACATCAAAAGTTTACAACGAATTTTCTGAGAGATATGGAGAAAACCCATATAACACAATAAGAGAAATACTTAAAAGTAATTATGGAGAAAAAGATAAATATCCTGATTTGATAAAAGCCATTAATGAGAATTTAGATAAAATTAAAAAAGTAGATTAAGGTCTAAATCATCAAGAACAGAAAGAAAAATCCAGGCTAATTATTATAACACGGCACATAACATGGTGTACAAGCAAGAGCTGGTTAAGTGCTTAACTTCAATCTTTGCGATTTTCTACCCACCAAAACGGTTTTCAACCGCTTTTTTTTCGTAAGTTAGCGGTTGATAAACCGTTTTGGCTAACGTTCGTGCTAAACTGAAAGTTTTCGCTTCCAAATCTGCTACTGCTTTTATACGTGAACCGTTTTTAATAACGGCTGAACTCACTCAAACTCAAAAATAATTTCTGAATTTTAACAAGTAAAACGCTGAATTGAACAACGTTATGCTGAATACTTTGAAACGGAAAATCCTTTCGCTGAATTTTACTTAATCTCGCTGTAAACTCAAAATAGCAGAATAAAATGCTGAACTTTAAAACAAATTAAAACGAACAAAAAAATCAGGTAAAAACACCTCAAAACCTGCTCACTCAAACGTGCCACCACTAAAAACAACAATGCCTAAATTCAATTGCTGCTGATTTTCATTCTGAAAATCCTCGTATTATTGCTATCTTCGTTCTACGACAGGAATAATCTTGCAGATTGTTCCGCAACTGAAATTTAGCCAAGACCGATAAATATAAATAAGTAACAAACCGCAAATGAGAAAAATCATTTTAATACTTATCTTGTTAATTTCAAATACATTGATATTTGGTCAAACAGACAAAGAAAAACAAAAAATTATAGATTCTTATAAATTCCTTTTAACCAATCATTATATTGATATTGATGCTAATATTGATTACACTTTAGAAATAAATGATAATTCAAATCCAATTAATAATAAAAGAATAACCCCTTTTTTTGCATTATTTTTATTCAAACAACAAAAAAACAGATTTGAATATAAAAATAAAATTTTTCATTGGAATGACATACCGATTAATTTATTTGAAGAATTAAATGATTTTTTGAAAAAATTTCCTCATAAAGACTTTTCAGAACAGATTAAAAAATTTGATACGGAACTTAATAACGAATTAATTAGCATCTCGAAAGGAGTGACGTTAAACTTCCTCAAGTACAATGGAAGCTATCATTTAACCGATATAGAGATTGAAATTGATGATTTAGATAATCCAAAAGATAACGATTTTGGGATTTTTTTGATAGAAGGTTTTCCTATAAAACATTCCTATCTTGATACCAAAGACTTTAGAATTGTAAAAGATAAAATATATGAAAATACAAATTATAAATTTGGTCATTCTATGGGAATGGGTCATTTTTCAACACCATTTGAAAAAGTGGAAATAAAAGACATTAATATACTTCAAAATTATTTTAGAAATAGCGAATGGTTTGTTAGATTGAAAAACAAACACATTGAAAACCGAATTAATTTATATAATGTAGCAGGTCGATTTAGGTTTAATTATGAAATAACAGTTATAGGAACAGACCCCGAAGAACAACAATTTCAAATGGATGATAGGATTACAGAGAAATAGGTTGACATAAATTAATGAAAACATATAAAAACTATGGTTAATACTGTATAAGCAAAAGGGGTTAAATTAAAAAGTACAATCGCACAGCATTGTGTTTGCTTATGTTGGTGTTAAATTGAAAGTCGATGCTTTCTTTTCCGCTCCTTTGCAAACACGTGGGGCGTTAAAACCCAATAGCCATATCGTCGCCACGGTAATCGGCACCGCCTTCGAGAGAGCCATCTTCCAAAACCAAAATACCATCGACCTTACCAATTACAGGGGTGTGTTTTTCGTTTATAATATAGTCTTTTTGTTTTAGTTGGGATATAAGTTCGGGACTAAATGAGTTGGGTTCCATCCTAATTTCGTCCGGAAGCCATTGATGATGGAATCTGGGTGCATTAACGGCTTCCTGCATTCCCATGTTAAATTCATAAACATTTAAAAGAGTTTGAAATACAGAAGTAATAATGGTAGAGCCACCCGGTGTACCAACGGTCATGGATAGTTTGCCGTTTTTTTCCACTATGGTTGGCGTCATGGAACTAAGCATGCGTTTTTTGGGAGCAATACTATTGGCTTCAGAGCCAATAAGACCGAACATATTGGGAGCACCGGGTTTGCTACTAAAATCGTCCATTTCGTTATTAAGAAAAAAGCCAAGTTTGTTACAATATAGTTTTGAGCCGTAAGCACCGTTTAGGGTTGTTGTGGCCGCAATAGCATTTCCGAATTGATCGACAATGGAATAATGGGTAGTTTCGTTGCTTTCTATAATTTTGATGTTACCATGTGCCATATCGGTAGATTTTGATGCCTTATCGAATGAAAACGAAGCCATTCTGTTTTTTAAATAAGGTTCGCTTATTAACTCCGAAATAGGAATGTTAACAAAATCGGGGTCTCCAAGATAAAAACTCCTGTCTGCATAAACACGGCGTTCGGCTTCGGTAATAACTTGGATGGTTTTTAATGCGTTATGTCCAAATGTATTAAGAGGATAAGGTTCTACCATCTTTAATAATTGTGCCAAACAAATGCCACCACTAGAAGGTGGTGACATGGAAATAACCTTAATGTTTTTATAATTGAAAATAACAGGATCCCTCCAAATAGCATTGTAGCCAGCCATGTCTGCCAATGTTATAATACCATTATTATTTTGAATGTGTTCTACAAGGATTTTGGCTGTTTCTCCTTTATAAAATTCATCCTTGCCGTTTTTTAAAATACGTTCTAAGGTTTTGCCCAAAGCCGGATTTTTTATGGTATCGTTCGCTTTCCATGGTTTGCTGTACAATATGCTATCGGGATTAACCTGATTAAATAATGGTTTATAGTGCTGTAAACGGCTTTCTTGGTTTTTTGTTACAATTATACCATTGTAAGCTAAATCGATTACAGGTTGTATAATGGTTTCGATAGGTAGGCTACCCAGTTTTTTGTGTACCTCAAAGACGCCTGCTACGGTTCCAGGTACACCAATCGCCATGGCACCCAAGGTACTTTTGCCTTGAATAACGTTGCCAAGACTATCTAAATACATATTTTTTGTGGCGGCCAAGGGTGCTTTTTCCCTATAATCCAATGCACCGGTTTTACCATTTGCTTTTCGGTAAACCATAAATCCGCCACCACCAAGATTACCGGCATAAGGGAACGATACGGCCAATGCTAATTCGGTAGCAACCATGGCATCGAAAGCATTGCCACCCTGTTTTAAAATATCACATCCTATTTTTGAGGCTTCGGCTCTGGCCGAAACAACCATGGCTTTTTGGGTAATAAGTCCTCTTTTAGGCTGTGTTATTTCGCTTTTGCAGCAGTAGCATAATATCATTAAGAATAATATTTTATAAAAATGTTTCATGTGTTAATATTTATTGTTTTTAATGGTCGCATGGAACACCAAATTAATATTCTGCTGTGTGGTTAAATACTTAAAGGGTATTTCATTAATTTTTGTTAAGTTCGATTAGTTTCTTTTTGGATGATATTATCAATTCATCAAAAAAAGCCGTAAATTCCATTTCAAATTCATCGTAAAACAGGTTTAGTTCAACAACCGCCTCGTTCATTCCCGATCTGTTTTTTGTACGTTGGTTCATACCTTCCAAAACTTTGGCAATACCTTCAACCGAAGCATAGCTTAGCAACCAATTTCCCGATATTAAATAGGGCATCATATATTGTACTTGTTTGGGTAAAATGGTATAATGTTCTTTTAGCGATTCGTAAAAATCATTGGTGTAATCGCTTAAGGGTATATTACTGTACAAATGCCAATTTTTAGCTAAAAAATGATCGTAAAAAATATCTACAATAACTCCCGAATAGTGGCTGTACTTTTTGTGTAAACGTTTGGTGCTTTGTTTAACTGTAGGGTGGGTATCGGTAAAGCTATCTATATAGCGGTGCAATAAAATACCGGTTTGAATGGCTTTTTCGTAGTTTTTATAGGATTTTCCTTTAATACTATCGGCCATAAAATTGCCAATGGTAACCAAACGGTTATCTCCAGAAAGATAAATATGGGCCAAATAATTCATTTGCGAAATTTACGAATAAGGTTTTTATAAATCCAATTTTGGAATTGTATATTTGTTGCTCAAACAAAAAATATTAACCATGACATTAATCAAATCAATTTCTGGAATTCGGGGTACCATTGGCGGCCAAGTAGGTGACAACCTAACACCAATCGATGCGGTAAAGTTTGCATCGGCCTACGGTACTTGGCTAAAACAGCAACGTGATAAAGAACACTATAAAGTTGTGGTGGGCAGGGATGCCAGACTTTCTGGAGCCATGATTCAAAGTTTGGTTATGAATACATTGGTAGGTATGGGTATCCATGTGGTCGATTTGGGGCTGTCAACAACACCAACGGTTGAAGTGGCTGTACCTATGGAACATGCCGATGGTGGTATTATTTTAACGGCAAGCCATAATCCGAAACAATGGAACGCTTTAAAGTTGTTGAACGCAAAAGGCGAATTTTTGGATGCCGATGAAGGCGCCAAGATTTTAAAATTTGCCAAAAGTGACAATGCAACTTTTGCCGATATAGATAGTTTAGGGAAAATAACCAAAAACAAAGCTTACATTGATTTGCATATAATCGAGGTACTGGATTTGCCTTTGGTGAATGTAAAGGATATTGAAGCTGCACGGTTTAAGGTGGTGGTCGATGGCGTAAATTCTACCGGAGGTATTGCCATTCCGTTGCTTTTGGAGCGTTTGGGTGTCGATGTAATAAAGCTATACTGTGAACCCAATGGACATTTTCCGCATAACCCGGAACCTTTAAAGGAGCATTTAACCGATATCTCGAAAAAAGTAGTGGAAGAGCGTGCAGATTTTGGTATCGTGGTCGATCCCGATGTAGATCGTTTGGCTTTTATTGACGAAAACGGCGAGATGTTTGGAGAAGAATATACCTTGGTGGCCTGTGCCGATTACGTGTTGGGTAAAACTCCCGGTAATACAGTAAGCAACATGAGTTCTACACGTGCCTTGAGGGATATTACCGAAAAATATGGCGGTACTTACGAAGCTAGTGCGGTAGGAGAGGTTAACGTAGTTAAGCTAATGAAAAAAAATAAAGTCGTTATTGGTGGAGAGGGCAATGGTGGTATTATTTATCCAGAATCGCATTACGGACGAGATGCTTTGGTGGGAACCGCATTGTTTTTAAGCTTATTGGCCGAACGTAAAACAACGGTGAGTGAATTGCGCAAAACCTATCCGAACTATTTTATGAGCAAGAAAAAAATTGAGTTGACTCCCGATTTAGATGTCGATGCAATTTTAAAAACAATTGAAAACCACTATAAAAACGAACAGCTTTCGACTATTGATGGTGTGAAAATCGATTTCCCCGAAAATTGGGTGCACCTACGTAAAAGTAATACCGAACCTATAATCCGTATTTACACCGAAGCCAAATCGCAAGCCGATGCCGATACTCTTGCCGATAAGTTTATTGCAGAGATTAGGGATGTAGCGAAAGCTTAGTGTGGTTTATTGGGATAGTATATAAAAAACATACAAGACCTAACAGAGGCTTTAAAGATCTGTTAGGTCTTGTTATTTTTTCGCTTTCCTGCATGTTTCCAACGTTTGTGTGTCCAGAAATAATATTCGGGGGCGGCATAAATTTGCTTCTCAACTTCACGTAAAAACATATCGGTTAACTCGTAATCTTTATAAGCGGTACTGTCTTCGGCAAGTATTTTGATTTCGGCTTGATAATACCCCCGTTTTACTTTGTCTATTTTAAGGTACGCAGTCGATAAATCCAATTTTTTAGCCAACCGTTCGGCCCCGGTAAAGCAAGGTACTTCTATACCCATAAATTTGCCCCAATATACCTCCTTTGATAGTTTGGGTGATTGATCACTTAAAAAACCGGTAAAGCTCTTTTTACCCAGAATTTCGTTGTGGTTTATGGTATTTACGGTTTCCCGTGTGCTTATTAAATGGGTGTTGAATTTAGAACGGATACGTTTAACCAAATTATCAAAATATTTGTTGGCAAGTGGCTTGTAAACGGCATATCCGGTAAAGTCGATGTGGTTTTGCACTTCAATGGACCACTCCCAACTGGCATAATGCCCAAACATAAGAATGGCACTTTTGTTCAGGGCTTCGATTTGGTTCAATTCATGCGGATTTAAAATTTTAAATCGTTTACTCAATTCTGTTTCCGAAATGGAAATAGTTTTAATCATTTCCAGAAACATATCGCATAAATGTTTGTAAAATTTCTTTTTAATGCTTATGATTTCCTTGTTGCTTTTGTCGGGGAAAACCAATTTAAGGTTATTGGTTACCACCTTTTTACGGTAACCTATAATATGGTAAAGCAGTATGTAAACCCCATTGGATAGCAAATAAAGCAACCGAAATGGTAAAATGGAAATAAACCACAAAAGTGGATATACCAAAATATATGCTATAAAATGCATGAATTAATTTTAGATTTGTATTGGCAAAGATAGGTTAATTTAAAAATTAAACAGAGCGTATTATGGGTAAATTGGATTTGATAACCATTGTAATTATAGCGGCAAATACTATTATTTCGTATAAAGGTTTTAACGATTATGTGTTTTTTAATAAATATAAATTTTTGATTGGGGGCATACAGCGTGGTGAAAGGATACGTCTATTCAGTTCGGGGTTTTTACATGCCAATACGCAGCATTTATTGTTCAATATGCTAACCCTTTTCTTTTTTGCAGGGACGGTAATAAACCACGTAGGCACGGTTCGCTTTTTGTTTATTTATTTGGGTAGCCTATTTGTCGGTAATTTACTATCGTATTATTTCCATAAAAACGAATTTCAATATAGTGCCGTGGGAGCCAGTGGAGCTGTAATGGGAGTTTTGTATTCGGCTATTTTGCTGCAACCAGGTATGAGCCTTTATATATTTTTTATCCCTATACCCATTCCGGCCTATATTTTTGGTATTGGATATTTGTTGTATTCCATTTATGGTATGAAAAAAAATAACGATAACATTGGCCACGATGCTCATTTTGGCGGTGCCATAGGGAGCTATGTTATTACTTTAACTTTAGCGCCTTGGTTGTTGCAAACAAACTTGTTAATGGTTGGTTTGTTGGCCATACCCATTGTGGTACTTTATATTTTGAGAAAAATAAACAAAATCTAAGAGCCTGTTTAAATTTATATCAATTGTTTTTCTATGTCTCTTTTTACGCATAATTTCGTTAAAATTTCATCAAGTAGTCTAGCTATTATCTTCTATTTTGCCTTATTCTTCATCAAAAATAAACTATACAAAAAGTCAATCATACAAATTTAAACAGACTCTAAATAAACTGGCACGGGTATTGCCTATCGGTGTTGAACAAATATCTTAAAACCATTGTAAATTGCAGATATTAAACAGTAATGTGGTTTTTTTAATGATTAAAAATTAAAAGGACAGTATGTTTTTATGACATATTGACTTAAATACATATATGAAAAAATCTAATTTTATAACGCTTGACAGTTTGTCATTACAGGATTTTGACGAGAACGCCGAATTGATTCCCTTAATGACACCAGAGGACGAAGAAAAAATAAATAAGGAAGACCTGCCCGAAACGCTGCCCATTCTTTCACTACGAAATACGGTATTGTTTCCCGGAGTGGTTATTCCTATAACCGCAGGGCGGGATAAGTCCATAAAACTAATAAACGATGCCAATAAGAGCAGTAAAGTTATTGGTGTTGTGGCACAAAAAGACGAGCTGGTCGAAAATCCTTCGGCCAAAGAAATCCACGAAATTGGTACGGTAGCCCGAATTTTACGTGTTTTAAAAATGCCCGATGGTAATACAACCGTTATCATTCAAGGTAAAAAACGTTTCAAAGTGGCGCAGGTACTTACCGAAGAACCCTATATGAATGCAACAGTGACGGATCTGGCAGATAACCGCCCGGAAACGACCGATAAGGAATTTTCGGCTATTATAGAGTCCATTAAAGATTTGGCTTTGGAAATAATCAAGGAAAGTCCCAATATTCCAAGTGAGGCCTCGTTTGCCATAAAAAATATTGAGAGTAACTCGTTTTTAATCAATTTTGTAGCATCGAACATGAACCTTTCGGTCTCCGAAAAGCAATCTCTTCTAAAAATTGACGATTTAAAACAGCGTGCATTGGCAACACTTAAATTTATGAATGTTGAGCTGCAAAAGCTAGAATTGCGTAACGATATCCAATCAAAAGTGCAAATGGACATCAACCAACAGCAGCGTGAATATTTTCTTCATCAGCAAATGAAGACCATTCAAGAAGAATTGGGAGGTGTGAGTTATGACGAGGAATTGGAGGAAATGCGTTTGCGTTCCCAAGATAAACAATGGGATGAACAAGTAGCCAAACATTTTGAAAAGGAACTGGCCAAAATGCAACGCATGAATCCGCAAGTGGCCGAATATTCTATTCAACGTAATTATTTAGAATTATTTTTGGACTTGCCTTGGAACGAGTTTAGTAAAGATAAATTCGATTTAAAGCGGGCAAGAAAAATTCTTGATAGGGATCATTTTGGGTTGGACGATGTTAAAAAACGTATTATTGAGTATCTGGCCGTTTTAAAACTTCGCGACGATATGAAATCGCCCATTTTATGTCTTTACGGTCCTCCGGGTGTTGGAAAAACTTCTTTGGGTAAATCTATTGCCGAGGCCTTAGGGCGGGAGTACGTGCGTATTTCTCTTGGTGGTCTGCGTGACGAGGCCGAAATACGTGGCCATAGAAAAACCTATATTGGTGCTATGCCGGGACGTATTATTCAAAGTCTAAAAAAGGCAGGTACATCGAATCCTGTTTTTGTTTTGGACGAAATCGATAAATTGTCCCATTCGCATCAGGGCGATCCATCTTCCGCTTTACTGGAAGTTTTGGATCCCGAGCAAAACAGCGAATTTTACGATAACTTTTTGGAAATGGGGTACGACCTTTCCAAAGTTATGTTTATCGCCACATCGAACAGTTTAGCGCCCATACAGCCTGCCCTGCGCGACCGTATGGAAATTATAAACGTAACGGGCTATACCATAGAGGAGAAGGTAGAAATAGCCAAACGCCATTTACTGCCAAAACAGTTAAAGGAACACGGTTTAACCGATAAGCATTTAAAAATAGCCAAACCTCAATTAGAAAAAATAGTTGAAGGCTACACAAGAGAATCCGGTGTGCGTGGCTTGGAAAAACAAATAGCCAAAATGGTGCGTTATGCGGCACAAAACATAGCTATGGAAGAACCATATAACATAAAAATAACCAACGAGGATATCGTTGAGGTTCTTGGTGCTCCAAAATTAGAACGCGATAAATACGAAAACAATAATGTTGCCGGTGTGGTTACTGGGCTGGCTTGGACCAGCGTTGGCGGTGATATTTTATTTATAGAATCCATTTTATCTAAAGGAAAAGGGCAGCTTTCTATAACAGGGAATCTGGGTAAAGTCATGAAGGAGTCGGCGACCATTGCCATGGAGTATATTAAAGCAAATGCCGAAGCTTTTGATATAGACCCCGATATTTTCGATAAGTATAACGTACATATCCATGTGCCCGAGGGAGCCACGCCAAAAGATGGGCCAAGTGCAGGTGTAACCATGCTAACATCGTTGGTGTCGTTGTTTACACAAAAAAAGGTAAAGAAAAGCTTGGCTATGACAGGCGAGATAACACTTCGAGGAAAAGTACTTCCTGTTGGAGGTATCAAGGAAAAGATTTTAGCAGCTAAGCGTGCCAGAATTAAAGAAATACTACTTTGCGAAGATAACCGCCGTGATATAGAAGAAATAAAGCAGGAATACCTAAAAGGTTTGAAATTCCACTACGTAACCGATATGAGCGAGGTAATAAAAATTGCAATTACCAATCAAAAGGTCGGTCATGCTAAAAAACTACAGGTGTAAAAAGAAGCTGTTATCTTAATTTAATTCCGTCTAAAATAAAAGCAGAATACTATCGTTTTTTTTAGATAGTTTTGCTTTTTATTTTATATGCTGAAAAAAACCACCATTGTTTTATCCGTTTTGTTAAACACATTTGTGTTTGCACAAGTTGGTGGCGAGACAACTTATCGGTTTTTAAGCTTAATAGCTTCACCACGACAGGCAGCGTTGGGAGGAAAAGTACTTACAAATGTCGATTACGATGTAACCCAAGCACTTTTTAATCCGGCAACCATAAATGTTGAAATGGATAACCAATTGGCATTAAATTATGCCAATCACTTAGCGGGAATAAGTTATGGCTCGGCAGCTTATGCCTATACGGTCGATAGGCGTACACAAACGTTCCATGCAGGTATTACCTATGTTAATTATGGTACTTTTGACGGTTATGACGAGGCAGGTAACCCAACCGGAACCTTTACGGGTAGTGAAGCAGCCTTGTCGTTAGGTTATGCACTTCAAATAGGACGTTCCGACTTTTATTTTGGAGGAAATTTAAAATTTATAACTTCAAAGTTAGAACAGTATAATTCTTTTGGTGCGGCAACCGATTTGGGACTTACTTACATTAACGATAAGTTGGATTTTAATGCTGCCTTGGTTATTCGTAATCTTGGTATGCAAATAACTACCTATGCCGGTACCAACGAACAATTACCCTTTGAAGTGGCTTTTGGTATGTCCCAGCTTTTAGAGCATGTTCCCATACGTTGGCATCTTACTTTCGATAATTTGCAGCAATGGCCTATAGCCAGACCAAATCCGGCAAGGGAAACGGGCGATTTAAGTGGAAACCAAAGCAGCGAAAAAATAGGATTCTTAGGGCAGGCTATAAGGCATACCATTTTGGGTATAGAACTTTTTCCCGAAGGAGGTTTTAATGTGCGCTTGGGTTATAATTTTAGAAGAGCCGAAGAATTACGTATTGTGGATCAACGAAATTTTTCGGGCTTATCGGCAGGTTTTTCCATTAAAATGCGTAAAATGCGCTTTAGTTATACACATGCCAGATTTACAAGTGCGGCCAATTCAAACTTTTTTGGTCTTCAAATAGATTTACAATAAATGAACAACAAGATTACTATTGCGATAGACGGGTTTTCGTCAACAGGAAAAAGTACCGTAGCCAAACAAATAGCCGAGTATTTGGGCTATATTTATGTCGATACGGGAGCCATGTACCGTGCCGTGACCTATTACGCTATGCAAAATGGTTTTATTTCCAAAAGTAAGTTTAATATCGAAGGTTTGGTAACCAGCTTAAATAATATCGATATAGGTTTTAAATTTAACGACACTCTGGGCTATGCCGAAGTGTATTTAAACGGACAGAATATAGAAAAGAAAATACGTACTCTTGAAGTTTCAAATTTTGTGAGCCAAGTGTCCACAGTACCCCAAGTACGTCGTCAATTGGTAAGGCAACAGCAGGAAATGGGCAAAACCAAAGGAGTCGTTATGGACGGGCGAGATATAGGTACTGTTGTTTTTCCCGATGCCGAACTTAAATTGTTTATGACGGCCTCAGCCGAAACACGGGCAAAACGTCGCTATAACGAACTATTGGAAAGAGGAGATAAAATTACATATCAAGATGTTTTAAAAAACGTTCAAGAGCGTGATTATATTGATTCCAACCGATCCGAATCACCATTAACAAAAGCCAAAGATGCTATCGTGTTTGATAATTCCAACATGACTTTAAAGGAACAATTTGATAAAATAATGCTTTTAGTTAAAAAGAAATTTTAAAAGAAGTTTGATTTTTATTCTTTTGGGGAATGATAATGGTTCCGGAAAATCCTTCAAAATATATTTTCTGATAATTAGGTAATTACAGTAAAAATTATTAATTTTGCAGGCCTTTTAACGATGTGGGAGAAATAAAAGGTTCGAAAAATAAAAACAATTAATAACACTTTTGTTTGTTTTAATCGTTGTCAAGTTCTCCAAAAA
This sequence comes from Aestuariibaculum sp., assembly GCA_047975295.1. Classification (GTDB taxonomy): domain Bacteria; phylum Bacteroidota; class Bacteroidia; order Flavobacteriales; family Flavobacteriaceae; genus JBKEDH01. Next base: position 15,267 of record JBKEDH010000102.1, read on the forward strand.
ACGAGCAAAATACAAATTTTTAATCAGCAATGGCTGAAAATCAAAAACAAGCAGAGGTTGAAGCAACCGAAGCCGTACAAGTAGAAGCTCCGGTAGTATCGGAAGCTAAAGCAAATCCCGAAAAATTCTTAAAAGAGTTCAACTGGCACAACTACCAAGAAGGTATCGACGAAGTTGACGAAAAACAGTTACAAGAATTTGAAAAATTAGTAGAAGATAATTTTGTTGACACCTTAGACGATGAAGTGGTTGAAGGTACCGTGGTACACATTACCGATCGTGATGCCATTATTGATATCAACGCAAAGTCAGAGGGTGTTATTTCCTTAAACGAATTCCGTTACAACCCAAATTTAAAAGTTGGTGATAAGGTGGAAGTATTGATTGACGTTCGCGAAGATGCAACAGGTCAATTGGTATTATCGCACCGTAAAGCCCGTGTAATTAAAGCCTGGGATCGTGTAATAAAAGCCAACGAAACCGGCGAAATTGTAAACGGTTTTGTTAAATGTAGAACTAAAGGTGGTATGATTGTGGACGTATTTGGTATTGAAGCATTCTTGCCAGGTTCTCAAATCGATGTTAAGCCTATTAGAGATTACGACCAATACGTTAATAAAACTATGGAGTTCAAGGTTGTTAAAATCAACCACGAATTTAAAAACGTTGTAGTGTCTCACAAAGCACTTATCGAAGCCGATATCGAAGAACAAAAGAAAGAAATTATTAGCCAGTTGGAAAAAGGACAAGTGCTGGAAGGTGTTGTTAAAAACATTACATCGTACGGTGTGTTTATCGACCTTGGTGGTGTAGATGGATTAATCCATATTACCGACCTGTCTTGGTCTAGAATAAACCACCCGAACGAAATAGTTGAGCTTGACCAAAAACTTAATGTTGTAATCCTTGATTTTGATGAAGATAAATCAAGAATCCAATTAGGATTAAAACAATTGAGCAAGCACCCATGGGAAGCTCTTGGAGAAGATGTTAAAGTTGGCGATAAAGTAAAAGGCAAAGTAGTGGTTATTGCCGATTACGGTGCCTTTATTGAAGTTACCGATGGTGTTGAAGGTTTAATCCACGTTTCCGAAATGTCTTGGTCAACCCACTTACGTTCCGCACAGGATTTTGTATCTGTAGGCGACGAGGTAGAAGCTGTTATTTTAACGCTTGATAGAGAAGATCGTAAAATGTCGCTTGGTATTAAGCAATTAACACCAGACCCATGGACCGATATCACTTCTAAATATCCATTAGGTTCCAAACATACCGGTACGGTGCGTAACTTTACCAATTTTGGTGTATTTGTTGAACTGGAAGAAGGTATCGACGGATTGATTTATATCTCCGATTTATCTTGGACTAAGAAAATCAAGCATCCAAGTGAGTTCTGTGCTGCTGGCGATAAGTTAGATGTTATTGTTCTTGAACTTGATGTTGAAGGACGTAAACTAAGCTTGGGACATAAACAAACTACCGAAAATCCTTGGGATAAATACGAAGAAGAATTTGCTTTAGAGACTGTACATTCAGGTGAAATAGCCGAAATAGTAGATAAAGGTGCTACCGTTAACTTTAACGACGATATTGTAGCCTTTATTCCTTCGCGCCACCTTGAAAAAGAAGATGGAAGCAAACTTAAAAAAGGTGAAAAAGCCGATTTTAAGATTATTGAATTCAATAAAGAATTTAAGCGTGTAGTAGCTTCGCATACAGCTATTTTTAAAGCAGAGGAAATAGCAAACGTTAAAGCTGCTGCTAGAAAAATTGCCGATCAAGCAGCCGAAGCAAAACCAACTTTGGGTGATGCAAACGAAGCTTTACAAGCACTTAAAGACAAATTAGACGGTAAAAAATAAGTCTATTTGTAGATTAAGTTTTTTTAATACAAAAAGAGGATGTTGTTTTTCAACATCCTCTTTTTTATATTATCAAAGTTTTTTCCGATTGTTGTTGTTGGCAGGTGCTAAAAACTAATAAGGTGTTGTTATTTTAAGATCACCAAGAGCTTTCAACCATTAATTTACAAAAGGCAGGTTATTTGGTCGTTAACCGTTTTTCAAGCCAATTTCTAAACTCATGAAAATTTTGGGGAGCTACACCATGTCCTACAGGAAATTCGGAGTAAATATGTTTAATATTCAATACATTTAAAAAAGGTGGTGTTTGCCTTGCCCATTCCACAGGAATTACCTGATCTACACTGCCGTGAGAGCAGTAAAAATCTAAGTTGGAATAATCTTTTTCGCTAAGGTTATCGGGTAGAATTTCCTTGTTGATATACCCACTTAAAGCAATAATATTTTTAATTTTTTCGGGGTAGCTTAAAGCCACAGCATAACTTAAAATACTGCCTTGGCTAAAGCCCAAAAGTGTAATATCGTGTTTATTTACGGGATAAGTTTCAATAGCTCGATCAATAAAATCTGCTATTAAATCTTTCGATTGTTGGGCTTGTTTGTTATCGTTCCATTTGCCTTGTTCGGCATCAAAATTAATGGCATACCAAGCATTTCCGTAAGGTTGTAAGGGGTAAGGAGCCCGTACCGAAATAATAAAAAGTTCCTTGGGCAATTCCGAAGCAAACGAAAACAGATCGTTTTCGTCGCTGCCATAACCGTGTAACATAATAAGTAATGGTGCCTGTTCCTTTAGACAGGATGCTCTTATTACGTGATAGAGAGGAAGTGGTGTATTTGCCATGGCTATTTTCCGAGGTTAGCAAAAAGTTTTTGGTAAAGGTTGCCAATTAATGGAACAGTTTGTGCTTTTTTGCCTATAGCATTGGCAAAACCATAAATAAACAGGATGGCAAAAAACAAATAAAAGCCCGATGTAACCATCCAGCTATTAAAATAGCCTATAAAATATCCCAGTAGGAAGAAAGAGAGCCAAAGTCCGAGTGCTTGCCTGATATGAAATGCGGCAAAGCTACTTTTGTTTTCGTTGTTAAGAAAATAAGCGATAATAGTACCAAAAACGGTTATATAACTAATAATAGCATTTTTATGCCCTTTTTCTATATCTTGCTGTGTCATTTTGTTACTGTTTTAAAACCATTTTGTTATTGGCAATAATACCGTAAACATGGCCTTTTAAGGTTTCGTTTTCGAAAATACTGTTTTTAGATTTGGAAATAATATGCCCAAGAGTAAACGTATATGCTTTATCGGGATTAAAAAGTGTTATATCGGCTTTGTTTCCCGTGTTTATAGAATGTTTTTCAATACAAAATCTGTCTTTGCCACCTGTTAAAATAGCAATAGTTTTTTTTAAGGTAAACCGTTTTTGTAATGCACCAAAAGCACTTTCCAAGCCAATGGTACCGTATGCGGCATGATCGAATTCAACTTTCTTCTGTTCGATATCGATTGGGTTATGGTCGCTTGTTACCATGTCGATAACACCGTCTTTTACACCTTCAATTAAAGCATCTGCATCGGTTTGCGTACGTAAAGGAGGCAGTACTTTAAAACGCGTATCGAAATCGTTTAAAACACTATCGTTAAAGTATAAATTGTGTATGGCAACACTACAGCTTACATCTAAATGTTTCTGTTTGGCCTCACGTATCAATGCTACCGATTTTGCAGTAGAAATAGTTGGGATGTGCAATTTACCTCCAGTATATTCCAGTAAAAACAAATCGCGGGCTATTTGCAGTTCTTCGGCAAGTGCAGGAATACCTTTAAGGCCCAAGGAGGTGCTGGTTATATTTTCGTTCATGACACCATGACCAACAACTTTGTTTTCTTGTGGAAACGAAAACACCAAACCATTAAAATTACCTGCATACTGTAAGGCGATCTTTAATAGATTAGGATTGGAAACAGGTTTCATATAATCGTAAAATCCAATGGCACCAGCCGAATGCATATCGTAAAGTTCTGCCAAATCCTTACTTTCGCTACTAGAAGTTAAAGCTCCTATCGGTAGGATATTGACAGCGTGATTGTTGGATTTTGCCTTGACAAAAATAATATCCGATTTACAATCCAAAACCGGATTGGTATTAGGGTTTAAGCCTACATTTGTAAAACCGGATAATGCCGCTGTTTGTAGGCCATTGTGTATAGTTTCACGGTCTTCAAAGCCGGGCTCGCCAAAACTTACGCTACTATCAAACCAGCCTTGCGAAACATGAAGGTTCTCTAAAGCTATTTCTGGGTAATTATTTGGGTTTTTTAAGTTTTTACCTATTTTGGAAATACTGCCATGTTCTATCAAGATATCCTGAATGGTATTGTGAAATTCACTTTCAGAATCTATTATAGTGGCTGATTTTAGAAGTATGTTCATTTAAAATATTTTAAGATGAGCATTTCGGTAACTAATAATACTAATGCAAAAATAACAAACCATTTCCACAAGGCATTAACTTTTGTGTTACTTTTTATGCTGTCGAAAGTTTGCGCAACCGATTCGCTTATTTTAATGTTTTTAAATTCAGAAAGTGGAATATAAGCCAAAGTACTTTCGTTTCTGTCGTAATTGTAACTTATGTTTTTAATGTTCCCTGTTTTGTCTTTTATAGTATAAATTCCCGAAATATTAGGTGTTTCTAAAGTATTTACAACAACTTTATTTTTAAAGTATTGTTGTTTGGGTATTAGGTTTTCGGTGCCATTGCTTAACGTTATAATATCGTCTTGTTGAAGGGAAACTTCAACATCGAAAGTATTTTTTTTGCCTATGGTGTAATACAGCTTAGGATTTTTTAGACTGAATTTCCCAATATTATATAGTGTAGGAACAATTAAGGGAGCATTTTTAAAATTGGAATTTTTGTCGTTAAGCGCCGCACTAAAAACAAAAGTGCCATTGTGTTGTACCAAAAATGGTTTTCCGTCTTCAAACGACAAAGCAGCATTGCCCATTTTGTCTAAGCTATAAAAATTATTGACTTTTGGATATTGAAAATTGGAAATTTGTTTTTCGAACACGCCATTACTGTACAATGGGTGCGTATAATTAATTTTTGTTATAAATTTTTCAGCCTTTATGGGGGCATTTATATTGATACTATAATACGAAAGAAGCGAATTGTAACTCTCTGTATTCGAATTTTCATGTGGAACTACGACCATACCACCACCATTGTTGGTAAACTGTTTTAGGGCGACCGCCAATGTAGTGGGAATATCGGTTAATTCGTTTAAAATGATTAGGTTTTGTTTTTCGATGGTATTGTAGTCCAATTGTTTTAAAGATGATGATAAAAAGTTAAATTCATCGGTAGTATAAATGCGTTTTAAAAAGGAAATATCGGTATCGCTTATTACCAACACATTTATTTTTGGAGCTTTGTTGATATTGAAAAACAAATCATTATCGTACAGGAGCTGATTATCGGTAATACTTATTTTTCCGTTGATGATTTTATCTGTTGGAAGCGAAAAATCTACAGTTATGGTTTTGTCCATATCAACCGAGGTTTTGGCTATTAAGGTATCGTTGTTAAACAACGAAACGGGAAGATTTCCAATAGATTTTCCACTATAGTCCAATTTAACGGATAGTGTTATGGCAGAAGCATTTTTATTAGATATAAAAGCACTATCTATACTCACATTGTTAGTGTTAACGGGCTTTAGCTTAACCAAGTGTAAGGTTGTTAACGAATCTGCCATTATGTTGAAATTGTCATTTTGTTGTTGGAAATCTGAAATAAACACCAGATTTTTTAAAATATGTTTCCCTTTGCTAAACAACATATTGCTTTTTAATAATGCCGCTTTATTAGATAGTGTGTTGGCGGTATAATCCAACTCAAGAAGTGTATTGTTAAGTACTTTTGTAGTGGTATTTTTATAGGTATTGTTATTGGTTAATAGCGTTATATTTTCGTTTTCGGGCACATGGCTTATTAAATCTTGTATGGCTCGCTTTAAAAGTTCGCCCGTATCACCTTTGGCCTGCATGCTAAACGAATTGTCTAAATAAATAACCGTTTCCTTTTTGGAGTTCAGTATGTTGTGGTTGGCGGTGTACGGTTGTGCAAAAGCCAAGATTATGGCAGTAAAAAGCAAAAGTCTTACAGTAAGGATAAGCCACTTTTTTATTTGAGAACTTTTACGTGTTTGCAAAGTGACTTTCTTTAAAAAATCGACATTGGTAAACGCTATTTTTTTAAACTTCCGTAGTTGGAACAAATGGACAATAATGGGAATAAGCAGTAAAAATAAGGCGTAAAGAAATTCTGGATGTTTAAACTGCATTCATGGAAAAGTTTGTCAAATATAACAATTCAATTAACAAAGCACAATTATCGACAAATATTCCAACCTAAAATGCGTTTATATTTAAACTAAAGTGAATCTTTTTTAGCAAAAGAAAAAATAATCGTGAGCAGCTTTCATATTCCGAGTTTTAAAATACGCTTTAATATCTTTCTGGGCTTTTGGATTGGCAACGGTCACTATACTTTGGGCATTGTTAATTTGGTTTAAAAAAGCAATAGGCTGTAATGTTTGGTTGTAAATACTTTTTCCTATTTTTTTTGGGTTATCGCAAATCCAATAAAACGGTATATTTTGTTTTACCAGAATCTTGGCTATGGTCTTGCCTTTAAAACCGGCACCCCAAACTACTAATGGGCGAGAGTTGTTAAAATCCAACTCCAAAAAGTAGTGCAGTTTAATATCCAAGAAAGTATTTTCGGCATAATTGTCGTGTGTACGGGAAGTGCGTGTTTGGTAATCTCGCCAATAATGCAGGATAATATTGCAAGGTATAATTTTAAAGTGGTATTTGTAAAACCGGAACGTTAAATCGTAATCTTCGGGATAACGGTTTGGGTTAAAGGCATTGGCAGTAATTAAATCGTTGCGGTGCAACATCCAACAAGGAGATGCGATAACACATTCTTTATAGATCTCGGAATAATTGTTTCCTGTTCGAGTCAATGCGTTTAACCAATCTTCGTATTTTTTATAGCCATCGCTAATGCCTTTATCCGAAAAATAGGCAACCAATCCTGTAGCAACGTGTCCCTTACCATTTTGTAGAAGATTTTTAAGTAAAATCTCAAGCTTATATTCGGGCATGATATCATCGCTGTCCATTCGGGTAATATAATTGCCATTACTCGATTTAAAGGCCAAACGCAGCGCATCGATAATACCGTTTCCTTTATTTTTAAGCAGTTTTATTCGCTTGTCCTTTTTTGTGTAAGCGTAAACAATATCAAAGCTACCATCGGTCGAGCCATCATCCACGATAATAAGTTCCCAATTGGTGTAGGTTTGATTTACAATCGAAATGATACAATCCTCGATAAATACTTCGGTATTTTTAAAGGGCGTTAAAATACTAACTAATGGTTCTTGCATAGAGCGAATATACACAAAACCTCTTTTTAACAAAACCTTAAGAAGTTAATGTGTAACATAGAGGTACTTTCGGGAACAAATTGAGAAATAATAACTAAAAACTATAATTTAATGAATTCTAAACCTATAGCTGCACTATTTGCCGGTATTTTATTAATGGGATGTAGTGGAACCAAAGGAGCCGAAAATGATTTGGCGACCAGTTTACCCATTCAGACTACCGTTAATTTAACAAAAGTAGAAAATGATAAAGTACCGGTTACTATAAATCCGGGCCGTTTTACTAGTGAAACCGTAACATATAGGCTTCCAAAAGTGGTACAGGGAACATATTCTGTTAGTGATTTTGGTAAGTACATAGATAACATAAAAGCTTTCGATTACAAAGGCAACGAAATGCCGGTAGAAAAACTAGATACCAATTCGTGGACTATTGCCAATGCCACGCAATTGGATAAAATAACCTATTTGGTTAACGACACTTTCGATATGGAAGAAGTTGGCGGTATTGGTGGCGAACAGCCGTTTTCGCCTGCAGGAACCAATATAGAACCTACCAATTATGTGTTAAATCTACACGGTTTTATTGGATATTTCGATTCACTAAAAAACAATCAATATAAATTAGATGTTTTATCGCCATCGGAATTTGTGCGTACTTCTGCCCTACAAAATGTAAGTACCAAGACCGAAAACGGAGTAACCACGACCAGTTATTATGCACCACGTTATTTTGATATAACCGACAACCCTATGTTTTTTGGTAATTTAACCGTTGAAGAATTTATGGTGGGCAACATTAAAATTGTATTAAGTGTTTATTCACCAAACAAGGTACATTCGGCACAATCTTTAAAAGAGACCATTTATAGAATGATGCAGGCACAAAAGAAATTTATGGGCGATATCGATACTACTCCAAGATACGATATCTATTTATATCTTTCGGACGATAAGGACGATGCTCCCAAAGGCTTTGGTGCATTGGAACATCATACATCAACTGTTGTGGTAATGCCCGAAAATATACCCGAAGAGGCCTTAGCAGAAAGTATGACCGATGTGGTATCACACGAATTTTTCCATATCGTAACACCGCTAAGCGTACACTCCGAAGATGTTCACTATTTTGATTATAACACTCCAACGTTTTCAAAACATTTATGGATGTATGAAGGTGTTACCGAGTATTTTGCCACTTTATTTCAAGTAAACCAAGATTTGGTAGATGAAACGGCTTTCTACCATAAATTGCAGGCTAAAATGATGGTAGCAGGCTCTATGGACGATACCATGAGCTTAACCGTAATGAGCGAAAATAATTTGGACGAGACATACAAGTAGCAGTATTTAAAAGTTAAAAAAAATGTATCTTTAATAGGGAGGTGCATCGATATTTTAATGCTGGAGGAATGT
>JBKEDH010000197.1:0-8629 GCA_047975295.1 Aestuariibaculum sp.
CCTTATCGATTGAGTTCAAGGTAAACTTACAGTGAAGAGTTTCTAAATGTATAAATGAGATGCTTCCTTCGCCAGCATGACATTTTATACAGATTTAGTTATAATTCCAGTTGGAAGTAATATGAAAAATTTAATGCAGGATTCAAAAATATAAAATTGTTAATCCTAATTCGTTAATAAAAATAAACCTATGTCTACCGAAAAAATCAATATCCCCGAACCCTATAAAATTACATCACTTTTACACCAAAAAACGTATTTGGTGTCGGGCGAATTAAAAGAATGGAAAGGTGAAACCGCCGAGGTGTATTCAACCATATCGTCAACCGAAATTTATAAACCAACCTTATTGGGCACGGTTCCCGATTTGGGCGAAAAAGAAGCCGTAGAGGCTTTGGAGTCGGCTTGTGATGCCTATGGAAAAGGGCAGGGCTTGTGGCCAACCATGAAAGTTGTGGATAGGATTGCGTGCATGGAAAAATTTGTAACCCAGATGAAAACCAAGCGCGAGGAAGTTGTAAAATACCTGATGTGGGAAATTGGCAAAAATCTATCCGATTCGCAAAAGGAGTTCGATCGTACCGTAGAATATATTTACGATACCATTGAAGACTACAAGCAAATAGACCGCGATTCGGCAAAGTTTGAGAAAAATGAAGGCGTTTATGCGCATATCCGCCGTGGGCCGCTTGGCGTGGTGCTATGCTTGGGGCCTTACAATTATCCGTTAAACGAAACCTTTACGCTTCTAATTCCGGCACTTATTATGGGCAATACCGTAATATTTAAGCCTGCCAAGTTGGGTATTTTGCTTATATCGCCGCTTCTCGAAGCCTTTCAAAGTAGTTTCCCGAAAGGTGTGGTTAACGTAATTTATGGCCGTGGCCGTGTGTTGGCAACGCCAATTATGCAGTCGGGGCGTATAGATGTTTTGGCTTTAATAGGCAATAGCAAATCGGCAAATGCCCTGCAATCGCAGCATCCCAAGGGTAACCGCTTGCGTATGGTACTGGGCTTGGAGGCCAAAAATCCGGCTATTGTATTGCCCGATGCCGATTTGGATTTGGCGGTAAACGAGTGTATTGCCGGAAGTCTATCTTTTAACGGTCAACGTTGTACCGCTTTAAAAGTATTGTATGTTCACGAATCGGTGGTAGATGAATTTAACAAGCGGTTTGCCAAAAAGGTAGATGCCCTAAAGTTTGGAAATCCTTGGGACGAAGGGGCGAAGCTAACGCCACTTCCGGAGGTGGATAAGCCGGCCTACATTAAAGAATTAATAAATGATGCTAAGGCCAATGGTGCAAGAATAATTAATAAAAAAGGTGGAGAAACTACCGAAAATTATATTTTTCCGGCTGTTCTATATCCTGTAAATAAAAAGATGCGGGTGTATAAAGAAGAGCAGTTTGGTCCTGTAGTGCCCATTATTCCATTTAAGTATATAGAAAAACCATTGGACGATATGGCCGAATCCAATTACGGACAGCAAGTAAGTCTGTTTGGTAAGGATGTAAAGGCTTTGGCTCCGCTAATTGATACTTTGGTTAATCTGGTTTGCCGTGTAAACCTGAACAGTTCCTGCCAGCGGGGACCCGATGTGTATCCGTTTACGGGAAGAAAGGATTCCGCCTTTAGTACCTTGAGCGTACACGATGCCCTACGTTCATTTTCTATAAGAACTTTTGTGGCCTCCAAGGATAACGCTTATAATAACGCTATTTTAAATGAATTGTTGGATACCAAAGCTTCCAATTTTATAAGTACGGATTATATTTTGTAATGAAATGTTTGGCGATTGGTTTAAGGATTGGAAAAGAAAAACGAGGCTGATAAAAAGTGTTTTTTGTTTTTTTGAACAATAGTGGAAAAATCTTATTTTATTAGATAATGATTAATTATCATGGTGTTTTAGAGATTTTTCAACTATACCCAAAATGACACTTTTTCAGCCTCGTTTTAAGTAAACAACTAAACTAACTCAAAATTATTATTGTCCCCAACCCGGGCTTTGTTCTAAGTTTGGGTTTAAAGAACGTTCTTCTAAAGGAACTGGGAAATAGTAATTTTTACTTTCATCGAAAACATAGGTTTGATTGGACATGATGTAACCATTGGCATCCAAGACAATATCTTCGCCAATAGTAAATGCGTCGGCATCGGCAATATCAACATTGTTAAATTTAAGACCTAATACCGGTTCGGCAAGCAAAAGGCCTTGTTTCCATCGCATTAAGTCATCATATCTAAAACCTTCAAAAGCCAGTTCTACACGACGTTCCCGTCTAATATCATCAATTACGGTGGATGAATTCAAAGTTAAATTGGCAACACCGGCTTTGGCCCTTAACAAATTTATAGAGTTGTCTATATCGCTTTGGGTTATTGTGCCTTGTTCGGCTTTAGCTTCGGCAAGTACCAATAAAACTTCTGCATAACGTATTAATGGCGCATCTAAATAACTTCTATCCCAAGCATCGAGAGCATGTTCTTCATTATAGGCTTTGATTATTTGGTATCCAGAGGGAGAAGACGCTCCGATTATCTCGTTAGGGCTTGATCCCAGATATAGGTAATCGCCAATAAAAAAGGTATTGGGTTGGGCAAATGTACTGCTTAACCTAAAGTCCCTATTTGTAAATTCATTTGTAATATTATCGTCACCTTGGTATAAAGGACTGTCTTCAATTGGCAGACCATCGGTACATAAATAATCTTGTATCAAGCTTTTGGAACCGCTAAAAGTAGTGCCTTCTGTAAATTTTATGACATTTATAATATTATTAAAAACTTGTACTTCGTCGCTATATTCTTTGTAAAAAAGAACTTCGTTATTGCCTTTTAGGCTAACGCTTCCAAATAATTCGGCATAACCTTTACCGGTATCTATAATGTACTTATTGCTATTTATAACGGCTTGGGCTGCTAATTCGGCCTCTTTAAGGTAGGTGTTTGCATTGTCCTGCCCATGGTACTTTCTAAAAGTGCCTTCATGTAGCATGATGCGGGCTTTGTAGGCTTGTGCAATTTGTTTGTTAAACCTTCCTGTTGGGGCGTTGTCCTGTAGCCACTCGGTAGCAAAGTCAAGATCGGCCTTCATAAAGGCAATAACTTCGTCTCTTGAATTTTGTGGTGCATATAGCAGCTCGTCATCTTCGGTCAATACCCTATCTATAATGGGAAGTTTGCCATACAGTTTTAGTTTATCGAAATAATCCAAAGCCCGTAATAGGCGAGCCTCTGCAATATAGATGTTTTTGGTGGCTTCTGCTATATCGGTATCTGAGGATTTTTCCAAAAACTGATTGATATCACGAACCAATTCCCAATTCCAATTGGAGCGTCCCGGTGTATTGATCGTGTTTACGCCAAGCCTAACATCGTTAGGTATTTCCATAAAGGTATTATCGCTATAGTTGTCCATGGTAACATAGCCACCATCAAAACCTCCCCCGTATCCTTTTGATGTTGTAAAATAAGTGGCAAACAATTGGTTGTTGTAAATCATTAAATCTTCTCCGGTAGTCCAAAAAGTACCGTCGTTAATGTCGGTTTCCGGAAAGCGTTCTAAAAAATCGTCATTACAGCTAAACAGCATAAAGACCATTAATATGTAGTATATATTATGTTTTTTCATGATGCAAAATTTTTAAAAGTTAACAGAAAGACCCAACGAAAATCTACGGGATATTGGATAAAGTTTACCCGATTGGTTAGTACCTGCGCTTGTTTCGGCACTTCCAAAATCACTTTGGTTAGGGTCGAGTACTTCTGGATCGAAACTTTTATTAAGGTTGGTAAAGGTTAATAGGTTTTCGCCTGTTAAGTAAATACGTAAATTGGTAACACCGTTTTTGCTAAGTACTTCACTGGGTATGGTATAACCTAAGGTTAGGTTCTTTAAGCGTAAATAGCTGGCATCTTGTAAATAGCGGGTTTGTGTACGTTTGTTCCGGTTCATTACTGCACCTTCACTTGGACGGAAATAATAAGCGTTTCGATTTTCGGGAATATTACCCGAACCATCGCTCCATACATTGTTGTACAGTTCGTCAGTAACAATAACGTTACCATAACCGCCATCGCCACCAAATACTATGGGGCCTGTTAACCAATAATCGCGCTTGCCGACACCTTGAAAAAAGAAGCTTAAATCGAAATTTTTCCACTCGGCACCACCTCGAATGCCATAGCTATACCGCGGCGTTTGGTTTCCTATAACTCTAATGTCGCCGGAGTTGTCCACAGTACCTTCTCCGGTATCGATACTACCACTTCCGTCTAAATCGGCATAATGGACGTCACCAGGTGCCACCAAAGTTCCTCCTCCAAGAGGAGAATGGTCTGCTGCTGCGTTAATTTCATCTTGGTTTTGGAAAAGCCCTACGGTTTGATAACCCCATATCTCACCAATTTTTTGGCCTTCGTAAAAAGCTCTTGAAAGTGATTTGGTAGGATTATTGAATTTAGTGATTTTTCCTTGGGAGTCACTAATGTTAAAACCAATATTGTATGAAAAATTATCATTTACACGATCTTTCCAACCAACGGATACTTCAAAACCGTTAACCTCAAGGTCGGCGGCATTTCTCTGTGGTGCATTGGCACCGAATACACCGGGTAGGGCATCTCCGGTAACTAACATATCTTCTGTGGTACGTTTAAATATATCGACAGAAGCATCTAATCTGTTGTTGAAAAAAGCAAGATCTAAACCGTAGTTGGCCGTTGTTACGGTTTCCCAAGTACGGTCGTCTGCCAAGGGGTTTTGTGGTGTAACACCTAATGGACGTTGACCATCAAAGACATAATTAACTTGGCCAATGGTGTTATAGCCTACATAAGGATAAAGTCTGCCCGAAGCTTGATTACCCAAAGAACCATAGGAAGCTCTAATCTTTAAAAGATTGACCCAATCTACATGTTCCATAAACTTTTCACCGGAAATTTTCCAACCAGCCGAAATTGATGGGAAAAAGCCAAAACGGTCTTTTTTTGAAAATCTGGACGAACCGTCATATCTGCTGTTTATACCAATAAGGTATTTGCCTTTATAGTTGTAGTTTATTCTGGCAAAGCCACTTCGAAGTGCCCAATCGGTTATTTCATCAGAAACTACTGGGTCTCCCGTGGTATTGGACAAGGATAGTAGGTTGTCACTTATCAGGTTGGTATTAGAGGCATTGGTTGTTAAAAATTCCTTCCACTCTTGGTTGTAGCCAACCGTAACTTCTAAGTTGTGTGCATCGTTAAACAGTTTGCTGTAAGTGGCATAGGCATCAAAAGCATAATAATTGTTAATATAATTATTTCTTGTAATACTCGAAGGGCCACCATCGGTCCGTACATTTAAATTGCTCCAAGGTGTTACGGATTGGAATGCTACGTTGTGGGCTCTTCGCTCTCTTATAAAAGGATTGTAAGTAAAGTTGGAGAACACTTTTACATCGCCAAAAGTCATTTCTATGGAGCCTTTGGTGTTAAAATTGTAATAATTGTTTATAATACGTCCTCCGTCTTCAAGTGTGGCTACGGGATTAAGTCTGATGAATGTAGCATATTCGGTACCGTCATAATCAATATATGGCGTTAATGTAGGTCGGGCTCTCCATACAGTATGGAAAATGGAAGGGCCGTGGCCACCCGGTAATCTATGTGTGTTAATCCCTACTTTTGAGAAATTTATTTGGAAGCGGGTTGTAAGCCAGTCGGTTAAGTCGGTACCCAGATTTAAGTCCAAATTATGACGTTTATAATCATCGTTATTTATTTTAACAATACCATCTCTTTGCGTATAGCCATAGGCAACCCGATAGGTTGATTTTTCCGATCCTCCCGAAATAGATAAGTTATGGTTCTGTCCAAAGGCATTGTCGGCAAATACCAAATCGGCCCAATCGGTATTGGCATGTTCGTAGTACGAAGTTCCGGAAGGTTTTAGGGTATAGTCGTTAGAAATATTACCATCTACCCTGTCTTTTATTAAATTTAAGTGGTCGTCGTTAAATACAGTACTGGAGCCTGAATTTTCCCGCATTTTGTTTACGTATAGCGCATATTTATAGCTATTGGCTTTTTTGGGAATAATAGTTGGCCGAGCTAAATAGGCATTCATACTATAGCTTACATTAGGTCTGGCATTTTTTTTGCCTTTTTTGGTGGTAATCAAAATAACGCCAAAGGCTGCCCTTGCTCCGTAAATAGCGGCCGAAGCAGCATCTTTTAATACAGATATATTTTCTATTTCTTGAGGGTTTACCAAATCTAAGGACATTTGGGCACCATCGACCAAAACAAGTGGCTCACCTCCATTTATACTGGTAACACCTCTAATATTTATTTTCATGGATTGTCCCGGAGCACCCGATTCGGTGGAAATGTTAAGTCCGGGAAGTACACCTTGTAAACCTTCTTCAATAGATGTAATTGATCGGTTTTCAAGAACTTCGCCATCGGCAATACCAATAGCACCCGTAAGATCGGATTTTTTCTGGGTACCATAACCAACCACAACCACTTCGTCAAGAGCTGAGGCATCTTCTTTCATGGTAACATTAATGGTTGTTTGCGTGCCTACAGTTATTTCTTGGGTAACAAAGCCCATGTAGCTGAAAACCAAAGTAGCATTTCGGTTGGGGACTTGCAGGCTGTAATTGCCGTCAAAATCGGTTTGTGCACCTGTTGTTGTGCCTTTTACCACAATACTGGTTCCCGATAAGGGCTGCCCATTTTCATCCATCACGGTACCGCTAACCGTAATACTTTGTTGTGAGGTCTGTATTTGCTGGGTTACGGAGGGTGCGGTGTCTTCCCATAACAGGATTTTTCGATCTACAATTTCAAATTGGGTATTGGTGCTCGAAAATAATAAGTCGAGAACTTTGCTAATTTTTACCTTCTTTACGTTAATACTGGTTTTGTTGTTTAGGTCAACATCGTCCGTATTAAATATAAATTTGAATTCGGATGTTGTTTCTATGGCATCCAAAATGCTTTCTACGGTGGCATTTTCCATATTTAGGCTAATTTTTGTTGCCTGAGAATAGGTGTTTGCCTGTATGTTAAGCATTGTTGCAAAAAGAAACAATGTGGTAAGCTTTATTTTTAAACTTAGTTTAAAAACATATGGCGTTTTAAATCGGTGTTTTTTTTCCATATTGTTAGTTATTTAGTATTAGTTGATAGTTGAAATTCATTTTGTAAAACCAAGATTTGGTGTCCGGTTTTATAAGTGTTGGTGTCATGTTTAAAAATATGTCATAGGCAAATGTGGTTTAGTTAATTATTATGGTATTATTTTCTATGTTGTAATCTATTTGATATACTTTGTTGAAATAGAACAGTACATCTTCTATACTTTCTTTTTCTACTTCTATGGTGGCATTGAAGGTTTGCGATGATAGTTTGTGGTTATTGTTGATAATGATGACGTTGTAATGCCGTTCCAGTTTTTTTATGATATTGCTAAAAGGTGTATTTCTAAAAACAACATTGCCGTTAACCCAAGAGGTGTAAATGGCCGTGTTTACCCGTTTTGCTTCTAAGTTCTTTTCAAGATTGTTAAAAGAGCCTTTATGCCCGGGCTGTAAGAGCAAACTGTTTTTCTCCAAATTGTCCAACGATTGCATTTTTACCGAGCCTTCAACCAAAACAACATCGGTATTGTTGTCTTCGGGATATGCCGATACATTAAACTTTGTACCCAATACTTTTATGTCCAAATCGTTGTTGTTTACAATAAAAGGCTGTTTTTCGTTCTTGGCGACATCAAAAAACGCCTCTCCGGTTAAAAATACCTTTCTGTTTTCTTCGGAAGAAATAAAAGATGCCGGATATTTTAACGATGACCCCGAATTTAAATGGACTAAAGTACCATCGGACAGTTTGATTTCAAACCGCTTTCCGTAGGGTATTTTTAGCTCGTTATATATAAGTTTGTTCGTTTCTTTTTTGTTGTTGTAATTTAGGCGTTTGCCGTTTTTTTTTACCACAACGTTTCCTTCCGAATTGGCTATTTGGGTAGCGGAAGTATCGTTTAAAACAATACGTGAGCCATCATCTAAGGTAAGAGTTATTTTTTCGTCGTTTATAATAAGTTTTTCGTGTTTGGGCTGTAGCGTATCGGTACTTCTTTTGGGAAGGAGCGTAATTAAAGGCAATGCCAATAGTAAAATAGTAATGGTAGCGTATTTGGCAATATGAAATCGTCGGGATTTTTTCTCCCGTTCAATTTTTTTGTTAAGGTTGGCTTTGGCTTCGTCTATATTGAACGAATTCATATTATGGGTTATTAAATAATTGGTTTTAATATGGCTTTTAAAAAGGGGTTCGTTATTTGGATCTGCAATCCACTCCCGTAAAATATTCAGTTCCGGCAAACTGGCTTCGTTTGCGAAATATTTTAAAAGTAACAGATTTATATTTGGTTTGGCCATTTTATAAAAATCCTATACCCTTATAACGAAGCCTAATTTAAATACCCTATTTGCATTGTTTGTTAGATGAAAAAAACAAATTAAATATCCGTATTTATACCTAAATAAGTATTTTTTTGTCATTCTGAACGAAGTGAAGAATCTCTACATACAATAAAAAGAGATTCTTCATTCCTCAGAATGACAGAATCTAA
>JBKEDH010000161.1:0-7267 GCA_047975295.1 Aestuariibaculum sp.
GGGGAAACTCCTCTTCACAAGAGAATAATGGCAGTACTAAAAAGACACTTAAGGCCTTTATTATATATTTTGAAAAATCCATGAGGTAGTAATTATTTTGTGATTACACAATGAAAATTGACTTGAAAATCCAATTTTATTTCTACTCTGAAATTACTGGCCGTATTACCACTGCTTGAAATAATGGTGGCATTGCTTCCTGAATTTTGATTGGTAAGTATCCCTCCAAAGAAAGGAGGAACAACACCCTTAGGATTGTCGTTAGGTCTTGCCCGTGCCATAACATTGGTGCCCGGGCTTATACTGCCGGTAGTACTGTTGTAGGTAAAGTTTACATCCTCTAAATTTAAAGCCATAGGCATTTGGTTTTTCCAGAAATGCTTGGTAGTGCTGTGGTAATAATCGGTAGGGACACTATTGCCGCTTACATTACCGCTAGCATCGCAAAACTGTACCCGGGTTTTGCCATTGGCCAGTGAGGTGAACTTTACATGGTGGTTTCCTTCAGGCTGTAGTAAAAAGGCCGGTAAATTAGCTGTCCAATGCGCTGGCTCTAATTTTACATATACAGCGTGTATTCCTGTAAAACTCGCGGTACTACTATTTTTTAAGGAATAATTTTTGGTGGTCTTTTCGGATATTTTTTTGCTAGATATATAAGGTTCTGCTTTATATCGAACTATTGATGTTCCGTTGTAATTTTTATCTGTTTCATAACCACCCCAGAAAGTTGTAATAATATCGGCTGTAGTGTCGTAGGTTACCTTAAAGACAAATTCGCCATCGGTTACAGGTTGACCCCCAAAGAAAGCTTTCTTTTGGTCGTTCCGTTTAACAGTAAAAGTAAAAGTGTTATCTCCTTTTTCTATATCGAACACGCTTCCTTGTAGTTCCATATAAGAATCGTAAAAAACGAATTCCTCTCCGTCAAACTTAAAGAATCTCTCATTATTATCTTCACTGCTCATGAAAGTAAGTTCGTTAAAGGCTTGGTCTGTTATAGTAATAGGATCGTCCAATGATATTGCAAATTCATATTTTTTATTGGTTACGCCATTGCCAATTATTGTGGCAAATTCAGCTATGTTTTCAGCTTTAATCTCTTCTGCTGTTTTTTCCTTGGGTTCATCGTCGTCGCTTGAACACGAGGTGTTCACTATTGCTATTGCAAATACTACACTGGCTATCATTAGATAGCTAATAAATTTTTTAATCATCATAATTTTATTTTTTAATAGTTTTTAATTTGTTTTTATTTAATCGATTTTTCAAAATATTTCTTGTTTTACTGTTAACCTAAGTGAGAAATCCCATAACGATGAGATTCCTTCTCGTACCTCGTTCGGAATGACAGGGCTTGCATAGTAAAACCCAATAATCAATCACTTTAAAATCGAGCTCAGGTTGTTATTCTATTTTACTGTTGGTTCTTATGTTTACTACTACGGGAAGCCCTACATTGGGTTCTAAATTCCACTCAAAGTTTATGGCTTCTGTACCGTCTATATTGGTCAACATTTTGTAAACCCCCGAAATGGACGATTTTCCGTTGGAGTGAATACCGTTTGCCAAGGCATCTTCAGGCACTTCAATACCTCCGGGAATATCGTCGGGGTTTATTACCGAGGTTCCTTCGGGCAAATCGGCATCAAAATCGCCTCCAATGTTTTCCAAAATTAGTTCGCTGTTAGGTCCCGGTTTTACGCGCATTTTAACATCAACCGACATTTCAAAAGGCATGGGTTCGCGCTGAAAACCTGAAAATTTTAATCGTAAAACACCGTCGCCTTCGTTAATTAGTTCGGCATCGTGCTCGCCCGAAGTTATGGCAGCCAAGCCCATCATTTTTGGGGTAATCTGTACTTTGTACCTGCCTGCTAAATCGTATTGTTCGATAAGCATTGCGCCATCAACATCTTCCAAATCGTTACTACATCCTGTAAAGGACAAAAACAGAATTAGGAGTAACGCTGCTGTTCCGTGTTTTTTTGTTTTCATTGTTTAAAAGGTATTATTTGATTGTTTTTATATTGAATTTTATTTTTTAGCTTTTACCAAGGCTTTTACGGGAATAGGCAACATTAGGTCTATAAGCATTCCCATTTCCTTTTTATCTCTTATATAAGTAGCCGTTAGCTCGGCATCGTCGCTTTCGGGCAGCGGCGTACCTATGGGCATATCGTCGCTTGCTTTGGTACGTACTATCCCATCTGTCCCTCTTATGTATATGGTATCGTTCTTTTCTTCTATAAGCCCCTTTATTTTTACGCTCATTTTTAGAGGCATCAAAACGGTTTGGAAATCGTAATAACTTATTTCCACAGCACCGCTTTTTAAGGCTGCAATGTTAATATCGGTATCGCCACGGGTAAGGTACAGCACGGGTTCCGTACGGGTTTCGGAATCGTAAATTACCAAACCTATACTGCTGTTGTAGGTGCCTGCTATTTCATTTGCCAAATCTTGAGTACCGTAATCTTCATCCAAATAATCACCAGTATCCGGCAATAGACTGGAATCGTTAATATCGGGAGACAGAATATTGTCTTCGGTACACGAAACTGTTAGCGTAAGACTTATTATGAATATTACTTTCTTTATCATTTTCAATGCTTTATTTCTTTTTGAAATTCAAAAAATTCTTATTTTTTATTTCCACGCTTGTTTATGGGAATTTCATAACTCATTCCTAAATAGTACGCCCTTGGCGATCCGGGTATATAAAAGGCCATATTTTCGGCCGTAAAATCAGGAAAAGGAATTGGAGGTACATGAATTTGATCGCTAATAATATAACTGGAAGCATAGCGCTTATCCAGTATATTTTTCCCTTCAATATAAAAACTGAAATTTTTAATACCCTGATATGCCACTTTAAACCCAAAAAGGGAAAATGAAGGTTGCATTAGGGTATTTTCATGGTCTATAGGCGTATCGGTGGGTTGATACTCTACATTTAGTTCTACATTTATTTTTGTTGGGTGGTTATATTGCAATGCTCCTGCCAGATAATGTTTAGGGATACCCGCTAATTGTTTTCCTTTATACTCTCCGGAAGAAAAGAAAAAATCACTATAATTATAAGTGCCTTTCAAAATAATTTTATCGGGAAACCGGTTTGAAAAAACATACTGTAAAGGCACTATCGAAAAGCCCAATTCCAATCCATTATGTATGGTGTTGGGATAATTTTTTGTGGTTTTTATACCCAATGTAAAATCCTTGACTTCTAATATTTCATCTTTTAACCACGACTTATAAGCTGCTATGTTCCACGAAAACCTACGCCCAGAACTTCGGGTACCTATCTCGGCAGTAAAGGCTTGTTGCTTGTTTAACTTAATAGCAAATATTTTTTTGGGGCTGGTGTTGATGTTATTGGTAACCTCG
Organism: Aestuariibaculum sp.; assembly: GCA_047975295.1. Taxonomy (GTDB): domain Bacteria; phylum Bacteroidota; class Bacteroidia; order Flavobacteriales; family Flavobacteriaceae; genus JBKEDH01. The sequence continues at coordinate 3,391 of JBKEDH010000161.1, forward strand.
GTACCTACCAACTCATCAAAAGTAGGTGGCTCGTAACTCCAACTTGTATTGGCAAAAAACTGAATATTATTTTTGGCAGAAGCGTTATATATAAACCCCAATCTTGGGTTAAGGGCAAAATAATCTTGATTAAGGCTAATGTTTTCCGAAAAAAAATAGCGGTATTTATGCGAACTATGGCTGTACCATGGGCGCAATTCGGGATCGGGAAAAACATCTTTACTGTTGCGTAGGTTATAAGCTCCTTGAATACCGGCCACAAGCATGGCCTGCTTGTTGAATTTATATTTTTCTTCGGCAAAAAGCACCACATTAAAAGCCGTTAATTTATTTTTTGAAAACAGGTAGGAGTCCAATCCATTTTTGTTAATGCGCCCGTTTCTGTCAATTTTGCCAAAACCAGAAATAAGTCCCGCTTGGAAACGATGCTTTACTTTATTGTATTTCCAAATGGCGGAAAGCCCAAAATCGTGGTAAAACGAATGTTGTGTAGATAGTGCTATGGGAAACACAAACCTATCGTTTGCATATTGGTAATATACCGACATGTCTATATTTGAATTTTTAAATGTAAATGCCGTTTTATTAGCCAAACGCAACATTTCCACTTCGCGCTTAGGTTTATCTCTTGCTATGTCGGCTCCCATATAAATAGGCAAATGTACGCCCTCGGTAATTTGGGTAGGATCGTCCAAAAGCATATTATAGGTAAGTGGTCCCGGAATATCAAAATTTATATATGAGTAATTGGCATAGCTTCTGTTGGTTATATTTTTGGAAATATTGAATCCTACATTGGCCGAAACGTTCAATTTTTCATTTTCGTTATGTAGCCTAAACCCTTTTTGTCTGCTGGACGAAATTGCTGTATGAAAATCCCAAGTCTCCCATTTTTTGCCTCCCATAGCGGTTATGGCCGTATAATCGAATGCTCCTGCTTCCGATTTAACAAAGATATTTCCTTTATTGCTTCCCCTTCGGGAATTAAAGTCCAAAACACCCCCCAAAGTCGCCGCTCCATAAGTCAAGGCATTTGCCCCTTTAAACACCTCAACAAAATCGGTTGTTACAGGATCCATAACGCCTATTACAAACGAGCCGTCGGCAAAATTTACCGGAATACCATCCTGCATCAAATAAACACCTCTGCGTTGTGGATTACTTTGAATACCGGAGCCTCTTATACTAAGGCGGGGCTGATCGTTAGCACCAAAAAACTCCTGAACCATTATACCTGGTTCTAATTTTAAAGCATCTTTTAAGGTTTCCAAACGCTGCGTTTTTGGTTTCATTTCGGCTATTACCGTGCTTCCCGCTATTAATCGGTGTTTTACAATGGCCGAATCCAACTGTACCGATGTTTTCTTTTTATAACCAAATACAACAACTTCCTTTAAAACAGAACGGGAAAGCGAATCAGTTTTTTTTTGACCCCATGTTTGCCAAGACACACATATAAAAAACCACACAAAAAGGACTAACATAAATCCTTTTGGATATTTAAATTTTGGCTTTATTAAAGATCTATTTTTACAATAACCGGGGCAGGTTAGCAATTTCAAAGTAATTTAATTTTTATTTAGACTTATTCTAAGCAAAAATAAAAAGTTTGGAATTAATTTGATTATGACTTAAATCATAAAGAGGGGACTACCTTGCAAGAAGATAATAATACTAAAAATGAAAGGTTTTTATTTTTAATTGAAAGGTTTTTAGAGCATGGAATTATTCAACTTATTTTTCTATATAGTCAAATTAAAAAGTCTGTCGTTTTAAATGTTTGAGATTAAGAGAGCAAATATTGTTTGCAGTAAAACGGCTATCTAATCTATTTTTTAAAACAATACGACAGCACAAGCCCATGGCTATTTCCAAGAAGTGCGTTTTTAAAGCCCAGATTATAAAAATAAGCAAACCTAAAATCGCCAAAGTACAGGCCTGCCAAGAAATTAACCGACGAAGTACTTCTATAACCCGTACCAATTTCAAACTTGTTTTTATAGTTTACTGCTATATTAACATCTACCTGCATAGGTGCTCCTTTTTCGTATTTTAACAAAGCACTGGGCTTAATCATAATCTCCTCGAAACGACTGGTATAGATCCTGTAACCAAAATAACCATAAACCGGATTAGACAGTTCCAAATCATTTCGAGATGCCAGCTTATCGCCCATAATATTGGGGGCCGAAACCCCAAGATAAAAATTGGCACAATTATACAGAAATCCCAAGCCAATAGTTGGTATAGTAGCATTTATATTTTCGGAAAATTCGGGATCGCCCACAATACCCAACGACAATAAATCTTCGTTATATTGCTGGATACCCGCCGTAATACCAAACGACAGTACATTGGCATTATAAATTTGCCAATAAGGCCTTGTTTTGGAATTGATATCGAAAAACACCTTATACGAATAGGCCAAATAGGCATTGGTATAATGAGACACCCCGATTTCGTCGCGTAAAATGGCACCGCCAAGTCCCATTTTTCCATTTGATAATGGCGAATGCAAACTAAACGAAAGTGTTTTAGGACTGCCTTCAATATCGTTTAAATAACCGTAATTGCTAAAAGTGGCCTCAATACCTTCTGCCATACCGGTAAATCCGGAATTGACCATAAACGGATTGTAATTATATTCGGGAAACAGAGCCGTTTGCTGCGACCACATTTTTACCGAAACCGTTAACAATAAAGTGATTATTATAAAATTATTTTTCATCAGTATAAAAATTACAGACCGTTGGATTTGTTTTTATCCGTATCGGTTAACCAACAATCATTTTTGTTAAATACCCATTATGGGTGCGTTATCGTTTTAAAACTATAAATCCTTTTATGGGCTTTATGTTAGGGATTTCTATTTTGAAAAAATAAGTACCCTCGGGCAGTTTATCGGCTCCCATTTTGGTCGATCGGTTTGCTGTACCATAAAACACGTTTAAACTATTATCGTAACCTTCGGTTTGAAATACCAAATCGCCCCACCTGTTATATACGGAAACCTTATTATCGACATAATTTTCGATACCCTCAAGCTCCCAAAAATCGTTTATACCATCACCATTGGGAGAAATACCATAACGTTCCTTTCCTATAAAATTCGGCACTTCGGTAATAAAATACCCTTCCGTACAACCTATGGCATCACCTTGTTCGTTATACGGAACAATAAGCACATAAACAGTTGTGTTTTCGGGAAAATTCGCTGTAGGATTGTAAGTGGTTATATTACCAACATCTGTTAGCGGCAATATTTCATTTCCGTTGGAACTGGTTCCTATTTGCAGTTTATACCCTGTAGCATTGGTTATGGTATCCCATATTAAATCGGTTGATATAGAAATATTTTCCGAACCATTCAAAGGACTTGTTAAAGCAGTACAGTTAGGAAGCGGGGCATCTATAACAAAAGTTACTTCGGATGCTTCACAATTTTCGGCAGAACCGGCCGTGTTGCGTGGAATTACATTTAAATAATACGTGGTTCCGTATGTGAACGTAAATTGCTCTTGAAAAGATGTTCCTGTAACCGTAGATTCAAGGACATCATTACTGCCTGCTGTAGTTCCCAATGTAACCAAATAATCATCGGCATTACTAACCGCATCCCATGTAATGTTTATATCTGCTCCATTTTGGTTTAATGTAATCGTGGTACAGTTTGGAATCGATACAACGGTTTCAGTCATAAAACTTTCTTCTGTACAACCTGTAGCGTTTCCTGACGAATTATAGGGGATTATTGTAATATAAATAGTAGTGGCAGATGGCAGCGGATTATTTGGCGTATAACTTGTTTCGTTGCAAACATCTTCCAAATTGGCAATGTCTGAAACACCGGAAGTTGTTCCGATATTGATGTAATAGC
>JBKEDH010000179.1:0-14381 GCA_047975295.1 Aestuariibaculum sp.
CTTGCGGGGTTTTAAAAATAGTATTAAATTCGCAGCCAAATTTCGGTCCTATAACTCAGTTGGTTAGAGTATCTGACTCATAATCAGAAAGTCCCTGGTTCGAGCCCAGGTGGGACCACAAAAAACCCTTGAAATCATTTTTGATTATCAAGGGTTTTTCTTTTTAAGAGTAGTTATTTAATGTTTACCTTATTTTCTGAAAATAATTTTTGTGTGTACTAAAATCTCTTTTAAAAAAGTATTGGTTCTTGTTCAAATTTTTATTTTACAATTTTCATTATTCATCTTGTGCAGCTAACTTCACATTAAACTTAAAATCCAATAAAGTCTTTAAAACTTCGGTATTTCCAGTTGTAAAAAACTCATGTTTAGGGTTGGGGTTTTCGGCATTTAACATATTGTTTTTAAGTAGGATGGCTTGTGTTTGGCGGGCAACGGCTTCACCCGAATCAATAATTTTAACATGTTGTGGTAACAGTTCCAAAAAAAGAGGCATCAAATAGGGATAATGGGTACAGCCCAGAACCAAATAATCGATATTGGCATCAATCATAGGTTTTAAGTAGTGTTTTAATAATGTTTTCATTTCTACGGAAAACAGCTTGCCACTTTCAATAAACTCTACGATACCATCGCCATGTTGTTCGATAACTTTAATATTACCGGCAAATTTTTCGGAAGTTTTGGAGAACAGTTCACTACTTAAAGTACCCCGTGTAGCCAAAATACCAACAGCATTGGTTTTGGTTTGCAGAGCAGCGGGTTTTATTGCTGGTTCGATACCTATAAACGGTACGTTATAGGTTGTTCTTAACGTGCTAATGGCATTGGTTGTTGCCGTATTACAGGCTACTACAATAAGTTTACAGCCTTTTTGCATTAAAAACTCGGTATTTTTTTTACTTAGCTCGATTATGTTTTTTTTGCCTTTTGGTCCATAAGGTGCATTTCCACTATCGGCAAGATAAATGGTATTTTCGGTGGGGAGAAGCCTATTTAGCTCCTTCCAAATAGAAGTGCCGCCAACGCCAGAATCAAATATGCCAATAGCTTGTTTATTCATAATATTACAAAAATAAAAAAGCTGCCTTGTATAAAAAAGCAGCTTTTGTAATAATGTTATAGGTGGTTTTAGATACCTAATTTAGCTTTTACATCGGCCAAGATATCTTTTCCGTCGGCAACAATTAATGTGGCACGATCTAAAACATACTGGTAACCTTGGGCTTTGGCCACATCTTGAATAGCTTTCATGGCTTTTTCTTGTATTGGCTTGAACAATTCGGCTTCTTTTTGAGCTAAATCTTTTTGGGCATCGGCTCTAAATTGTTGTAAACGCATTTGCTTTTCTTGAAGCTCTTGGGCTCTTTTTGCATTTTCCTCATCTGTTTTTGTAGCAGCCTCGGCATCGTATTGTTTTGCCGTATTTTGGTACTCTGTAATAGATGCCTGCATATCGGCCTCGTAAGTTTTCCCCAAGGTTTCAAGTTGTTTTTGTGCCTCTTTCGCTTCTGGCATAGCGGCAATTAACTCTTGTGTGTTAATATGAGCAACTTTACTTTGGGCTTGTGTAAAACTTACAAATCCAACAATAAATGCAGATGCGAATAAAATAGTTCTTAATTGTTTCATTTTCTTAAAAGTATTAATGTGTGTTATAAATGTTAATATTAAATTTAGTTATTGCTTATACTGTCCCTAACGCGTTGTCTTTCTTCTATAGCTTTTTGGCGCTCGTCCAATATTTTCTGTTTCCTTTCTTCCAGTTCTTTCTTTCTGGCTTCTCTTTCGGCCAATTTTTTCTGTTTATTTTCTTCTATAATCTGTGCCTTGGTCTTTGTTTCGGTTTCTCCGTTTGTATTGGTTGTTGCCCCTGTTTCGGTGCCTGTATTTGCCGTAGTTGCCTTTTGTCGGGCTGCCAACTTTTCTTGTCGGGCCCTTTCTCTTTCTTCTAATATTTTTTGTCGCCGTTCTTCGGCCTCAAGTTTTTTTGCTTCTCTAGCATCCAACATATCTTGTCTTCGTTTTTCTACTGCTGCTTCCCTCTCTAATCTTTTTTCTTCCAATGCTTTTTCGCGGGCTTCCATTTCGAGGTTAATTTCGGGTACTACGTCTTCTTTTTCGGCTGCTATGCGCTCGGCTTTACTTTGGGCTTGTGTACGCTTGGCGGTTCTGCCAATACTCCTTATAATCTGTTCGCTTAAATCGTAACGATTATTGGAAAACAGCATGGTAGCATCGGACGATCTGTCGAAAATAAAATCGTACTGTTTTGTCGAGGCCAAATCCTGTACGGCTGCAAAAATCTGATCTTGTATGGGCTGCATAAGCTGTTTTTTTTGAATGAACAGATCGCCATTGGGACCAAATCGTTTTTGCTGATAGTCCAATATTTCATTTTCTTCAAAAGTGATATCTTCTTCACGCTCGTCGAACAACTCTTTGGTTAAAAGCGGTTTTTCGTTATTTAAATCCTTCCGCTTTTGGTCTATCACACCCAATTTTTTGTCAATCTCAGTTTTCCACTTATTGGCTTTATCGTTTAATTGGGCCGTTGCTTCTTGGTATTCGGGTATGTTTTCCAAAATGTACTCGGTATCGACATAGCCAATCCGTACACCTCGTTGTGCATGGACGGATATACTTATTGCAAAAACTAATATTAATAAAAAAAGAACGTTGGTTTTCATCTGTTTCATAATATAAATTTATGGTCTTTTATAAATTCTATAAACGACAGATGAATTTATTTATTCTGTCACTCGGTAGAATTAAACTCCAAAATTAACGAATTTTAATTTTAAATTTTTTAATTCCCGATTAAATCATCAAAATACCATTAGAAAATACCGTGCCAAACTTAAAATTGTTGCCCGATAATAAAGTGTGTTTGCCATCCACTCTTTCCTGTTTCACCGGGAACATTGTCGAAACCATAGCCAAAATCGATTCCTAATAAACCAAAGGCAGGCATAAAGATACGAACGCCCAAACCTGCCGAGCGCTTAATATCGAATGGGTTATAATCTTTAAAGCTATTGTAAGTAGCGCCTCCTTCGACAAACGACAAACCAAATATTTTGGCTTGGCCTTTAAGTGTTATTGGGTAACGAAGTTCCAACGAAAACTTGTTGTATATTGTAGCACCATCGCCTGTTGGTAGTCCGGTTTCTCTACTTATTGGTTGTATAGACTGGTTGGGATAACCACGTAATGCTATGGTTTCGCGCCCATCCAAACTGTAAGAACCAAGACCATCGCCACCCAAAAAGTATCTTTCGAAAGGAATTACGCCACGATCGTTGTTATAGGCACCCAGAAAACCAAATTCGGCAAGGGGACGCAGGACTAAATCTTTAGTTATTTCGGTGTACCATTCGCCTTTAAAATTAAGTTTATAGAACTCCAACCACTTGTAGCGCTCTTGGTCTATCTCGGAGATTTTATCGCTGTCGCTATTCAATATCGCTTGATCTCTTTCTTCGACCATAGCTTTATAATCTACGCCATTAAACAAAGAGTACGGTGGCGATAATTTGGCTCCAATGCTAAATCTGGAACCTCCGGTCGGATAAATAGGATCGATACCCCGATTATCACGCGATAATTCTATGGAATACGATAGGTTATTGGCATAACCATCGCCAAAAGTAAATAATCCGGTGTTATAGTTGTTTAAATCGTAACGTTGAAAACTAAGTGATTGCGATAAAGTAAAATAATCGTCGGGTACGGTTAAGCGTTTTGCTAAACCTACCGTAATCCCCGTAATATTAAAGCTTTTGGATTTATCTGGTTGATAATACGAAGAGGCTGTAGTACCATACCCAAATTGTTTGGTATGCGATATCGAAGTAAAAAAGTTTACTGGACGTTTACCACCCATCCAAGGTTCGGAAAAAGAGAAACTATACGTACGGTAAAAACGGCTTGCCTGTAAACGTAATGCCAATTTTTGTCCATCGCCCATTGGTAATGGTTGATACGCTTCTTTATTGAATATATTTTTTATGGAAAAATTATTAAATGAAAGCCCTAAAGTACCGATAAAACCACCACCGCCGTAGCCTCCTTGCAGCTCAATTTGACTGGAACCTGTTTCTTTTACAGCGTATTCTATATCGATGGTACCTTCGTTTGGATTGGGATTGATAAAGTTTGGCGAAATTTCCTGAGCATCGAAAAAGCCCAATTGCCCCAATTCTCTAACAGTACGTACCACATTGGCCTTACTGTATAATTGTCCGGGTCTGGTACGCAACTCACGATAAATAACGTGGTCGTTGGTTTTTTCGTTGCCCGTTACCGTTATATTGTTGAAATAGGCAGGTTTACCTTCAGAAATACGTATTTCCAGATCGATAACATTATTATCGGCACTAACTTCGACAGGATTTATTTGCGAAAACAAGTAACCGTTGTTTTGATATTGGTTTGTTATATCGAAAGCATCCGGTTTTGTATTGTCGGCTATACGTTCCTGCAACAATACGCCATTATAGGTGTCTCCCTTTTTTATACGTAGTATCCTACTTAAAAATTGGTTGGTATAAACCGTATTACCTATAAATGCAATGTCTCCAAACGTGTACTTTTCTCCTTCTTCCAGATTAATATTAAGGGAAATGGTTTTATCACTGTTAATAATAATACTATCCGATAAAACACGGGCATCGCGATAACCGTTTTCTTTATAAGTGTCGATAAGACTTACCAGATCCTCTTTGTAATCTTCTTCTACATATTTAGAGCGTTTTATAAACCGGATAGGATTTTTCTTTTTCGTGTTTTTCATGCTTTTTCTAAGCGTTTTGTTACTTAAAGCACTGTTTCCGTTAAATACGATATCGTCTATCTTTACTTTCTCTCCTTTATCGATGTTAATAACCATATTAACTCTTGGTGTTGGTAAAGAATCTTTAATTTCGAGAGTATTTATTAATACTTTTGTATTGAAAAAACCTTCTTTTTTGTACTTATTGGTAAGGTAATATTTTGTTGTAGATATAAGGTTTTCGTTAACTTTGGTTCCCTTATTTAGTTTATTGTCTTCTATTAAACCTTCTACTTTTCCCTTTTTAACACCGTTTATCTTAACATCGTTAAGCTGTGGTAAATCGGATAGTTGAATTTGTAAGTAAGCAACATTACCTTCTATTTTGGTAAGATAGATTTCAATATCGCTAAAGAGCTTCGTTTTCCAAAGTTTTTTAATGGCACTACTTATATCTTCACCGGGAATGTTTATCTCTTTCCCTTTGCTTAAACCCGAATAGCTTACTATGGTCTGTTCGTTAAAAACGGTATTTCCTTTTACCGATATTTCGCCCAGAATGTATTTTTTTTCGTCGCTGTAAGGCGAATTTTGTGCTTTTATACCAATGCTTCCTATTAAAAGGAATGCAACCAAGCAGTATTTTAAATATTTTGCCAAAGGTGCTGTTTTATTTAAGTTGTTCACTTGTTTTCCCAAAACGTCGTTCTCTTTTTTGATATTCGTTTATGGCCTCGTACAGATGTTGCTTTGTAAAATCGGGCCATAGAACGCTTGTAAAATATAATTCGGCATAAGCAATTTGCCACAGTAAAAAATTGCTTATGCGCTGCTCTCCACTCGTTCTTATAAGCAAATCTACATCTGGTAAATCGTGCGTGTAAAGATGCTCAGTTATAATTGATTCATCAATTTTTTCGGGCGAAATTATATTATTTTTAACTTTAAAGCTAATCTCTTTAACAGTATTTAGTATTTCTTCCCGAGAACCATAGCTTAAAGCAATGGTCAAGGTCATTCCCGTATTGTGTTTTGTTTGCTCGATAATATCTGTAAGTTCCTTGCTTACTTTTCTGGGTAATTGGCTTAAATTACCTATGGCTAGTAGCTTGATATTGTTTTCGTTTAAGGATTTTAGTTCTTTTCTAATAGAAGAAATCAATAATTTCATCAAGGCTTCTACCTCTAATTTCGGTCGGTTCCAGTTTTCGGTAGAAAAAGCATAAAGTGTTAGGTTGCCAATACCTAGTTCGGTTCCAGCTTCGACAACTTTCCTAACAGATTTTGCTCCGTTTTCGTGTCCAAAAATACGTATTTTTCCTTTTTGTCTTGCCCAACGGCCATTACCATCCATAATAATAGCTATATGTTTTGGCAATTCCCCGCTTAATATGCTTTCTTTTAAATTCATTTTATTCTGTACAATAACAGGGTCTTTCCCCAAAGGTGTAAGTTAGGGTAATTCCCGTAAACATGTACCAATCGTTGTTGTTTAAATTACCAAAACCATATTGTTGCACATTATGTTCGCTGGGGTAACTGCCATCCAGTGCGTCGGTAAAGGTATATCGCGCTCCAATTTCGGCTCCTAATACAAAGCGTTCCAAAAACGAAACCTTAAAACCTAAGGTCATGGGAATACCCAATGTCCAACTGTTTGTTTCTTCGGAGGTTTGCGTACCACTCGTAAAATAATAATTATCGTAAAATGTTGCGGTTAAACCAGTAAAAAGATAAGGTGTTATCACACTTTCTTTTTTATGAAGGTCGAAATCGAAAAACGTAAATTCTATACCTGCCGATATTTCGGTTATATCGTTAACAAATTTATAATTTCTTTGTATCCGTCTTGGATCGTCGGATTTGGCATCTACTCCCTTCAAATCGGTAAACAAAACCGAAAAACGGTACGAATGGCGCTTGCTTCGGTTCCATTTATAAATGCCGCCAATAGCAAATTCGTTTGGAGCGATATAGCTGGTAGCTCCTACATCTCCAATAAAATTGCTGCCCCCAAGAATTATACCCAGCTCATTAATTTGAGCGGTACACAAATGGTTGCCAAATACACAAAACAACGATATGATTAGATATCTCATAAGTGTTAAAAGTTTGCAAATATAATAAATAAGATTAGTTCGATACAATCTGATGTAAATTGTATGAGTGTAAAACAGAATTTATTGGAAAATATTGTTTTAATTGCGCTTGTCTTCGCCCCAAAGCAATTTTTTTCGAAGTGTAACTAAAAAGCTTTCGTTGAGCAGATCGATCATCTTGATTTTAAAATCGGCCTTTTTTATTTTTATCAAGGTACCGTTATCCAAGGTGGCAATACGGGAATCCAACGATAGCAAATGGTTGTCTTCACGGCCATGCACCCTTAAATGGATTTCGGTCGAGTCGGGGATTATCAAGGGGCGTGCACTTAAATTGTGCGGTGCTATTGGTGTTAAAACAAAACTATTGGCACCGGGCGTAATAACGGGGCCACCACAGCTTAGCGAATATCCTGTAGAACCTGTTGGCGTGGATACAATTAAGCCATCACTCCAGTACGAGGTTAAAAATTCGCCATCAAGATGGGTGTCCACGGTAATCATCGAAGTGGTGTTTTTTCGGCTTACGGCTATTTCGTTAAGCGCAAAGTTTAGCGTTTCTATATCCTTATTTTTTGGTAATGTTTCAACAGCAAGTAAACTACGTTCGGAAATCCTGTAATGCCCATCTAAAATATCCTGTATCGCATTTTCAATCACACTAACTTGTATGGTTGCTAAAAAACCCAACCGTCCGGTATTTACGCCAATAATGGGAATCCCCAAATTTTTAACGAGCTCTACGGCTCTTAAAATGGTACCATCGCCACCAACACTAACTAAAAATTCGAAGGAAGCATCGAGTGTTTCAAAGGTTTTAAAGGCTATTTTTTTTGTTATCTCGGGTGATTCCTGTTTTAAAATATCGTGAAATTCGGTATCTATATAGGCATCAATATCTTTTTTAAGCAAATAATTGAACAACCGCTCTACCGAATCGGTCGTGGTATTGTTGTAATATCGGCCAAAAACAGCAACTTTCATCATGTTAAATATTTAGGTATTTGTTTAAGTAGTCCGAACGTTCTTTTAGGTTTTCCAAATAATCGTCCTCTTCATGCCCCGAAACAATATTGTAGCTGTAACGGCGAAAAGTCTGCAAAATCTCATTCAACCCTGTATTGCCTATTTTTAAGGTAATTTGAACAATATCAGTATTTATTTTAGATACAAAAGCCCCCAATAATTTGCCGTTGTTGGACTCTACAATCTGGCCTATTTCGCTAAAAGAATAATCGTCTATTCCCTTTTCAACAACCAAAATACCGCCATTTTCGGCAATAAAGGGAGATTCGTTAAACACGCTCATAATATCGTTAAGCTCGTAATACCCCAAATAGACATTGCTTTTATTTAAAACCGGCATGATATTGGCCGAATTTTTTGAAAAAGCCTCCAAAACATCAAGCAAAAGTGTGGTGTCTTTAACAAAAAAGCCTTCAACAGCATAACTGTAATCGGTAATGGTTTTGGCACTTTCAAAACAGCGAGCATCGGTTTCCGAAAAACACCCCAAATAAGCTCCATTCACATCCTGTATAGGGATGTGCGAATAGGTGAGTTGATTAAAAAACTGCAACAAATCGCCAATATTGGCCGTATTGCTAATCGGTTTTATGTCGTTTATAATGTAATCCGATAGGTTCATAGTGCTAAATCTACATGCAAATTAATCAAAAAAAAAGTACATAAGCCTGTTGTACTTTGTATTTTTGTGCATTAAAATAGAAATAGATGACCAAGTTAAGCGTAAATATTAATAAGATAGCAACCCTACGCAACTCTCGTGGTGGCGATATGCCCAATGTGGTACAATTTGCAAAAGACGCCCAACGTTTTGGTGCCGAGGGCATTACTATACATCCCAGACCGGACGAACGCCACATACGTTACCAAGACGCAAAGGACTTAAAACCGGAAGTTTACACCGAATACAATATTGAAGGTAACCCCATAAAATCGTTTATGGATTTGGTGCTGGAGGTTAAACCTACACAGGTAACTCTTGTACCCGACGCCGAAGATGCCATTACCAGTAATGCGGGATGGGATACCATTAAGCATAAAAATTTTTTGGTTGACGTAATACAGGAATTTAAACAGAATGGCATTCGGACTTCTATTTTTGTCGATCCCGTTTTAAAGCAGGTTGAAGGTGCCAAAGCAACCGGAACCGACCGGATAGAACTGTACACCGAAGCCTTTGCCTACCAATATGGTTTGGGGAACAAAAACGGTATTAAACCTTATGCCGAAAGTGCTGTTTTGGCCAACAAACTGGGATTAGGATTAAACGCCGGACACGATTTATCGTTAGATAATATTGCCTTTTTTAAAGCACATATTTCGGGCTTACTGGAAGTTTCTATCGGGCATGCGTTAATAGCCGAAAGTTTGTACCTTGGTGCCGAAAATGTTATACAAATGTATTTACATAAACTGAAAGGGAATAATGAAAAGTGAAAGACTAAAAAGTGAAAAGAGCCAAGAACCAGAATTTTTAGACTTTTCAATTTTCGCCTTTTTAGTTGTCATACCAACGAAGGAAGTATCTCTTTTTGAAGTGAAAAATGAAAACAAAAAAATAATAGTCCCCTTTTGATTTGAGGAGATTTAAGGAAAATATATGATATTACACTCCATTATTGTAAATAAAGGTAAACCGTTTATTATTTTACATGGTTTTTTTGGTATGAGCGATAACTGGAAAACTATGGGTATGCAATTTAGCGAACAGGGTTTTCAGGTGCATTTGGTCGATCAACGCAACCACGGCCACAGTTTTCATAGCAATGAATTTAATTACGAGGTTATGGCCGAAGACTTAAAACGGTACTGCGACCACCACCAATTAAGCAATATCTCGCTTATGGGGCATTCTATGGGCGGCAAAACGGCTATGTTGTTCGCTTCCAAATATCCGGAATGTGTTTCCAAGTTGGTCGTTGCCGATATTTCTCCACGTTTTTATCCCATACATCACGATACAATATTAAAAGGACTTTCGGCTTTAAATTTTAAAGAAATTAAAAGCCGTGGCCAAGCCGACAAAGTACTAAGCGACTATGTACACGATTTGGGAACACGGCAATTTTTGCTAAAAAACCTATATTGGGCAGAAAAAGGAAAATTAGCTCTACGTATAAATTTAGATGTTTTAAAAGAAGAAGTTGCCGAAGTAGGTGAGGCCATGCCCAACCAAGCCATTTTTAACGGTGATACCTTGTTTTTACGTGGAGACAGATCGGAATATATTGGCGAAGGCGACGAAAACATTATTAAAACCCATTTTCCAAAAGCAAAACTGGAAACCATTTCCAATGCCGGGCATTGGCTGCACGCCGAAAACCCTAAAGATTTTTTTGAAGCTGTAATTCAATTTATAAATAAACACTAAACAAACATGAAACTCATAATTCGAATTTTATTAAATGCCATAATGGTATTTGTATTGGCCGAAATTTTACCGGGCATTAACATAACCGGCTATTTGGCCGCCATTGTGGTGGCTGTTGTTATTTCATTGTTAAACATATTGGTAAAACCCATATTGGTTGTTTTAACCTTTCCCATTACAGTAATAACCTTTGGCCTGTTCATGCTATTTATAAATGCTTTTATCATTTATATTGCCGATGTCTTAATCGATAGCTTTTCTGTAAGCAGTATCTGGATGGCTTTACTTTTTAGTCTATTACTTTCCATCATACAATCCATAACCTATTCATTTTTAAACAAGGAATAAAACAACTAAAAATCAAACAATTAAAAAGTTTGTTGGGTGATTAAAATATTGTACTTTTGCACCCAATTTTGTTAAATGCCCAAAAGAGGGTTTTATATCATTATAAAAATGAATATTACAAGAGAAAACGTTGACGCATTAAATGCCGTAGTAAAAGTAGATATCGCCAAAGAAGATTATAGCGATAAGGTAGCAAAAATACTGTCCGATTACCGAAAAACGGCAAATATACCGGGTTTTAGAAAAGGACATGTACCTATGGGAATGGTAAAAAAACAATACGGTAAAGCAGTATTGGTAGATGAGGTTAACAAACTGTTGCAAGATGCACTTAACAAATATCTAACCGAAGAAAAGTTAGATGTTCTTGGGCAACCACTACCCAAACCTCAAGATGAAATAGACTGGGAGGGCGATTCTTTTTCTTTTGAGTTTGAATTGGGGCTGGCGCCAGAATTCGATGTAAAATTAGATACCAAAAAGAAAGTAACACAATACCAAATTATTGCCGACAATAAAATGGTTGACGAGCAGGTTGAAAGCATCCAGAAACAATACGGCAAATTGGTGGCTCAAAACCAAGCTGAAAAAGACAGCGAAATTACGGGTGTTTACAAAAACGAAGAACGTGATATTGAAAACAAAGTTACTTTAACCTTAGATAAATTTAAAGGAAAAACTACCGAAAAACAATTTATTGGCGCAAAAGTAGGCGATATTATTACCTTAAAAACAAAAGGCCTTTACAACGACGACCACGATTTAATGCACGCCCTAAAAGTAGGACACGACGAAGCACACGGTTTAGATATAGAAGTAACCTTTACCATAGAAGAGATAAATAAGCGTGAGTTGGCCGATTTGGATCAAGACTTATTTGACAAAATTTTTGGTAAAGACATTGTTAAAACAGCTACCGAACTAAAAGCAAAAATTAAGGAGGATGCCGAAAAACAATTTGCCCAACAAGCCGACCAAAAACTCTTAAACGACGTAACCGAATACTTGGTAGATAACACTAAATTCGATTTGCCCGTAGAGTTTTTACAAAAATGGATTCAACAAACAGCCGACGAACAACCTTTAGATAATAATCAAGCTAAAGAAGAATATGAAAAATCGGAAAAAGGATTACGTTACCAATTAATTGAAGGCAAATTAATCGAAGATAACGATATTAAAATAACTCTTGACGACATTAAAGACCATACCAAAACCATGATTAAGGCACAAATGGCACAATTTGGTCAGCTTAACCCTTCAGAAAAAGAGTTAGAAGACATTTCTGCCCGTGTATTGGCCAACCAAGATGAGGCCAGACGTATATCGGAGCAACTAATATCACAAAAACTTTTGGCGCTTTATAAGGAAAAGGCAAATGTTAAAACCAAGGAATTAAGTTACGAAAACTTTGTTAAAGAAGTTTATGGCGACAAATAATTCGTTTAACATTACAGAATAAATACGTATATTAGGCGCTAAAATTAATTTTAGCGCCTAATTTTATATTTAAAGAACCTTCTTTCGTTTTTTATTTTTTTTGAATTAGAACATTAAAAACGCAAATTAAAACATTACATATATTTTATGGATTACTCTAAAGAATTTGAAAAATTCGCAATAAAAGATCAAGGTATAAGCAGCACATATTACAATAAAATAGTAAGCAGCATGTATCCTGTTGGATTAACTCCCAACATTATTGAAGAACGCCAAATGAACGCTGTGGCCATGGACGTATTTTCAAGGTTAATGATGGACCGTATAATTTTTATGGGTACGGGTATTAACGACCAAGTGGCTAACATTATACAAGCACAGTTATTATTTTTGGAAAGCACCGATGCCTCTAAGGATATTCAAATCTATATCAATTCTCCTGGCGGAAGCGTTTATGCCGGTTTGGGTATTTACGATACCATGCAGTTTATAAAACCCGATGTAGCTACCATTTGTACAGGTATGGCAGCTTCAATGGGAGCTGTATTACTTTGTGCCGGAGCCAAAGGAAAACGTAGTGGTTTAACACATTCCCGAGTAATGATACACCAACCACTTGGTGGCGCACAAGGGCAAGCCAGTGACATCGAAATTACCGCAAGGGAAATTATAACCTTAAAAGACGAACTTTACAGGATTATAAGTAAGCATTCGGGGCAGGATTTCGACAAAGTATATGCCGATAGTGATAGGGATTATTGGATGAAAGCCGATAAAGCTAAAGAATACGGCATGATAGATGAAATTTTAACCCGAGAATAAATTCATTTTCTTAAAAGAAAAACATTAATGGCAAAAGAAGAATTAGAATGCTCGTTTTGTGGACGTAAAAAGTCTGAAACCAACTTACTTATAGCGGGGCTGGATGCCCATATCTGCGATAGATGTATTGAACAGGCTCACGGTATCGTTTTAGAAGAATCGAAACAAAGTGTAAGTAGTGATCTATCGGCAGAGTTAATGCTTAGAAAGCCACAACAGATAAAAGCGTTTTTGGATGAATATATCATTGGTCAGGAAACCACAAAAAAGGTTATGTCGGTTGCCGTTTACAACCACTACAAACGTTTGTTGCAACCAACATCTAAAGACGATATTGAAATTCAAAAAAGTAACATCATCATGGTTGGCCAAACCGGAACGGGTAAAACCTTAATGGCAAAAACCATAGCCAAAATGCTTAATGTACCTTTGGCTATTGTCGATGCTACCGTTTTAACCGAGGCGGGCTACGTTGGTGAGGATGTAGAGAGTATTTTAACCCGATTGCTTCAAGCTGCCGATTACAATTTAGATAAAGCCGAAAAAGGTATCGTTTTTATTGATGAAATCGATAAAATTGCCCGTAAGAGTGATAACCCATCCATAACGCGAGATGTTTCGGGCGAAGGTGTACAACAAGCCCTTTTAAAACTATTGGAAGGCACTACGGTTAACGTACCACCAAAAGGCGGGCGTAAACACCCCGACCAAAAATTTATCGAAGTCGATACCGAAAACATTTTGTTTATTGCCGGTGGTGCTTTCGATGGTATCGAACGTGTTATTTCCAAACGCCTAAATATGCAAGCTGTTGGATATAGCGCTTCAAAATCCGATGATGTTGTGGACCATAACAATCTGCTTCAATATATCATTCCCAAAGATTTAAAAGATTTTGGATTGATTCCAGAAATTATTGGACGTTTACCCGTACTTACAAGTATGGATCCGCTTGATGCCAAAACATTAAGGGCAATACTTACCGAGCCTAAAAATGCCATTATTAAACAATACAAAAAACTGTTTGAAATGGACGATATCGATTTTTCGATTACAGATGGTGCTTTAGATTATATTGTTGAAAAAGCCATTGAATATAAACTTGGAGCCAGAGGACTACGTTCACTTTGCGAAGAAATTTTAACCGATGCCATGTTCGAGATGCCGAGTAGCAATACCAAGGAGCTAAAAGTAACCAAGGTCTATGCCGAAAGTAAACTTACAAAAATGGCATTGCACAAATTAAAAGCAGTTTCTTAACAAAACTCTCTTTATTAATTTACGAAGTTAATTTTTAAGACCTTGAAGCTTTTTAAAACCTTCAAGGTCTTGTAGTTTAATATTTTATTTCATTAGTGTCCGACAAAGATTTTTAAAAGCGGGATTTCCTTGATGGATTTCCCGCTTTAGTTTATATCTTGCTTTTACCACAAAACTCGATATATGAACAAAAGTAACAACTTTAGCGGACAGCCTGTCATCAAACAATTATTAAAGCTAC
>JBKEDH010000182.1:0-7216 GCA_047975295.1 Aestuariibaculum sp.
GATTATAATAAAAAAAATAGAAGCCAACACGGTTTTTACGATAAAATGGTTTAAGACATCAAACATTCCGGATATAAAAAAAATACCCGCCAAAATACCACAAAGTAATACCGATTGGCTATTGCTAATCATTTTATCAACTTGTTAAATCCCTGTATAATTACTGGGAGTAATACGTTTTAATTCTTCTTTTATTGCTTCGGACACCTTCAAAGTATCGATAAAATCCGAAATAGATGTCTTGTTTATCTTTGCATTGGTTCGGGTCAATCCCTTTAAGGCCTCGTATGGGTTTGGGTATCCTTCACGTCTTAATATGGTTTGAATAGCTTCGGCTGCTACCGCCCAATTATTTTCCAAGTCTTCGGCAAATTTGGCTTCATTCAACAGCAATTTATCCAAACCTTTTAAAGTTGATTTAAATCCAATTAAAGTATGTCCAAAAGGTACTCCTACGTTCCGTAAAACCGTACTATCGGTTAAATCGCGTTGCAGTCTTGAAATAGGTAACTTAGCCGACAAGTGCTCAAAAATAGCATTGGCAATGCCCAAATTGCCTTCGCTGTTTTCAAAATCTATGGGATTTACCTTGTGTGGCATGGCAGAACTCCCCACTTCTCCCGCCTTGATTTTTTGTTTAAAGTAATCCATCGAAATATAGGTCCAGATATCGCGATCCAAATCGATTAAAATGGTATTGATGCGCTTTAGGGTATCGAACAAAGCTGCCATATGGTCGTAATGTTCAATCTGTGTAGTTGGAAACGAATGTTGCAGTCCCAATTTTTCCTGAACAAAACGGTTTCCAAAAGCTTTCCAGTCCATATCGGGATAGGCAACATGGTGGGCATTAAAATTACCTGTTGCACCGCCAAATTTTGCGGTACTCGGTATATCGTTAAGCAAATTAAACTGTTCTTTAAGTCTTACCACAAACACTTCAATTTCTTTTCCTAAACGTGTAGGCGAAGCCGGCTGTCCATGTGTTCTTGCCAACATGGGTATTTGTGCCCATTCCTTAGCCAATAACTGCAATTTATTCAAAACCAAAGTATATTCCGGTACATAGACATTGTTTACAGCTTCTTTAATACTTAAAGGAATAGCAGTATTGTTAATGTCTTGGGATGTTAACCCAAAATGGATAAACTCCTTAAATTGACTTAGTCCCAAAACATCAAACCTTTCCTTTATAAAATATTCAACCGCCTTAACATCGTGGTTGGTTACTTTTTCGATATTCTTTATGGCCAAAGCATCTTCGCTCGAAAAATCTTTATAAATAGCTCTTAAATCTTTAAAAACCGAAGTTTCAACACTTGTAAGTTGGGGCAATGGTATTTCGCATAGTGCTATAAAATATTCTATTTCGACCAGAACACGGTATTTTATCAAAGCCTCCTCCGAAAAATAAGGTGCTAATTCGTTTACTTTGTTTCTGTATCTACCGTCTATGGGCGAAATGGCATTAAGTGTTGTTAGAGACATTTTTATTAATATTTTTAAGAAACGCAAAGATAATAAAGAAAGTGCGAAGAGTAGTATTCGATTTTAAGTTCTTTTAAGGAATTTAACTATATGTCGTTCTTTCCCAATAATACCAACTTTGGATAGGCAGATATTAACCACAAAAAAAAGCTCTTCGCTTTAGGAAGAACCTTAATTTTATGACTGAATTATTTGGTTTTTAACTTAAAATTCAGCATCCTTTCGTATTTAAAAAACACATTGAAAAATTAATCGTTAAAATGGAAACTGTTTGGTGCTATTCCTGTGGTAATATTTTTTAATAATGTGCCGTTTAAAGTATATTCGTAAACGGTTCCCTCCGAAGCAAAATCGCCCGCATCCGAGATATAGATTTTATCGTCTTCAACAGCAAAGCCATACATAATACCGTACAATGAAGTCGATTCGTAAGTTAATATTGGTGTTTCGGGAATAGTTGTAGCGGTAAGCGCAAAACCATAAACCGATGAACCTGATGTAAAATAAGCGATATTATCTTCTATATCTAGATTTTTTGGTGATTCGATGGAAGCCGGTAAATCAATTGTTGAAACAATTTCATTGTTTGATAAGTTGATTTCAATTACTTTGCCGTTCGAGGTTAACACGTACAAGCTGCCATTTTCATCTTCTATAAAATTTGGCGAATTTCCATTGCCCAAATCAATCGTTTCAACAGCATTGGTTGCAGGGTTTAAAACAGTAATGGAATTACCGCTTCCATAATAGCCATTAGCAATGTAAACCATACCATCTTCCGATAAAATTCTTTCCGCATTGTTCTCTATTGCAATTTTTGATGTAGAATAGTCCGACAAATCAATAACCGTAACAAAATCGTCCGTACCGGTACTCCAATCTGCCGAATTAGTTACAAAAGCCTTGCCACCAACAACAGTACCATATCTTGGTGCTTGAAAATCGGTGCTAACCGTAGTGATATATTCAAACGTATATCGGTTTACCACGGTTACCGTATTTGCAGAGCCGGAAATAATAAAGGCTCGGGTATCGTCAAAAAACATGTCTTGAAGATAAGTACCGATTGGGTCTGCATTGGGATTTTCAGTCGAAAAAATATTTTGGCTAACGTTACCTGTTTCCGACACATATGTTACCGGCGATGTAAATGTGCTGTTGCCTTCGTTTAAAATAAAATAACCGTTTTCGTATGCACCCAAAGGTAGGGCGTCTATAATATCATCGTCGTCATCTTTACACGAAAATGTTACAAATGCCAAAGCAGTCAATACTGCAAAAAATTTAATACTGTGTTTCATAGCTTAAAAATTAAAGTTTAAATAAAAATTATAGTTAATACCGGGCATAAACCTATTGGACATGCTTTGGTAGTTTTTGTTGAAAATATTTCGGATTTGTACACCAAAAGTTGTACTTTTCAATTTATATTCGGTACCGCAATTATGCACTAAATAATCATTTAAAACATATTGCGGATTGTTATTGGACAATAAAAAAACCTTACCCGTATAGTAGCTTTGCCAATAAGCCGAAAATTTTTCAAATCCATAATTCAAAATAGAAAAAGCTTTATGGTATGGCACATAAATAAGCTGTTTATTAAGTTTATTATCTTCGGAAACGGTATAGGCATAATTTGTTTTTAAATTAAAACGATGTTTATCTAAGTTGAAAATGTATACCAATTTTGTTTCCAAACCATAAGTAACCACATTATTTGTATTTGTTGGCGCCCATTGGCTTCCTTTTGGCAACCAACGGATTAAATTGGTAATATCGTTATAAAACCCGGTAATATTTAATTGAAGATTTTTGAAGGTAACATTATTTCCAATTTCAAGATTATATGAGGTTTCTGGTTTTAAATCTAGATTACCACTACCTGCCCAATACAAATCGTTATAAGTAGGAATCCTAAAGTTTTTGGAACCATTTGCACTTAAAGTATATGTATGGCCAAATTTATATTTTACACCCAGATTAAACAGCAACGGACTTTTGTAATTTTGGGTAATCTCCTTTCTAAAAGTTGCCTCGTACAGTAGTTTTTTTATTTTTTGTTTAAATAAAAAGTTGAATCCCGAAATGGTACGCTCGCTTTTATCTATACTTGTTCCCTGCCCTTCTGTATGCGATATATCAAAACCACTCTTAATAAGCATATCCTTAAAACCATAATAACCCAATTGGTAATTACCCATTAAAGTATTGGCATTGCCATAACTAAACGAATCACTGTTTATATGGGCAAAATATTTATAATTTTCGGTTAAATAAGCCAATTTTAATGTAGAACCAAAATGGCTGTTCCCGCCTTGCCATTCCAACATATTCCGTGTGTTATAATTACGGTATTTGGTTGGAGTTTCGCTTGGTAATATTAACGAAAAATGCCGCTCGTCTCCATATACATAGCTATAAAAATAAAGTGTGTTTCGAGTATCAATTTTATAGCCCAAACTTGTCGATAAACCTACGTTATAAAAGGCACCGTTTAAATTGTATCTATCGCTATTTACATATTTATAATCGTTGTTAGATGCATTGTAACTTAACGATACATTGGCACTTATTTTTTTATTGGAATAGTTTAAGGCATAATTGAGGTCTTTAGTATTAAAGCTACCATATTTAAGCAAAAAATTATTTTTTAAACCTTCGTTAAATGCAATAGTATTGTTTAAATGAATAGTACCTCCAATGGCTCCACTACCATAAAGCACACTTCCACCACCACTTCGTACCGCTATTTTATCGAAATTTCTAATGTTTACGGTGTTAAAATCGGTTTGTCCATTAAATTGGGAGTTTATGTTAATACCATTCCAGACTACCGCTGTTTGCTGTGCGGTCGTACCACGAAATGATACCGATGATACCATGCCCAAACCATTTTCCTTAAAGTAAACACCTGTATTTTGTCCCAACAAATCGGTTAAAGAAGCATTGCTTCTTGTAGTTAACGTATCGTTTAAAACCGTTAATGTTTGTGTATTGGAAAACTCGCTTAAATTTCTATCGGCATTTATAGTTATTTCGTCCAAAACATGGGCAGCTCCCGTTAGATTTTGTGACAACCCAACAACCGAAATGGAAAAAGAGAAAATAAATAAGGCAACCTGTTTCATAAATTCCAAGCTTTTCTCCCCGAAAGCTTTGCATCTTAGTTTTACAAATTGGCAGGTCTCCTGACTTACATTTTTGTTGTTTTACCTTCCCAGCCTTATTGTGCCAGTGGTCTTTTTGAAGAAAACAACATGTCCTTAAAAAGGACGTCCAATTAAAATAGACAATATGTTTACAGTTGCGGGTACAGTTCAAGAATTGTATTGTGACGAAAAAATCGTAACGCAACGCACTTGATTCCCTTTTCATCCATCTGAAAAAATAAGTTCCAGACAAAAACCAAATTCGGTGGCAAAAATAAACATTTTTATATTATGTTTCATTCAAAAAACACAAATAATATTACTTTTGAAAAAAAGAAAAACAAAAAACATTGAAACCAATTTTAATTCTTTTTATAACCTTCGGATTGTTATCGTGTAAAAATAAAACATCGCAGAAACAAGATAAAATCTACGGCAAAGCATTAAAACTAAACCACGCCCAAGGGTTTTCGGTTGAAGATTTCGGTACCTACAAAATTCTGGAAATAAAAGACCCCTGGCCAAAATCTGAAAAAACCTATCGTTATGCATTGCTGCAAAACAATGCTAAAAATGATTTCCCAAAAACCACAGCCGAAAGTTTTGATGGTATTCTCAATATTCCCATAAACCGTATTGTAGTAACATCGACCACACATGTTGCTAATTTAGATTTATTAAACCAGACCCAAACTCTGGTGGGATTTCCACAAACCGATTTTATTTCGTCTAAAAAAGCAAGAACTCTAATAGAAAACGGAAATGTAAGAGAACTTGGCAAAAACGAAAGTATAAACACCGAAGTTATATTAGAACTAAAGCCCGATGTCGTTATTGGTTTTGGCATAGATGGTAATACAAAAGTATTCGAAACCATAAAAAAATCTGGAATCCCCGTAATTTTTAATGGCGATTGGGTAGAGCATTCTCCTCTGGCAAAAGCCGAATGGATTAAATTTTTTGGGGTTTTATTCAATAAGGAAACACAATCTGATTCTATTTTCGATATTATCGAAAAAAATTATTCAGAAGCCAAAATATTGGCAAAACAGGCCACCGAACGACCAACAGTTTTAAGTGGAGCCATGCATGGCGATATTTGGTTCCTGCCCAATGGAAAAAGTACCGAAGCACAACTTTTACACGATGCCAACACTCGTTATTTATGGCAGGACACTAAAGGTTCGGGCAGTTTATCGCTTAGTTTCGAAACCGTATATACCAAAGCCAAAAATGCCGATATTTGGTTAAACCCATCAATATACAACAGTATGGAATCTCTTAAAGCAGGTAATTTACAGCATGCCGCATTTAATGCTTTTAAAACAAACCGTATTTACACTTTTACCAATACTACCGGCACAACCGGAGGCGTAACTTATTTTGAAGAAGGTTTTTCTAGACCCGATTTAGCATTAAAAGACCTTATAAAAATTTGCCATCCGCAACTATTGCCCAATTACAATCTGTATTTTTACAAACACTTAAACTGATTTTGACTGCCAAACCTTCATATAAAATTCCGTTTATACTATTACTGCTTGTATTGCTTCTATGTTTTTTTATGAATATTAGTTTGGGCTCGGTTTTTATTCCCATAAATGAAGTTTTCCGCTCCTTGCTAAGTATTTCCACAAACGAAGAAACATGGCAACATATTATTTTAAATTACCGTTTGCCCAAAGCCATTACTGCCATTTTGGTAGGTTCGGGGCTGGGTATTTCAGGATTGCTTATGCAAACGTTATTCCGAAATCCATTGGCAGGTCCCTTTGTTTTGGGTATTAGCTCGGGTGCCAGTCTGGGTGTTGCCGTTTTAATTATGGGAGCAGGGCTTTTTAGCGGTATTTTTGCCAATGTTTTAATGAGCAAGTGGAGTGTCGTTATAGCTGCAAGTAGTGGTGGTTTTTTGGTTTTATTGGCGGTTTTTGCAACTTCAATAAAAGTAAGAGACACCATGGCTATATTAATTATTGGACTTATGTTTTCCAGTTTAACAGCGGCGGTTGTCAATATTTTGTCGTATTTCAGTTCGGCTCAACAATTACAACAATACGTTTTTTGGGGGTTTGGCAGTTTAGGGAGTTTATCATGGCAGGAACTTATGGTTTTCTTTAGTGTTTATGCCTTAGGAATTGTTTTAAGCTTACTGTCCGTTAAAGCCTTAAACTCTTTGCTGTTGGGCGAAAATTACGCCAAAAGCTTAGGACTTGACATAAAAAAGAGCAGATTGGTTTTAATTATAGCAACCAGTTTATTGGCAGGAACCATAACTGCTTTTGCCGGTCCTATAGCTTTTATTGGCTTGGCCGTTCCGCATTTAACGCGACAAATTTTCAATACATCGAACCATAAAATATTATTGCCCGCCGTATTTTTGTTAGGAGCAATAATCATGCTGATTTGCGACAGCATAGCACAAGTGCCCAATAGCGATTACACACTCCCCATTAACGCCATAACTTCGTTAATTGGAGCCCCTGTTGTAATTTGGCTTTTAGTTAGAAAAAGGAAAATGATATTTTGATTGATGTGGATATGTAATGAGTCAACTACCTCGAGGTAAGCCCGAGAGG
>JBKEDH010000192.1:0-4268 GCA_047975295.1 Aestuariibaculum sp.
TCCAAACAGGGTATAACGCTATAAGTTTAAAGATTAAAAACAATAGTGACAATACTTATATTGAAAACGCAAACATAAGTTGGAATCCCGTTATGCAAATGGAAACCATGAGCCATTCCTGCCCAAAACAAAACCCCACTAAAGTTTCGGGAACAAATACTGTTTACCAAGGTTTTATTATTTACCAAATGACCAATACCGATGGTTCCGGTTGGTCGCTTACTGTTGATTATACCGTGAACAACGAACCTTTTACCGTTTCGAACACCATAACGGTTGCCCAAAGCGAATTAAAAAATGTAAGTGTTTTTAAAGGTTCAGATAATGTTAGATATGTTGTGGCATTTATTGCTCCTTCCAAACCTATTGTTGGTATTAACGATTTAAATATCGGTGTTTACAAAATGGAAAGTATGATGGCATTCCCCGTAGTTGAAAATTACAGCCTAACATTGGATCCGCGTATGCCGGACATGGGCAATCACAGCTCACCAAATAATACCGATTTAACATACCATGCCATTAACCAAAATTACACCGGCAAACTATCACTTACCATGACGGGATACTGGTCGTTAAATTTAAAACTGTTGAATACCGATAGCGATGTGCTGTATGGCAGTGATGTAACAGACAGCAACGCATATAGCAACCTATATCTAGATTTAGAATTTTAATTAAAAAATAGATTTCCTGTTTAACCGGGCCTGTCAGGTTTCCAAAAAAAACTGACAGGTCTATACATAGGCAAAACCAACATGGTACTACCCTTAAATACGGGTACTTTTTAATTGAAACAAAAGTAAAATCGATGAAACAGATCATATTATTATTCTGTTGTATGTGTAGCATTGTATTATCTGCGCAAGAACAAAGCAACCCTACAACAAAAGACACTACAAAATTAAACGAGGTTATTGTTATTGGCGAGCGAAAATTAAGTAACTACAAACAGGAAAAAACACTTTCCAGTATTGATGATTATTTAGAAAAATCGAACTTAGTTACTATGATAAAACGGGGTGGTTACGCTTGGGAACCCACGCTTAACAACATGACCAGCGAACGGCTTACGGTTACCATAGATGGAATGCAGATTTTTGGTGCCTGTACCGATAAAATGGATCCAGTTACATCGTACGTTGATGTATCCAACATAGAAAAAGTAAGTATTGCCTCCGGACAGAGCGGTAACGAGTTGGGACATGGCATTGGTGGCACCATTAATTTACAACTGCCTCAGCCCAAATTTAATGGTTCGGGCTTAAAAACAGGTGTCGATTTAGGTTACGAAACCAATGGTAATTATAAAACAGCCGGACTGGATTTGGAATATTCGGGCCATACATTTTACATTAATGCCGATGCCATTTTTAGAAAATCGGACCATTATAAAGCTGGCAATAACCAAGACGTAGCATATTCCCAATTCCAAAAATACAATCTTGCCTTGCAGGGTGGCTATGCGCTTTCGGAGCATCATACTTTAAATGCCAATATAATCTACGATAAGGCTACCGATGTTGGCTACCCCGCATTACCCATGGATGTATCGTTGGCAGAGGCCTTTATTGCTTCAATATCCCATTCGTACAAAAACAAGTCAACATTTATAAAAACCCTAAACAGTAAACTGTACTATAATACCATAACCCATACCATGGACGATTCGCAACGTCCGGATGTTCCCATACGTATGGATATGCCCGGTTGGAGCGATACCTTCGGTTTTTTTAACAAGGCTACCGCTAAGTTCAAACAACACCAATTATTATTAAACCTTAACGGATTTTATAACCGTTCGCTTGCCGAAATGACCATGTACCCCAATAACAGTTCGCAACCCGATATGTTTATGTTTACATGGCCGGATATACGAACGGCATATTTAGGGATTATGGCAAAGGATAACTATACGCTTTCTAAAACCGAAATATTACAATCGTCTGTCCGGTTTGGGGTTCATAACAACATTATTGCCAATAATGAAGGTTTGGAAAGCCTAAGGATTTTCTACCCCGGTTTATCAAAATCCAACGCTCGTTCCCTGCTAAGCTTGGCTTCTACCTATAAACTTAAAAAAGAAAAATTCAATATGGATTTTGGTTTGGGTTATGGCGAGCGAGCTCCATCGGTTAGCGAAGGCTATGGGTTTTATCTATTTAACAGTTTTGATAATTTTGATTATATCGGAAATCCGACATTGAAAAACGAAAAAGCATTTGAAGCTCATTTCAGTACTGCCTTTAATTTCAATCATTTTAAAATCGGATTGGAATCATCCTTTTTTCATATAAAAGATTATATTATTGGCGAAATCAGTCCCGATTTAAGCACCATGACCATTGGTGCTACGGGTGTTAAAATGTACAGCGCCCTTAATTACGCCCATATTTTCGATGTATATTTAAATGTCGGTTACCATTTTACAAAACGGCTTATGCTTAATACTTCGGTAGGTTATAACTACGGTAAAGGCAGCAATAACAAAAATTTACCGCTTATAAAGCCCTTTTCGTATTTTTCCGAACTTACCTACACATTAAAAAAATTCAATATAGCCTTACAACTTGAAGGCAATGCCAACCAAAGCCATTACAGTAGTTTTTATGGTGAAGATGAAACGCCTGCTTACGGCATTTTAAATATAAAGTTTGGAAATGTACTATACCCCAAAAAGGGCAAATTAATATTCAAATACGGTATCGAAAATATTTTGGACACTTATTATTCTACTTATGCCGATTGGAACAATATACCGCGGAAAGGTCGAAATTTTTATATTAATACATCTTTTGTCTTTCCATAAAAAGCTGCTTTTTTTTTGAAGGTTCTACCAATTTTAATTGGACTCTTTCCAATAGCACGTAAAAATGGGACTGTCTTAAAAAGTAATTATTTTGTCATTTTTAAGCGATAGTGAAAAATCTCATTAACTTAAAAAAAATTAGTACACGACAAAAAATCAAAAAATATTTTCAACACATTAATAATCAAAATATAGAACCCATAGACCTCACAGGTTTTAAAAACCTGTGAGGTCTTGAGAAAAAGTAATTATTTTGTCATTTTGAACGATAGTGAAAAATCTCATTAATCTATTGTCAAATAAATATATTTTGTCATAAAAAATAGACGCTTCGACTCTGCTCAGCGTGACAATCTTAAAAAAACAAGATAACATTTTATTTTATTTCAACTATATAAAATTATAGAGATTCTTTGTTTCACTCAGAATAACAGCTTTTTCAGACAGCCCCATTTTATAAATCAGCTAACACATCAATAAAGATAATTT
The DNA here is from genome assembly GCA_047975295.1 of Aestuariibaculum sp. Classification (GTDB taxonomy): domain Bacteria; phylum Bacteroidota; class Bacteroidia; order Flavobacteriales; family Flavobacteriaceae; genus JBKEDH01. The sequence goes on from JBKEDH010000192.1 coordinate 3,299, forward strand.
TATTGTGTACTAAAATCAATTTGTTTTCTATTCCTTAATAAACCGAATACTTTTATTTTGACCTTGCTGCGAATTATATCGCAAAATATAAATACCACTATCCAACTGCGACACATTAATTTCGGTTTGGGCACTATTTACTTTTTGAGTAGCGATAATTTGCCCCAATGTATTGTAAACATCAATGGTATCGGTATTGTAAAAAGTTTTGTTCGACACCATTAAAATTGAGCTTACCGGATTGGGATAGACCATAAAATCGGTATCGGCAATTTCATTAAGCGAAAGTGTGGTAATATCCTTAAACATTATAAACTGCCCAGTGGCATTTACCGTTTCAAAGGTTATTTTTCCTGTTCCGGTATCAACATTGGTTGCTTGGTTTACCAATGTCCAAGCGGTATCGTCCCCTATCGTTCTATTATAAAGCTTAAAAATACTTGGGTCTGCAGCCTCGTCGGCAGTAATAGCATCGGCAACGGTAAAGGTAAGTTGTTGTGCTCCCAGTTCTGTTTGTCCGTAGCGGTGTACTTCCCAATAGATATTATCGGCTACCCTTATAAGTGCCGCATCAATGCCGGTTGTAAAATCGTTAGGATTTCGGTTAATTTGATGTGCTGTTATGTTTGTAGAACTATCGTCTGAAGCAAATGTTAACGCTACATTGGCTGCCGATAAATTGGTGCTTACAGCTTGTGTGGCTGTAGCAAAATGGGCATTACCAACCGGAGCTGTTGACGAAACAAATTTAGCACCACTTTGAGGGCCTCCCGTAATTTGACCGCTACTATCTAAAGATTCTGCTCCTTCATTAAATTGAAAATAATGCTCTAAATAAGGGTCGTCATAATCATTAACTTTATGCATACTCGTTCTAATTTCCTCTGCTGTTAAAGATTTTGAATAAATACGAACCTCGTCTATTAAACCATCAAAAGTTGTGTACCAATGCCGTCTTCCTATAAAAGAT
>JBKEDH010000194.1:0-11772 GCA_047975295.1 Aestuariibaculum sp.
GCATCAATATCTTTGCCTCGACTTCGGCGCACGTTTACCACAATTCGGTTTTGCTCAAGTGCGGCAATATAATTTTCTAAGGCTTCGTTTGAGGCTTGTTGGAATCCGCCATCATCAATAGGGTTATATTCAATTATATTAACCTTACAGGGAACGTGTTTACAAAATTCCACCAAGGCATCAATTGATTTTTTATCGTCGTTAATACCTTTCCACACAACATACTCGTAGGTAACTTTGCTTTTTGTTTTTTGGTACCAGTGCTCCAAAGCCTCCCGCAATTCGGTAAGTGGAAAGTTTTTGGTAAAGGGCATAATGTTGTTGCGTATTTCTTCAATGGCCGAATGTAAGGAAACCGCCAATTTGAATTTTACACCATCATCGGCCATTTTTTTTATCATTTTTGAAACACCCGAAGTAGAAACCGTTATACGCTTTGGCGACATACCCAACCCTTCGGATGAGGTAATTTTGTTAATAGCTTTCATAACATTTGGATAATTCATAAGCGGTTCGCCCATGCCCATAAATACGATATTTGAAAGCGGCCTGTTGTAATACAAACGGCTTTCTCTATCAATGGCGGCCACTTGGTCGTAAATTTCATCGGGATTTAAGTTGCGCATACGTTTAAGGCGTGCCGTGGCACAAAATTCGCAATCTAAACTACAGCCTACCTGGCTGGATACGCATGCTGTTGTTCGGGTTTCGGTTGGTATTAAAACCGATTCTACCACCAAATCGTCATGCAACCGCACGGCATTTTTTACGGTACCGTCGTTACTACGTTGCATGGTATCGACCTTAATATGGTTAATTACAAAATGGGCTTCTAACATTTGGCGGGTCTGTTTGGATATATTAGTCATATCTTCAAAATTATGTGCCGCTTTTTGCCATAACCATTCGTACACTTGGTTGCCCCGAAAAGCTTTATCGCCTTGACTTTCGAAAAATTCCCGAAGTTGCTGTTTGCTCAATGCCCGAATATCCTGTTTTGTTTCTGCCATAGATGTTGCAAAAGTAATGAAGAATTATGATTTATGGTTGATGACAGTAAGAAATAAGATATTTTGGAAATTTGAAAAAGGAATGGATATGTGAAACATGTACAGCCAGATCTTAATCATTTGTTACCATATAAAAAGTCTGTTATTTTGAATGTTTGATATTGTTTTATAGATGCTAGGAAGATTTATTTTTATTTATAGCACCTGTTTTATCCCAACAAAAAAGCCTTGAATTAACAAGGCTTCTTAATCAATTTTATATAATTAGCATGGCATCGCCATAACTATAAAATTTATATTTTTCTTTAATAGCTTCATCGTAGGCACGTTTTACAAAATCGTGTCCCGCAAATGCCGAAACCATCATTAACAACGTTGATTTTGGCGTATGGAAATTGGTTATCATACAGTTGGCGATACTAAAATCGTACGGCGGAAAAATAAACTTGTTGGTCCAGCCTTCAAATTCGTTCAGTTCGCCACCCGAAGACACCGAACTTTCAACGGCACGCATTACAGTTGTTCCTACGGCACACACCCGCTTTTTATCTTTTATTCCCTTATTTACGGTTGCTACGGCCTTTGGGCCAATAGTTACTTCTTCGCTATCCATTTTATGCTTAGACAAATCTTCCACCTCAACGGGATTAAATGTTCCCAAACCAACATGAAGGGTTACTTCGGCAAAATTTACACCTTTTATTTCCATGCGCTTTAGCACATGTTTTGAAAAGTGGAGTCCCGCAGTTGGTGCGGCAACGGCACCTTCGGTCTTGGCATAAATGGTTTGATAGCGTTCTTCATCTTCCGGTTCTACATTTCTTTTTATATACTTTGGAAGTGGTGTTTCGCCCAATTCCTTTAGTTTTTTACGAAATTCGGAGTACGAACCATCGTAAAGAAAGCGCAGGGTACGCCCACGTGAAGTTGTATTGTCTATAACTTCGGCCACCAACGACTCGTCTTCGCCAAAATACAATTTGTTTCCTATTCTTATTTTTCTGGCCGGATCTACCAAAACATCCCAAAGACGTTGCTCTTCATTTAATTCACGTAACAAAAACACCTCTATCCGAGCACCTGTTTTTTCTTTGTTTCCAAAAAGTCGCGCCGGAAATACTTTTGTATTGTTCAGTACTAAAACATCATCTTCATCAAAATAATCAACAATATCCTTAAACATTTTATGCTCTATGGTCTGGTTTTTTCTATCTAAAACCATTAAACGGGCTTCATCTCTGTTTTCGGCAGGATATTCGGCCAATAATTCTTCGGGCAGGTTAAAACCAAAGTGTGATAATTTCATGTGTTTGTTGTTATTTTTTTAAATGAAAGCTGCAAATATACAATCTGCAAACAGGGCTTGTCAAGTAATTGGGAGATTATTATTCCAAAACTTTAAAACCAAGTTGTTTTAAATCGTCCCAAAAGGTTGGATACGATTTTGAAACCTCCATAAAATTTTCAATAATAATAGGTACTTTTAATGCCAATGGTGCAAATGCCATAGCCATACGGTGGTCGTTATAGGTAGCAATTGAAATATTGGATTTTATAACTGCTGCTGCTTTTAAATGCAAAGATTTATCGGTAATATTTACTTCGCCTCCCAATTTTTCAATTTCAGTCTTTAAGGCCACAAGCCTATCGGTTTCCTTTATTTTTAAGGTATGGAGCCCTGTTAAATCGCATGGCAACCCTAGAGCAAAACAAGTTACCGCAATGGTTTGGGCAATATCGGGAGCATTTTTTAGGTTTAACTCTATTTTGGATTTCAGATTTTGGGTTTCCGTTTTTTGAAGTGTTATTTCATTATTGCCAAAAACCGTTTCGACCCCAAAATGCTTGTAAATATCCACCAAAACGCTATCGCCCTGCAAACTGTTGTTTTTGTACGACGACAAGGTTATTTGTGTCCCTACCTTACAAAGAGCCGCAATACTGAAATAATAGGATGCCGAAGACCAATCGGATTCTACAGTTATTGGATTTTGGAAATTGGATTTTAAAGATTGACCTTTTTGAGCAAATGGTTTGACCGCAATTTTATTGTTCTCAAAATGGGTTTCAATGCCTATTTCGTTTAACAAGCTTAAAGTCATATCAATATAAGGTACCGATGTTATTTCGCCTTCAAGTGCTAATTCTATTCCGTTTTCAAGTTTTGAAGCTATTAACAATAATGCCGAAATGTACTGGCTGCTTACGTTGGCGTTTAACGATACTTTATTTTTGATAAGTTTTTTTCCTTTTATCTTCAAGGGCGGAAATCCGTGATTTTCAACGTAACTGATGTCCGCTCCAAGCTGTTGGAGTGCTTCCACCAAAATTTGTATGGGGCGTTCTTTCATCCTTTTAGATCCTGTAAGCACCGTTTCCCGTCCTTCCTGAATGGAAAAATAGGCCGTTAAAAACCGCATGGCCGTTCCGGCATGGTGGATATCAATAACACTTTCTTTTGAAGTTAAAGCTTTGGACATGACTTTGCTATCGTCGGAATTTGAAACATTTTCCAATTGTAATTCCGGATACAGAGCCTGTAACAGTAACAAACGGTTAGATTCGCTTTTAGAGCCGGTTATAGTAACTTTTGATTGCCGGTTAACTATTAGCGATTTTTCAATTTTTAAGTGCATGACGTGTTTTTAAGATAAAAGGGCTAATTTACTTTAATTTTTCGTTATTATGGTGCCTGTCGTGGTCGCGTTTTCCTTTTTTATACATTCGGGCATTAAAGGCCTCCTGTAAATCGACACCTGTTTGGTTGGCCAAACACAGTACAACAAATAACACATCGGCCAACTCTTCGCCCAGATCTTTATTTTTGTCGCTTTCCTTTTCGCTTTGCTCACCATAACGACGGGCAATAATACGGGCTACTTCGCCCACCTCTTCGGTTAGCTGTGCCATATTGGTAAGTTCGTTAAAATAGCGGACACCGTGGTTTTTTATCCAATCGTCAACTTCTTTTTGTGCGTTTTGTATGTTCATTTTTGTTTTTTTAAATAACTAAAGGCCATTTTTTTTACGCCCTGTTTTTCGTATCAATAATTATGGTTACGGGGCCATCGTTTAACAGTTCTACTTTCATATCGGCACCAAACTGGCCGGTTTGCACGGATTTGTTCAAGTCGATTTCCAATTGTTTTACAAACTTTTCATATAAGGGAACGGCTATATCCGGTTTTGCGGCTCTTATATAACTGGGCCGATTGCCTTTTTTGGTCGAAGCATGCAAGGTAAATTGACTTACCACAATGGCATCGTCTCCACTTTCCAACAAACTAATATTCATAATACCGTTTTTATCGTTAAAAATACGTAAGTTGGCTATTTTGTTGCTTAGCCATTTTATATCGTCTTGCGTATCGTCGTTTACAACACCCAAAAGTATTAAAAGACCATTTTGTATTGCGGCTACCTTTTGGTCTTTAATGGTTACGCTTGCCTGTGTTACACGCTGTATTACTGCTTTCATTTTTTAAATTCTTAAAGAACATTTTTTTGTTTTCCTGAGTTTTAAACACCTTTTACTCTCCCCAAACATCGGTTCGGTAATGTTCGTCTTCGCCTTCTAAAATCTGTAAATAACTGCGGTAGCGCGAATAGGCTATTCCATCGTTATCCAAGGCTTCTTTTACGGCGCATTTGGGTTCGTTTATGTGTAGGCAGTTATTGAATTTACAATTCTGTTTTAGTTTAAAAATTTCGGGAAAATAATCGCCTATCTCTTCCTTATCCATATCTACTACACCAAAACCTTTTATACCCGGTGTATCTATAATTTTTCCACCAAAATCCAAGTCGAACATTTCGGCAAAGGTTGTGGTATGCTGCCCTTGCATGTGTTGGAGTGAAATTTCTTTTGTTTTTAAATCGAGTTCAGGTGCTATGGTATTTATTAGAGTGGATTTACCTACGCCAGAATGCCCCGAAAACATGCTTATTTTATCTTTCATTAGGTTTTTTACCTGCTCGATATTTTTTCCGGAAACAGCCGAAATTCCGATACACTCATACCCTATTTGCCTGTATATATGTGCTAAGTAACGAACCTCGTTCAAGGTATCTTCATCGTAAACATCAATCTTATTGAAAAGTAAAACGGTTTTTATGGAATAGGCTTCGGCAGTTACCAAAAATCTGTCGATAAAACTAGTGAGTGTTGGCGGATTGTTAATGGTTACCAATAAAAAAACCACATCGATATTGGAAGCAATAACGTGGGTTTGTTTGGATAGGTTAACCGATTTACGCACAATGTAATTTTTACGGTCGTGAATCGTGTTTATAACACCCGTAACGGTATCGTTATTGGTTTCCAATTCGAAATCCACATAATCGCCCACAGCAATTGGGTTGGTACTTTTTATGCCCTTTATGCGGAACTTGCCCTTTATACGGCATTCGTAAATATCGCCCAATTCGGTTTTTACCGTGTACCAACTTCCTGTAGATTTATAAACGAGTCCTGTCATAACGGTTTCAAAAGTAATTCAAAAAAATCATTTTAAATATAAGGTTATTTTTATTTTAGCCGTTGTAAATTACAATCACATTATAATATGAAGTGGTTTAGGCCGATTGCGCCTTGTTAGTGCCAACGAGGAAAAAAATTACAAGGATTTTACCTCGACTCAAACCGACGACGACAATACCCGAAACAAATCGGATAGAGGTGAAATACGCGTTAAGGATTTCGATGAAACCAAACTTTTAAACTTCTTTAATATTGGTGGTATCCGTTTTCAAAATATTGCTGCCAACGATGCGGTAATTACCTCTAAAATGAATACCATGGTTGAAGAAGGTTGGGAATTGGCTTTTGTTACCAGTGCCGTAGAAAGTTATGCCGGTAAAGGCGACAACCAAGGAATTTTCATTACCCGTTATGTTTTTAAACGGAACAAACAGTAATTAAGGCTATATTGAACGAATCGGGACATCGCAAAATTCAATTCTGATTTCGGGATGCCTTGTCTTGCTTTAAATAACGTTTTTAACACACGACAAAAAATTGAAAAACAGCGTTAAACACCACCAATCAATACATTTAGTTACCAAACCCCGAAGGTTTTTATAACCTTCGAGGTCTTGAAAAATAAGTCCAATATGTTAAACAAATACTTTTATCACGTATCGAACATTTTTTTAACTATTGATAATCTTTTCTTGGTGGTTGATGGATTCTTGGTGAATGGCCTTGAACATTTTTAAAACAAACTCCTCACTTAATCCATGTTCTTGCCCCTCAAGTACCATTTTACCTAAAATTTCGTTCCAACGTTTGGACTGTAAAACAGCTACATTTTTTTGTTTTTTAAGTGCCCCGATACTATCGGCAACAATCATACGCTTGCCTAATTGGTCTAAAATTTGATTGTCTATAACATCTATCTGTGCTCTTAAATTTTCCAAAGCTTTTTGGTAATCGGCTTCGGAATCGGATTCTTTTCTTATTTTTAAATCACGCATAATCTGAACCAAAGTTGATGGTGTTACCTGTTGTGCCGCATCGCTCCAAGCATTATCGGGATCGTAGTGGGTTTCAATCATTAATCCATCATAATTCAAATCTAAAGCTGTTTGCGAAATATCGAATACCATATCGCGTTTTCCGGTAATGTGGGACGGATCGATAATTAATGGAATATCGGGATATTTATCTTGAAACTCGATAGCCAATTGCCACTCCGGATTATTGCGGTATTTTGTTTTTTGATACGTTGAAAATCCACGATGGATGGCTCCTATATTTTTAACACCGGCACTGTAAATACGCTCAATACCACCCAACCACAGCGACAAATCGGGGTTTACCGGATTTTTAACCAAAACAGGCTTATCGGTACCTTGAAGGGCATCGGCTATTTCCTGCATGATAAATGGGCTAACGGTAGATCGAGCTCCAATCCAAAGCAAGTCTATATCATGCTCCAAGGCCAATTTAACATGGGCTGCATTGGCTACTTCGGTACAGGTTTTCATGCCCGTATCGGCTTTTACTTTTTGCAACCATTTTAAGCCCAAAGCACCTACTCCTTCAAAATTTCCGGGACGCGTTCTCGGTTTCCAGATACCTGCCCTAAAATAGTTTACATCGGTATTTTTTAGCTCATGTGCTATTTTTAAAACCTGCTCTTCCGTTTCGGCGCTACAAGGGCCCGCAATTACCAAAGGATGACTCAAATTCATGGCATCCAACCAGTTTCTCATTTCTTTTTTGTTTTCCATAATTTTAGTGAAATTTCAAAAATCAAATTCCAAATTCCAAACTTTTAATTCAGCTTTAAATCGGGATTTTAGTTTTTAGTTTTAATAGTTCTGCTGTATTTTTAATTCCAAATCTTTAATTCCAAATTGAATTTTATTTAATTTATTCCGTTCAATATCTCTTTTATATAATTTGTATTTTTCATTTCGTTATAAATTGCCTCGAAATCGTCTTGTTTCATCAAATCCTTAAAATGTGTTAGGTTGCCTATATACTCTTCCAAAGTTTCAATAACATTTTGTTTGTTCTGTTGAAAAATGGGTGTCCACATTTCGGGAGAGCTTTTTGCCAAACGGACGGTTGATGCAAACCCACTGCCTGCCATATCGAAAATATCACGTTCGTTACGCTCTTTATCAATCACCGTTTTTCCCAACATAAACGAACTGATATGCGATAGATGCGATACATAAGCAATGTGTTTGTCGTGGGCTTCGGGATTCATGTAACGCATGCGCATGCCTAAAGCTTTAAACAACTCTATACCTTTTTCTTGAAGTTTAAAGGTTGTTTTTTCCACCTCGCACACAATATTGGTTTTACCCACAAACAACCCACTTATGGCCGCCGATGGCCCGGAATGTTCGGTTCCTGCAATGGGGTGCATAGCCAAAAAATTACGCCGTTTAGAATGATTTTCAACAGCTTTACAAATATCCAATTTTGTCGAGCCGGCATCGACTACCAAGGCGTTATCGGATACTTTATTCAATACCGTTGGCAACAGTTTTACCGTAGCATCGACAGGAATGGAAATGATAACCAAATCGGCATTTTCCAAATCATCTAAGGTTGCTTTTTTGTCTATTAAATTTAGGGATAGGGCTTCTTCTAGTGTAGTGTCTTTTCGGCTAATGCCGTAAATAACCGTATCGGGGTCATGTTTTTTTAAATCAATGGCCAAACTGCCTCCTATTAAACCTATTCCTATTATGTATATGTTTTTCATTCTTTTTACAACCTTCTCTCTAAAGAAAAGGGTTTTTTATTTATTTTTCAATCTTATTAATGCATCCTTTAACACTTCGGTTGACGCACATAACGAAAACCGGATATAGCCTGCACCTTGACTACCAAAAATGCTTCCTGGGGTTATAAAAACATAATGCTTGTACAATATGTCGTCTATAAATTTTTCGGCATCAATGCCTTCGGGCAATTTGGCCCAAACAAAAAGGCCACTTGCGTTTTTATTGTAAGTACAATTTAAAGTTTCTGCCAATTGCCAAACCACATTACGGCGTTCGGTATAAATAGCATTTAATTTAGCAAACCACTCTTTGTTACATTTAAGGGCTTCGATAGCTCCTTTTTGTATGCCGTAAAACATACCCGAATCCATATTGCTTTTTACCTTAAGCACGTGGTTAATAAGTGTGCTGCTACCGGCTACCATACCAACACGCCATCCTGCCATATTAAAGGTTTTACTCAAGGAATTGAGCTCCAAGCAAACCTCCTTTGCGCCATTTACCGCCAATATACTTTTCGGATTATCGTTCAATATAAAGCTGTACGGATTATCGTTAATAATTAATATATGGTGCTTTTTACCAAAAGCAACCAGTTTTTCGAACAAATCTGTATTAGGTTGTGCTCCCGTTGGCATGTGCGGATAATTGACCCACATAAGTTTTACCTTGCTTAAATCCAGTTTTTCCAAAGCATCGAAATCGGGCAACCAATTATTAGCTGCATCCAGATTATAAAAAACAGGTTCTGCCCGTAGCAATTTGGTAACCGATTGGTAGGTTGGATATCCGGGATTGGGAATAAGTACCTCATCGCCTTCATTTAAAAAAGCCATGGCAATGTGCATAATACCTTCCTTACTTCCCATTAGGGGTAGCACCTCGTTTTGCGGGTTTAATGTAACCACATATTGGGTTTTATAAAACTGAGCCATAGCTTCCCTTAATTCTGGAAGGCCTTGGTAGCTTTGGTATTTATGTGCTACCGGATTTGCCAATCCTTCGGCCAACGCTTTTACAACCTGTGGCGGCGGTAGTAAATCGGGACTACCAATACCGAGATTAATAACCGGATTACCTGCCGACACCAAGGCACTTACCTCGCGCAGTTTTTTGGAAAAATAATATTCTTCGACGGTCTGTAACCGCTTTGCTGTTTCAATCATAACTTTGCGTTTTTATATTCGCCCAGAACCTTAAAGTTATAGGCCATGATGTCTAGTATGGATTTGGCTTTTTTAAAATCGGCATACTTTTCAAAAGTCACATCAATAAAAAAAGCATATTTCCAAGGTGTTTCCACAATAGGCAACGATTGTATTTTGGTTAAATTCAATCGGCAATCGCTCATTACATTTAAAATAGTAGCCAAACTACCCCGCTTGTGGTCGGCTTCGAATTTTACCGAAGCTTTATTTATTTCGTATTCCGGAATTTCGGAATTTTTACGTTTTACTATTACAAAACGGGTTTCGTTATGTTTAATGGTTTGTATGCTTTTGGCCAAGATATCCAAATTAAAAATTTCGGCGGCCATTACGCTTGCTATCGCCCCAACACCCAGCAATTGTTGTTGCTGTATGCGTTGTGCAACCTCGGCCGTATCTTTATCTTCAACCAGTTTAATATGCGGATATTGCTTAAAAAAATCCTTACATTGCAACAATGCCATGGGATGCGAATAGACTTCTTTTATGTCTTTAATATCCTGATCTTTTAAAACCATTAAATTGTGTTGGATGTCCAGATAATGCTCGCCAACAATATGCAGTCCATACTTATCGATTAACGCATAATTGGGGATTATGGAACCCGCAATGGAGTTTTCTAAAGCCATAATGCCGGCATCGCATTGTTTGCTTACCACATTATCGACCAACATATCAAAAGTATTGCACTCAATAATATCTACCGGATTTTTAAAAAACTGTTTCGACACAATATGATGGAACGACCCTTTTATACCTTGTATAGCTACTGTATTTATCAATATTTCTTGTTTATACTTTCAAAAAAAAAGTCCCGATTTTCATCGAGACTCTACACTTTTATTTATATTTCAATTATACATGCAACGCCTCGATTTCTTTGTTAAGAAAGAAATAAAAATAGTTGTATGTAAAATATGTTGCATTCATCTTGACTGCTAAAGTAATTATTTATTTAAGAAATAAAAATTGAAAAAAACTTTTTTTTGGTTTTTTAAAGATTTTACAGAAAAAATACATTTATGGTACAGAATACTTATTTTTGAACAAATTATTTAAAATATGTCCATTGAAGTTGCCCACATTTCGAAACACTACAAAAACCAAAAAGCTTTAAACGATATTTCATTTAAAATTGAAAAACCCGAAATTGTTGGTTTTTTGGGGCCAAACGGTGCAGGAAAATCGACTATGATGAAAATTTTAACCACTTTTACACATGCCGATTCGGGTACGGCAACGGTTAACGGCTTTAATGTTAAAACCGAAAAACAACAGGTACAAAAAAGTGTTGGCTATTTGCCTGAACATAATCCGCTATATCTGGATATGTACGTTAAGGAATATCTTAATTTTAATACCGGAATTTACAAAGTAGAGAAACACCGCATTGAAACCGTAATAGAACAGACCGGATTAACGCCCGAAGCCCATAAAAAAATAGGACAACTATCCAAAGGTTACCGCCAACGTGTTGGTTTGGCCAATGCTCTATTGCATAACCCCGATGTTTTAATTTTGGACGAACCCACAACCGGATTAGACCCTAACCAACTTGTAGAAATAAGGAATTTGATAAAAACAATAGGAAAAACCAAAACCGTTTTCCTGTCTACCCATATTATGCAGGAGGTGGAGACCATGTGCGACCGTGTAATTATTATTAATAAAGGGGAGATTGTTGCCGATAAAAAATTGGACGACCTCCATAAAGGCAAAGCCCAAATTGTGGTTGTGGAATTTGATTACCGTGTCGAGGATGCTTTTTTAAAACAACTGTCCCATGTAAAACATGTTATAAATACTTTTGGTTTTACTTATGAAATTACCTTCGACACCACTACCGATATGCGTGCTTCGGTTTTTGATTTTGCACATGACAACCAACTTAAAATTCTTCAACTTAACCAAAAAAACAGCAGTTTGGAAGGGTTATTTAGGGAGTTGACCTCTTAAAACCCAATCTACTATCCATTTTACTTAGCCATATATTTAAAACTCAATAGTGCCAATAAATTAACTAATTGCAACCATTAAAACACAAAAAACCACACACTCAAACATCTAATAATAACTGTTTTACTCCTATTTATCATGCTTTTTAACAGAATTGATTAATTCTTTTTTTAAATTTAAACAGTTACTTAATAACCTTACACTCAAAACAATGAAATTCCAAAAATACAGTATTCTGTTTTTGTTCATTTTTGTACAGGTTTTTGGCTATGGGCAAAAAGAAAATACGGTTTTGGGTAGTTCTACAATGCCCAGTCCTATTTCCTACACAAGTGATTTTGAACAACTCTTCA
>JBKEDH010000015.1:0-10036 GCA_047975295.1 Aestuariibaculum sp.
ATAAAGGCCTCCACAAAAGGTCATGAATAAAACAACGGGCAGTAAGCTTATTGCTTTTTTGCAACGCTGTTTGTAAAAAACTAAAAATTAAATGTTTAACTTAAATTTATTCGTGTGAAAATATATCGCTAAATTTGCAGCGAAAAAACAAATCTCATTCGTTAAAACAAGATAAAAGCTGTAAAAATTAACACAATCGAAAATGAACAAACAATTAGATCAACAAGCGGCAGATAATATTCGGGCACTTGCTGTAGCCATGGTAGAAAAGGCTAATTCGGGACATCCGGGAGGGCCAATGGGTGGTGCCGATTTTATGCACATTTTATATTCTGAGTTTTTTAATTTCGATCCTGCGGACATGCAATGGCCTTTCAGGGATCGTTTTTTTATGGATGCCGGACACCTTTCTACGTTAATGTACGCTCAATATTATCTTTTGGATAATTATACCAAGGCCGATGTTGCTAATTTTAGGCAATGGGGCTCTGCAACGCCAGGACATCCCGAAGTAGATGTAAAGCGGGGTATCGAAAATACTTCCGGACCATTGGGCCAGGGACATACCATGGGTATCGGTGCGGCCATTGCAGCTAAGTTTTTACAGGCACGGTTTGGTAATTGGATAAACCATAAAATTTATGGCTTTATTTCCGATGGTGGTATTCAAGAAGAAATATCTCAAGGTGCCGGAAGAATTGCCGGGCATTTGGGTTTAAGTAATTTTATTATGTTCTTCGATTCTAACGATATACAATTATCAACTTCAACCGATGAAGTAACTACCGAAGATACAGCAAAAAAATACGAAGCTTGGGGCTGGAAAGTAGTAACTATCGATGGGCATAATCATGATGAAATAAGACGGGCGTTGACCGATGCCAATAATGAAACCGAACGGCCTACATTAATTATAGGGAAGACCATAATGGGAAAAGGTTGTGTCGATGCCAATGGGAAAACCTACGAAGGCTACTGCGAACTACATGGCCAGCCAATAAGCAAAACAGGAGCCGATTACAAAAAGACTTTGATAAACTTAGGAGCAAACCCGGAAAGTCCTTTCGATATTTATACCGACGTAAAAGAATATTATAGCAATATATTAAAAACGAAAATAGAGAATGCGGGAAAAAAGAAAGCCGAAATAGCTGCTTGGAAAGCCGAAAACAAAGGACTTGCCGATAAATTAGACTTCTTCCTTTCTGGAAAACTACCAGAGCTCGATTTTTCTAAAGTCGCCCATAAGGAAGGTTTGGCATCGCGTGCTGCCTCATCGAACGTATTGGGATATTTGGCCGAAAATGTAGAGAATATGATTGTGTCTTCGGCCGATTTATCTAATAGCGATAAAACAGATGGCTTCCTTAAAAAATCAAAAGCTTTAAAAAAGGACGATTTTAGTGGAGGTTTTTTACAAGCGGGTGTAGCCGAATTAACCATGGCCAGTATTGCCAATGGTATAGCTTTACATGGTGGTGTAGTACCTGTTGTGGCAACATTCTTTGTGTTTTCAGATTATATGAAACCGGCTATACGTTTAAGTGGTATCCAAGAGTTACCGGTTAAATATGTGTGGACTCACGATGCTTTCCGTGTGGGCGAAGATGGGCCAACGCATCAGCCTATTGAGCAAGAAGCTCAAATACGTTTGTTGGAAAAACTTAAAAACCATAGTGGTAAGCCCAGTTTCTTGGCCTTACGTCCGGCCGACTCTGCCGAAACCAGTATCGCTTGGAAAATGGCTATGGAAAATACAAAAACCCCTTCGGGCTTAATATTATCCAGACAAGGTATTAAAGATGTACCCGCCAGTAGTGGTTCTCGCTACAACGAGGCAATGGCTTCGGAAAAAGGTGGTTATCTGGTTAAACAAACTAACAATCCAGATGTGATTTTAATAGCTAATGGTTCGGAAGTATCAACACTTGTGGCTGCTGCCGAAATTTTAGAATCGCAACACAACTTAAAGGTTAATATTGCTTCTGTAATTTCCGAAGGTCTATTTAGACTTCAATCCCAAGAATATCAAGACAGTATTATACCAAAAAACAAGCCTTTGTTTGGATTAACAGCTGGATTACCTGTTAATCTGGAAGGTTTGGTAGGCGACAAAGGGAAAGTATTTGGTCTGGATCATTTCGGATATTCGGCACCAGCGGGCGTGTTGGACGATAAATTTGGATTTACCGGAGAGAAGGTAAGCAAAGAAGTATTAGCGTATTTAAAAAACAATAAATAATTAACACATGAAATTTTTTATCGATACGGCCAATCTTGACGATATAGCCGAAGCACAGGCTTTAGGCGTTTTGGATGGGGTAACCACAAACCCGTCGTTAATGGCTAAAGAAGGTATTACCGGACAGGACAATATTTTAAACCACTACAAAAAGATTTGCGAAATTGTTGATGGTGATGTAAGTGCCGAAGTTATTTCGGTAAATTTTGAAGGAATGATTGCCGAAGGTGAAAAGCTGGCAGCATTGCACCCGCAAATTGTGGTGAAATTACCTCTTATTGCAGATGGTATAAAAGCATGTAAATATCTAACAGACAAAGGGATAAGAACCAATGTGACTTTGGTGTTTTCGGCAGGACAAGCCTTATTGGCCGCCAAAGCGGGAGCCACTTACGTGTCGCCATTTTTAGGGCGTTTGGACGATATCTCGACCGATGGATTAAACCTTATTGCCGAGATACGTCAAATTTACGACAACTATGGTTTTCAAACCCAGATTTTGGCAGCGTCGATACGGCATACCATGCATGTTATAGACTGTGCCAAGATAGGTAGCGATGTTATGACAGGGCCATTGTCTTCTATAAAAGGACTATTGAAACATCCGTTGACCGATATTGGTCTAACTAAATTTTTAGAAGATTATAAAAAAGGAAACCAATAAAGTTTTAACCCATTTCGTTTAGAGCCTGTTTAAATTTGTATGATAGACTTTTTGTATTGATGTATAATGAGGCAAAATAGAAGATGATAGCTGTGCTACTTGATGAAATTTTAACGAAATTATGCGCAAAAAGAGACATAGAAAACAATTGATATAAATTTAAACAGGCTCTTAATCCATGACAGTGTCCAATACAGCCTACAAAGCTAGTCAACAAATAAAAATAGCTGCCGATTGTATTATTTTTGGATTTAACGACAATAGGGTAGAACTGTTGTTAATACATAGAGGGTTCGAACCCGAAATGGGTAGATGGTCTCTTATTGGCGGTTTTGTTAAAAATAATGAAGATTTAGACGAAGCTGCCAATAGGATCCTGTACCATTTGTCCGGACTGCAGGATATTTACATGGAGCAGGTTAAAACCTTTGGGAAGGCCAATCGAGACCCGTTCGAACGTGTGGTGTCAACAACTTATAGCGCTTTAATTTTAAAAGCAAAATATATAAAAGAACAGGTAAAACAATATAATGCCGAATGGTTTCCTATCGATAATTTACCCGAACTTATCTTCGACCATCAAGATATGGTCGATTCTGCTATAAAACGCCTTAGACGTCGTATAAGAAATTTCCCAATAGCTTTCAATTTATTGCCTCCTAAATTTACATTGCCCCAATTACAAGCACTTTATGAAGGTATTTTAAACGAAAAATTAGATAAAAGAAATTTCAGAAGGAAGATTAACCAAATGAAATTTTTGATAAAGTTGGACGAAAAAGATATGTCCGAATCCCGAAAAGGTGCTTTCCTTTATCGCTTCGATAAAGACCTTTATAACGAAGAGCAAAACTTTAATTTATAAGAGTCCAAACCCCGTAGAATGATTATGGGGTTATTTTTTATAAAAAAATTATAAGTGTTTTATGTACACTTATTAAAATAAAGTATTATATTGCAATACGGTTTTATAAATTAAACGATAAAGAGCTGCGCTGTTATGGAGAAAATAAAATATACCATTGGGATGGATTTTGGGTCGGATTCGGTTAGAGCATTAATCGTTAACACCAAAACGGGAGAGGAGATGGCTACGGCCGTGCATTATTATGAACGTTGGAAACGGGGCGAGTATTGCAAGCCTTCCGAAAATAAATTCAGGCAGCATCCTTTGGATTATATTGAGGGTATCGAAAAAACCATTATTTCGGTTGTATCTCAAGTTAATAAGGATATTGTTGAAAACATAATAGGTATTGGAGTGGACACTACGGGCTCTACACCGGTTGCCGTAGATAAAACAGGGACACCTTTGGCACTTTTAAAGGGTTTCGATAAAAACCCTAATGCTATGTTTGTACTTTGGAAAGACCATACAGCTGTTAAAGAGGCTGACGAAATCAATGTGCTTTGTAAAAAATGGGCAATCGATTACTCTAAGTATGAAGGTGGTATTTATTCTTCGGAATGGTTTTGGTCCAAAATTCTACATATTTCAAGAGAGGATAAAGCTGTATATCAAGCGGCTTATTCGTGGGTAGAACATTGCGATTGGGTGCCTTTTTTGCTAACGGGAGGCAATAATATAGATAAAATGAAGCGAAGCCGTTGTGCGGCAGGACACAAGGCTTTGTGGCATAAGTCGTTTGGTGGTTTGCCACCAAATGATTTCTTTACAGCTTTGGATCCACTTTTGGACGGTTTAAGAGACAGATTGTTCGTAGAAACCTACACATCCGATAAATCGGTAGGGACTTTATCGCCAGAATGGGCCAGACGTTTAGGATTGTCAACATCGGTAAAGGTTGCCGTAGGTGCTTTCGATGCGCATATGGGCGCTGTAGGAGTAAATATCGAACCTTATTACTTAACAAAAATCATGGGAACATCGACCTGCGATATTTTGGTAACACCTAAAAACGAGACCGAACATTTGGTTAAAGGTATTTGCGGACAGGTGGACGGTTCGGTAATTCCTAATATGTTGGGTTTAGAAGCGGGACAATCGGCTTTTGGCGATATTTATGCGTGGTACGAACGTTTGGTTGCTTGGCCGATAAAAGAAATTTTAAGTGCTTCTATTTTAATTCCAAACGAAATAAAAGAACAAATTATAGCAGAAACAATGTCGGGTATCATACCTAAATTGGGCGATGCTGCCGAAAAAGAGCCTATTGGAGCTTCGGGAGAATTGGCTTTAGATTGGATGAACGGTAGGCGAACCCCCGATGCAAACCAAAATTTAAAAGGTGTAATTGCCGGTATAAATTTGGGGAGTACATCTCCAAAAGTATTTCGGGCTTTGGTCGAAGCTTCCTGTTTTGGAGCTAAGAAAATAGTCGATAGGTTTACCGAAGAAGGTATTCCGTTAAAAGGAGTTATAGGTTTGGGGGGTGTTGCAAAAAAATCACCATTTATTATGCAGATGATGGCCGACGTGCTGAACCTGCCTATTAAAATAGCACAATCAGAGCAAGCCTGTGCCTTGGGGGCTTCAATTTTTGGAGCGGTAGCAGCAGGTGTATATCTTAATACCAAAACGGCCATGGATACTATGGCGAGTCCTTTTGAAAAGGTGTATTATCCCATTCAAAAAAATGTAGAAGCTTACCAGAAAGTCTATCAAGATTATGGTGTGCTTAGTAAAGTTATGGAACAATATATTATGAATAAATAATGAGTGCTTACAAAACATTAAAGGAAGAAGTTTACGAAGCCAATATGCAGCTTCCCAAGTTGGGTTTGGTATTGTTTACTTTTGGCAATGCCAGTGCCGTCGATAGAAATAAAGGTGTTTTTGCCATAAAGCCCAGTGGTGTACCTTATCAAGACTTAAAACCTGAGGATATGGTTATTTGCGATTTCAATGCCAAGATTATAGAAGGTAAATTACGGCCATCATCCGATACCAAAACACATGCTGTATTGTATAAAGAATGGGATAAAATAGGAGGTGTTGTACACACACATTCCACTTATGGTACGGCTTGGGCTCAAGCTTTAAAAGATATTCCCATTTTTGGAACAACTCATGCAGACCATTTAATTTCCAATATTCCATGTGCACCACCAATGAAAGACGAATATATTTCGGGTGATTACGAACACATGACAGGGTACCAGATTATAGATTGCATTAACGAGCGTGGTCTCGATTACAGTGAGGTGGGGATGGTACTTGTGGGTAATCATGCTCCCTTTACTTGGGGCAAAACTGTAGCAAATGCTGTTTACAATAGTGCAGTTTGCGAAGAAGTAGCCAAAATGGCCCATTTAACCTTACAGATTAATCCTCATGCAGTTACTTTAAAAGAAGCACTAAAAAAGAAACATTACGAACGTAAGCATGGTAAAGATGCTTATTATGGACAAGGATGTTAATAAGAATAAAATAGACTAACTAAATTATTAAATATGAAAGGATTAGATACCTTAGACTGGATTGTTATTGCCGGTTATTTTTTAGTGCTACTGGGTGTTGCATGGTGGGTAATCAAGCAAAAGCAAAAAAACACCGAAGATTATTTCCTTGCGGGACGTAATTTGGGGTGGTTTGTAGTAGGGGCTTCTATTTTTGCTTCTAATATCGGGTCGGAACATGTTGTAGGATTAGCAGGCAACGGGGCGAGCGATAAGATGCCTTTGCTAATTTACGAAATACAGGCTTGGGTTGTACTTATGTTAGGTTGGGTGTTCTTGCCTTTTTATGCACGTAGTGGAGTGTTTACAATGCCCGAATTTTTAGAAAAACGTTTCGATGCACGTTCTCGATGGGTGCTTTCAATTGTGTCTTTGGTAGCTTATATTTTAACTAAAGTATCGGTAACTATTTATGCTGGAGGGGTTGTTGTATCGGCTTTATTGGGTATTCCGTTTTGGATAGGAGCTGTATCTACGGTAGTGTTAACTGGGATTTATACGGTTTTGGGAGGTATGCGCGCAGTGGTCTATACCGAAACTATACAAGCTATTGTTCTAGTACTTGGTGCTGGAGTACTAACTTATTTGGGATTGGATGCCGTTGGGGGCTGGGGAGAACTTAAAGATACTGTTGGTCCCGAGTACTTTAACATGTGGCGCTCTAATTCAGATCCCGATTTTCCTTGGTTACCGCTCTTTATAACCAGTACTGTTGTAGGTATTTGGTATTGGTGTACCGATCAGGTTATTGTACAGCGTGTATTAACAGCTAAAAATATAAAAGAAGGCCGACGGGGTAGTATTTTTGGTGCGTTGCTAAAATTAATGCCCGTATTTTTATTCTTGATACCGGGGGTTATTGCCTTGGCTCTTAAAATGAAGGGTGAACTAGAATGGGATAGTCCTGACCAAGCATTTCCCGTACTGATGAGTAATTTAATGCCTTCGGGATTAAGAGGGTTGGTGGCAGCCGGTCTTTTGGCTGCTTTAATGAGTTCACTAGCCTCGGTGTTCAATTCGTGTTCTACATTGTTTACATTGGATGTATATAAAAAACTGTACCCCGACAAACCAGAGGAAAAACTAGTAAAAACAGGACGTGTTGCTACATTTTTTGTTGTTGGATTGGGCTTGTTGTGGATACCGATAATTACAAGACTTTCCGACGGATTGTATGAATATTTACAGAACGTACAGGCTTATATCTCGCCACCAATTGCAGCTGTTTTTCTATTGGGTATTTTCTATAAACGTATTAATGCCAATGGGGCTATTGCAACTCTTGTGGGAGGGTTAATTATAGGATTTAGTAAATTAACCTTGGAAATAACAAAAAACAGTTTCGAGGAAGGAAGTTTTTTATATAATCTGGCCGATATAAATTGGTTGGTGTTCGGGGCTTATTTCTTTGCTCTTTGTATCGCTATTGCCGTTGGAGTAAGTATGTTTTATCCAGCATCATCACCCACCAAGATAGCAGGGTTGACATTCGGAACGATTACCAAAGAGCAAAAAGCCGAAAATAGAAGTAGTTACAACTTTTGGGATATTGCTGCTTCGGTATTAATTATTGTAATCGTCATATATGTTATGCTTTCATTTAGTACAGTATCACTTTAATAACAATTAAAACTATGATAAATTTAAAACAATACGATGTCTGGTTTGTAACAGGTAGCCAGCATTTATACGGCTCTGAGACCTTAAAACAGGTTGCTGAGCATTCAAAAGAAATTGCAAATACGTACAATAAACATTTGGCACTTCCGGTTAATGTGGTATTTAAACCAATAGTAAAAACACCCAGTGAAATCCATACTGTTTGTAAAGAAGCCAATAACGACGAAAAATGTATAGGTATTATAACATGGATGCATACCTTTTCGCCTGCCAAAATGTGGATAGCTGGATTAAATACACTTCAAAAGCCATTTTTACATTTGCACACACAGTTCAATAGAGATATCCCTTGGAATACTATTGATATGGATTTTATGAACCTTAACCAGTCTGCACACGGTGGTCGTGAGTTTGGTTTTATGGCCTCCAGACTTCGTAAAAATCGTAAGGTTGTAGTAGGATATTGGCAAGATGAAAATGTAATAAAAAAAGTAGCCGACTGGACACGTGTAGCTGCTGCCGTTGCCGATAGCCATAAAATGAAGGTGGCCCGTTTTGGAGACAATATGCGGCAGGTAGCGGTAACCGAAGGCAATAAAGTATCGGCACAGATTAAGTTTGGTTACGAGGTAAATGGCTATGGTATTGGCGATTTGGCGGCTTACGTTAATCAGGTTACAGATGCCCAGGTCGATATTTTAATCGAGGAGTACGATGATATCTATGTAATGGCTCCCCAACTTAAAGCCAATGGAAGTATGCGGGCTTCGTTGCGTGATGCTGCCAAGATAGAGTTAGGTATGCGTGCTTTTTTAGAAACTGGAGGGTACACCGCTTTTACCGATACCTTTGAGGATTTGCACGGTATAAAACAATTGCCGGGAATTGCCTCACAGCGTTTAATGGCAAGTGGTTACGGATTTGGAGGTGAGGGAGACTGGAAAACTGCTGCATTGGTACGTACCATGAAGGTTATGGGAACCGGATTGAAAGGTGGTAACAGTTTTATGGAAGATTATACTTATCATTTTAGTCCGAATAATATGAGTTGTCTGGGCTCTCATATGTTGGAAATTTGTCCTTCGATTGCCAATGGCGATGTGTCTTGCGAAATCCATCCACTAGGTATAGGTGGAAAAGAAGATCCCGTTCGTTTGGTATTTAATAGTGGGGCAGGTAAGGCTCTAAATGCTTCGATAGTCGATATAGGTAACCGTTTTAGAATGCTGGTAAATAAAGTTGAGGCAGTAGAACTAACAGAACAAATGCCCAAACTACCTGTGGCGCGGGTGTTGTGGGATGCCAAACCCGATTTGCAAACAGCAGCAGCAGCATGGATTTATGCCGGAGGAGCACACCATACCTGTTATAGCCAAAATATTTCGACCGAATCGTTAGAAGATTATGCGGAAATTATGGATATCGAATTTTTATTGATAGATGAAAAAACAGATTTATATCGATTTAAGCAAGAATTGCGTTGGAACGATGCTGCTTATGTGCTTAACAAAGGGTTTTAAAGTGATTCGACGCCCACAAAAGGAATTAAACAAAAAAGCATCCGGTTTTACCGGATGCTTTTTTGTTTAAAATAAGGGTGAAAATTATTTAGTAACTTCCTTAACTTTATCTTTTACAGCGTTAGTCCCATCTTTTACTGCTTTTTCAGTAGCATTTGCAGCGTCTTTAACGGCATCGCCAGTAGCATTTGCAGCGTCTTTTACAACTTCGCCGGTAGCGTTTGCAGTATCTTTAACAGCATCGCCAGTAGTTTTGGCTGCATCTTTAACAGCTTCTTCAGTTGTGTTTGCCGCATCTTTAACAGTATTGCCTGCTTCGTTTAAAGCGTCTTCTGTTACTTTTTTGGCATCGTTGGCAGTCTCATTGATAGCGTCTTTTGCGTTCTCAATAGCATCGTTTACAGAGCCTTCTTCCTTTTTTGTATCTCTACAAGAAGTTAAAGTTATTCCCAAAGCCAACAATAAAGCGGTACTTAATACTAATTTTTTCATTGTTTTTGATTTAGTGTTTAAATTTTTTCCAAATATACGTAAAAATACTACGTTTGGATTTTTTGGATGTTTTTTTTT
>JBKEDH010000050.1:0-35270 GCA_047975295.1 Aestuariibaculum sp.
TTAGTTATATAAATTGCTGAACAATTTCTGGTACAACGATGCCGTAACACCCAAAAGCCCCGATTCTTTCCAATTTTCGGAAATTACGAGTTTAACATTGCCCGCAATTTCTTCTAAGCAATATTGGTCTATGGTTTGTTGTATGGGCACCAAAATATGCTTGTTGGCTTGAGTTACTACACCGCCAAGCACTATAATATCCTGGTTTAATAATTGTATGGAAGTGGACAAGGCTTTACCCAATGTAACACTAACCGAATTTAACAGTTCTATACAGCATTCGTCCCCTTTGCGGGCAGCTTTAATAATATCCTTAATTCCTATTTCGGTTTCACGGTCTTTAAACTTGGCTGTTAATTGCGACACCATTCTCGTTTTTACGGCTTCTTGAGCTCGACGTATAATAACATTAACCGAAACTATGGTTTCCAGACAGCCCCGTTTGCCACAAATACATAAATCGCCATCTTCAACCGATTTGGTATGGGAAAGTTCACCGGCAAAACCTGAGGAACCATTATAAAGTTCCCCATTTACTATCATGCCAAAGCCCAAACCCCAATTCCAGTTTACAACCAAAGCATTTTGATAGCCTTTTGCAGCACCAAACACAAACTCGCCATAAGCTTGCATACGTGCATCGTTATTTATATAAATAAGGGTGTCAAATTTTTCTTTAAAACGTTCAACAATAGGTTGTAGCGCTTTATCCTTTATACTGTAGTTAATGCCATTTGTTTCATCAACCAACCCGGGCATGGCCAATCCTATTCCAAATAACAACGATTCCTTTATGTCATTTTCTTTGATTATTTTTTGTACCGCAGCATATATCTTATCAACCAAAAGGGCATCATCACTATTGGTTTCTATAATTTCTATTGGAGCAACCAACTGGTTTCGTGGATTAAAAATACCTATCTTACACGTGTACCATCCCAGCTCGCAGGACACCACATAGACAGTATCGCTCCTAAGCCCAAAAAGCTCCGGACGGCGTCCGCCCCGAGATTTTCCCGATCCGCGGGACTTAACATATCTTTCCTCACTTAGTTCCCTTAACAAAGAGGTAGATGTAGGGATACTCACACCAATACGCCGTCCAATTTCGGTCGCAGATAACGTATCCTCATTATACAAAAGGGTGAGGATCTTCTTTTTTCGGCGATAGTTTTTTAGTTCGTTACCCGACAAATCCACTACAGGCACAGTGTCCAATAGAGTCATAGACCGTTTGTTTTAGTTGGTTATTTAAAACAACAATTTAGGAAATTATTTTGTATTCTAAAATTTATTTTTAAAAATTTTTAAAATGTCTATGTTTCTTTTGTAGAAACCGTCCTTAATATTGATTAAATAAAAAATACCTTTTATTCTTATATGCCTTGTTATTTGGATAGAAACACGTATTTTTCGATTTTTCAAAAAATAAACAATGAAACCCCATAATTAAACTTAAATCTCACGGTGGAATGTTAATTTTTGTGTTCCATGTGACCATTAAAAACTAACACATGAAAAAATATTTTTACGTTGTTAATATCCAATATCTAGGGTATCGCTTTCATGGTTGGCAAAAGCAACCTAATGTTAAAACCCTACATTTAATGGTAGATAGAACCTTGAATTTTATTTTTAACGGAAAACCGTTTAAAAGCCTAAGTTCCGGACGTACCGATGCCATGGTTTCTGCCGAAAGTGCAGCCTTCGAATTGTTTTTGCAAGAACCTATCGAGAACTTGGAAGATTTTTTAAACCACTTTAACCACAATTTACCCCAAGATATAAGGGCTTTGGATATTTGTGAAGTCGATGAAACTTTCAACATAATAAATCATTCTAAAATAAAGGAATACCTATATTTGTTTACATTCGGACAAAAGTGCCATCCGTTTTGCGCTCCGATAATGACTACCATTCTGGACGAATTGGATATTAATTTAATGGCCGAAGGAGCCAAACTTTTTCAGGGTAAACATTATTTTAAATCGTATTGTTTTAAACCTTCGGAAACCGGTGTTTACAACCGTGAGATTTTAACCTGCGAAATTATTGAAAATACAGTTTATACCGCCAATTATTTTCCCGAAAAATCGTATTTACTACGCGTAAAAGGAAAAGGATTTATGCGTAACCAAATTAGATTGATGATGGGTGCTTTAATAGACTTGGGAAAACACAAACTAACTTTGGAAGATATTAAATACAGTCTGCAACCGGATATATATGTTAAAATGGAGTATATTGCACCTGCTTCGGGATTGATTCTTAACGCTATTGAATTTGAAGAGAGCAACCTAAACCCAAAATTTAAAACCAAGAACAAATAACGAATACTAAAAATGAACGTAACAATACCAAAATCGGCTTTTACATTTTTGTCAAAATTAGAAAAGAACAATAACAGGGATTGGTTTAACAATAATAAAAAGGAGTTTCAGGCCATACAAAAAGAAGTGAATGCTTTTTTTGAAGTTATTAAAAACAACCTCAATCAGCACGACGACATCGATAAGCTAAAAATGTTTAGGATATACCGCGATGTTCGGTTTTCCAAGAACAAAGCCCCTTACAAAACCAATTTTGGAGGGTCGTTTCACCGTACAAAACCCAAATTAAGGGGCGGTTATTATATCCATATCGAACCTGGTGAGAGTTTTATTGCCACAGGCTTTTGGCAACCCGAACCGGCCGATTTATTACGTATTAGAAAAGAATTTGAAATGGACGATAGCGAAATGCGGGATATTTTAAACAATACAGATATAAAAACCCTTTGGGGAAACATTGAAGGTGAGGCGGTAAAAACAGCTCCCAAGGGTTTTGATAAAGAACATAAGGCCATAGATCTAATCCGTAAAAAACAATATTATTTTATCAGGAAATTTAGCGACAAGGAAGTAACAGGCTCACAATTTTTTAGCGAAGTTACCACGAGTTTCAAGGCCATTCGTCCATATTTTGATTATATGAGCGATGTACTGACCACCGATTTAAACGGTGTTTCTGTTATTTAAAGCCTTTTAAACTGCCAGAAGTACATTGCCGCCCTCAAACAGTTGCATATTGCCAATAAGTTGTTCTTTAACCAAATGCATCATGCGCTTGTTTAAAGCCGAAGAGTTTTGTATGTAAACCATATACTCTTCAACCGTAAATAGGCCAATAACCATGCCTTTTAGGGAGTTACGGAATTTCATATCCTTGTTTATGGCATTTTCAATATAATCCATGCGTTTTTCCGAAGACAAACCATAAAAAACCGATTTGTGCTTGGCGGCATAATTTTTAAAGACTTCTACAAACAAATCGTTCTGGAAGGAAATTACGGGACGTAAAACCAAATTTTGGAAACGTTCGTCGCCCGTCATGGTATCGTTAAGGGTTGTGGTTTTAAAATCCGGACGAATGGAGCGTAATTTAAAATGTCTTGATTCCATAATACAATAGCTTTTCCATAAAAGTACAGCATATTAAAACGTCTTTTTTTTGGGGTGACTCATAATTGTTAACGGGGTTATCAACAAACCTCCATAGTAAAAAAAATATCTGCTTACTTTTTCAAATTGAATACTTTTTAGTTGTGGGACAGCGTTGTGGAAGATTTTTTAATTATTACAACATAAATCAGACTTCCGTTAAAAAAAAACGATTTTACATCCTTTTATTTTGAAAAAACGCAAAAAATAGAGCGGTTATACACCTTAAAATTGATTATATACTAAAAAAATAAGTGGATTTTAGTAAATTTGTTAGCTTATTCAGCATAAACAAAAAGACAAATAATAACATAAAAATAGAATATGAGTAAATCGTTGTTCGATAAAGTGTGGGATTCGCATGTTGTACAAAGCATTAAGGATGGCCCGGACGTATTATTTATAGATCGCCATTTAATCCATGAGGTAACAAGCCCCGTAGCATTTGTAGGATTGGAAAGTAGAGAGCTGGACGTTATCTATCCGCAACGCACCTTTGCCGTTGCCGACCACAATACCCCAACCATTAACCAGCATTTGCCGGTTCAAGATCCTTTATCTGCCAACCAATTGGCTACTTTGGAACACAATGCCAACAAATACGGTATTAGCCATTGGGGCTTAGGCCACCAAAATAACGGTATTGTACACGTTGTAGGCCCCGAAAACGGCATTACACTTCCCGGAGCCACAATTGTTTGTGGCGATTCGCACACCTCTACGCACGGTGCTTTTGGTGCTATTGCCTTTGGTATAGGTACTTCGGAAGTAGAAATGGTGCTTACCTCGCAGTGTATCATGCAGCCCAAACCAAAAAAAATGCGTATCAACATAAACGGTACGTTAAACAAAGGCGTTACACCCAAAGATGTTGGGCTGTATATTATTTCCCAATTAACAACATCGGGTGCTACCGGATATTTTGTGGAATATGCCGGCGATGTATTTGAAAATATGACCATGGAAGGCCGTATGACGGTCTGCAATCTATCTATCGAAATGGGGGCCCGAGGCGGTATGGTTGCTCCAGATGAGAAAACCTTTGAATATATAAAAGGCCGACCAAAGACACCAAAAGGTACCGATTGGGACAAAGCCATGGCGTATTGGAAAACCCTAAAAACCGATAGTGATGCTATTTTCGATAAAGAAGTAACCTACAATGCCGCCGATATAGAACCCATGATTACTTATGGAACCAATCCGGGAATGGGCATTGGTATTTCAAAACATATTCCTACGGCCGAAGCCATTGGAGGTGGTAAGGCCACTTTCGATAAATCTTTGGCGTATATGGGCTATCATGAAAATGAACAGATGATAGGTAAGAAAATTGATTATGTGTTTATTGGTAGCTGTACCAATGGCCGTATTGAAGATTTTCGTGCTTTTGCATCTATTGTAAAAGGCCGGAAAAAAGCCGACCACGTAACTGCTTGGCTAGTACCGGGCTCCCATATTGTAGAAGCCAAAATTAAAGAAGAAGGTATTTTGGATATTCTTGAAGAGGCCGGGTTTGTATTGCGCGAGCCGGGTTGTTCGGCTTGTTTGGCCATGAACGACGATAAAGTACCGGCAGGAAAATATGCGGTGAGTACCTCGAACAGAAACTTCGAAGGCCGTCAAGGACCGGGTTCTAGAACGCTGTTAGCAAGCCCATTGGTGGCTGCCGCTGCCGCTGTAACCGGAGTGGTAACCGACCCAAGAGAACTACTTTAAGCAAATATAATTAAAAATAAAAAGTAAAAAAAAACAACTGTTTCTAACCATCGGAAGTAACCGAATAGAATAGAAAAATAGCGCAAAGCAAAATAAAATGGCATACGATAAATTTACAATATTAGAAACTACGGCAGTACCATTGCCCATTGAAAACGTAGATACCGATCAGATTATTCCGGCACGGTTTTTAAAAGCAACAAAACGTGAGGGATTTGGCGACAACCTATTCCGTGATTGGCGTTATAATGCCGACAATACGCCCAAAACCGATTTTGTACTGAACAATCCCATTTATGGTGGAGAAATTTTGGTTGGTGGCAAAAATTTCGGATCCGGTTCGTCAAGAGAACATGCTGCTTGGGCAGTTTACGATTATGGTTTTCGTTGTGTGGTATCCAGTTTTTTTGCGGATATCTTTAAAAACAACTGCTTAAATATCGGGGTTTTACCGGTACAGATAAGCCCTGAATTTTTAGAAGAGATTTTTGAAGCCATTTATGCCGACCCAAACACCAAATTAATAGTCGATTTACCGCAGCAAACCCTTACTTTAACCACTACGGGAACCAAGGAATCCTTCGATATTAACGGCTACAAAAAGGGCAATATGCTTAATGGTTTCGACGATATCGACTATTTACAGAACATGAAAGCCGATATTGAGAAATTTGCAGAATCCCGTCCGTTTTAAGCATGGCAAAAACACGTATTGAAATAATGGATACGACATTACGCGATGGCGAACAGACCTCGGGCGTGTCGTTTTCAGCTTCAGAAAAACTTACCATAGCCAAACTTCTTCTTGAAGAACTAAAAGTTGACCGTATCGAAATTGCTTCGGCACGCGTATCCGAAGGCGAATTTCAAGCCGTAAAAAACATTACGGCATGGGCCAAAAAAAATGGATATTTGGATAAGGTCGAAGTTTTAACTTTTGTTGATAAAGGCGTGTCTATCAATTGGATGATAGAAGCAGGGGCAAGGGTTCAAAATCTATTAAGTAAAGGCTCACTTAACCATTTAACTTATCAGCTTAAAAAAACACCAAATCAGCATTTTACAGAAATTTCAAAAACTATTTCGTTAGCAGCTTCAAAGGGAATAGAAACCAATATTTATTTGGAAGATTGGAGTAATGGTATGCGCAATTCCAAAGATTATGTATTTCAGTTTTTGGAGTTTTTAAGCACACAAAATATAAAACGCATTATGCTGCCCGATACTTTGGGCATTTTAACACCTGTTGAATCTTTTGAATTTGTAAAAGAAATCAAAGAAAAATACCCTAACATACATTTCGATTTTCATGCGCATAACGATTACGATTTAAGTGTGGCCAATGTAGTTTCGGCTATAAATGCCGGAGTTAATGGTTTGCACCTTACCATAAACGGTATGGGCGAGCGTGCCGGAAATGCACCTATGGCAAGTACTATTGCCGTTATAAACGATTTTTTGCCACATATTGAAATTGCCGTAAACGAAAAGGTACTTTATACGGTAAGTAAGTTGGTCGAAAATTTTTCAGGTATTACAATTCCTGCTAATAAGCCTATTATCGGTGCCAATGTATTTACGCAAACAGCAGGAATACATGCCGATGGCGACAACAAAAACAACCTGTATTTTAGCGACTTAATGCCCGAACGTTTTGGGCGTACCCGAAAATATGCGTTGGGAAAGGCTTCGGGAAAAGCCAATATACAAAAAAATTTACAGGAACTCGGGCTCCAACTTAACGATGAAGATTTAAAGAAAGTAACCCAACGCATTATCGAGCTGGGTGATAAAAAGGAAACAGTAACCAAAGAAGATTTACCTTATATTATTTCGGATGTGCTGGACAGTTACTCGTACGAAGAGTATGTTAAAGTACATTCGTACGTGTTAACCCATGCTAAAGGTTTACAGCCATCGACCACAATTTCCATTTCCATTAAAAATGAAACTTTTGAAGCGCATGCTCAAGGCGATGGTCAATTTGATGCCTTTATGAATGCCCTAAAAAAAGTATATAAAAATAAAAAACTGGAGTTGCCCGATTTAATTGATTACGCAGTACGTATTCCACCGGGAAGCCGATCGGATGCTTTGTGCGAAACCATAATTACTTGGGAAAATTCCGAAAAACAATTTAAAACTCGTGGCTTAGATTCCGATCAAACCGTATCGGCCATTAAAGCCACCGAAAAAATGCTGAATATAATTACTAATTAAGAATAAAATATGAAATTTAACATAGCCCTTTTAGCCGGCGACGGCATAGGACCGGAAGTTATCGAGCAAGCTGTAAAAGTAAGCGATGCCATAGCAAGAAAATTTGGTCATGATATTACTTGGAAACCTGCATTAACGGGTGCCGCTGCTATAGATGCAGTTGGCGAACCCTATCCGGATAGTACCCATGAGGTTTGTGCCAATGCCGATGCCGTACTGTTCGGTGCCATTGGCCATCCAAAATTCGATAACGACCCTTCAGCTCCGGTACGTCCTGAGCAAGGTTTGTTAAAAATGCGCAAAAAACTAGGTCTATTTGCCAATGTGCGGCCAACTTTCACCTTTCCGTCGTTAATAGACAAATCGCCTTTAAAACGGGAACGTATAGAAGGTACCGATTTGGTATTTTTACGGGAACTTACGGGCGGTATTTATTTTGGCGAAAAAGGCCGAAAAGATAATGGTAATACTGCTTTTGATAATTGCGTATATACTCGGGACGAAGTAAAACGCTTGGCTCAAAAAGGATTTGAACTGGCCATGACCCGCAACAAAAAACTATGTTGTGTCGATAAGGCCAATGTTTTAGAAAGCTCGCGCTTATGGAGAGAAACCGTACAGGCCATGGAAAAAGATTACCCCGAAGTTGAAGTAAGCTACGAATTTGTTGACGCTGTGGCCATGCGTTTGGTACAATGGCCCAATAGTTATGATGTGTTGATTACCGAAAACATGTTTGGTGATATTTTAACCGATGAAGCCTCGGTAATATCGGGTTCTATGGGATTGATGCCATCAGCATCGGTAGGAGCAGAGGTATCGCTGTTTGAACCTATACACGGGTCGTACCCACAAGCAACAGGCAAAAATATTGCCAACCCCATGGCAACAGTTTTATCGGCAGCCATGATGTTCGAAATAGCCTTTAATTTACATGAAGAAGGTAAAGCCATTCGAGATGTTGTAAACAAGGCATTGGCGGAAGGCATTGTTACCGAAGATTTGTCCGACGGAGGAAAAGCCTATGGCACTAAAGAAGTAGGGGATTGGTTGGCAGCTAATATTTTAAAATAAAAACAGCCACCTTTTTAAAGATTTTGAAAAGCAGGAACTAAAAATTTGGTATAGTTTCCTGCTTTTTTTATGTTCTTTACTATTCAATTTAATAACCATTTTCAAACAAGAACTGGTATAAAACTAAATTTGGCTTGGCAACTCAAAAATCTCCAAGTTAAAATAGGGGAGTGCCGCTATAAGATGATCGAAAATATCGGCCATGATGTATTCGTAATTTTCCCAACGTTTATCACTACTAAAAGCATAAATTTCGAGAGGAATTCCTTGTGTTGTTGGTGCTAACTGGCGTGCCATAATCATCATATCCTTGTTTATGGCCGAATGGTGGTTTAGATATGTATCGATATATTTTCTAAAAACACCGAGATTAGTTAGGTTCCTGCCGTTAAGCAGCATGGATTTATCAATATTATGGCTATTGTTAAACGCTTTTATATCGGCTTGTCGGTTTTCAAGATAATCTGAAATAAGTTGAATGGATTTTAACTGTTCGACATCGTTTTCCGTAAGGTATTTAACCGAGTTTTGTTTAATATAAATAGCCCGTTTTATACGTCTTCCGGAAGAATTGGTCATACCGCGCCAGTTTTTGAACGAATCGGAAATCAGGGCATAAGTTGGAATGGTGGTAATGGTTTTGTCGAAATTCTGGACCTTTACCGTAGCTAAGCTAATTTCGGTAACATCGCCATCGGCACCGTATTTTTCAAAAGTAATCCAATCACCAATACGTACCATGTCGTTAACCGAAACCTGTATGCTTGCCACAAATCCCAAAATGGTATCGCGAAATACCAGAATAATAATGGCCGAACCAGCACCCATGGCTGTTATAAACTTGGAAAACTCAATGCCCGTAACTATGGCAAATGCCGAAAAAATACCGATTATCCAAGCAAAAATCATAAATACCTGAATATAGCTATCAACAGGCTTGTCCTTAAACCTGTTTTTGGTCTTTAAATAATCTTTTATAGAATGCAGGATACTGCGTATTATCCAAAGTGTCAATACAATGGTAAATACCTTTAATGTATGGTCTATAATGTTTTCGACTACCGGAAAATCGGAAAAAATAATGGGTGTGAATTCAATTAATATCAACAAAGGAATAATGTGTGCAACATTTCGGGGGGCTTTATTGGATATTAATAAATCGTCGAAATTGGTTTTGGAGTTTATCGCAAATTGCGAGAAAAAACCAATAAGCAACTTTCTTATCACATAGTCGATAATAAATATAATAAGTAGAACGGCTATAAGCAGCAAAGCCAAATTTAAATATTTAGCAACGGTTTCGCTTACGCCTGTCGAAACAATATAATCGTACAGCAAATGCTTTAGCTTATCCATTTCGGGCAGGCTTCAGGTATTTTTTCTCAATGTAGAATGTTCCGAAAGGTATAATGGAGGCCACTAAAACAATAAGTAATTGTTTGCTGTTCCAACGTAATTCTGGTTTAACCATAAAAGCCAAAGCCACGTAGGCAATAAACAAAACACCATGAGGCATACCCAACATTTTCACATAAGATGGGTCGTTTAATACATATTTTATGGGGGTCGCTATAAAAAGCAATAGTATATACGAAATGCCTTCTAAAAGAGCGATAATCCTAAAAATATTCAATAATGAAAACATAATTTTTGGTTTAAGTAGATTTTTACAGGGCATTAAAAATAACAATTCCATAAATAACAAAGCGCAATAGCCTTAATGAACCATAAAGCATTACATTTTTAAACGGAAATGAAATAATACCGGCTGCCAAGCATGAAATAGAAAAGGGCAGGGGCAACAGGGCTCCGACAATAATTAAAAAACCGCCCCATTTACGGGAATTTTTTAATTGTTTTTGCATTTTTACCTCCAGATAATTATGGATTTTGGGTACTTTAGTAATTAAATGCCCTAGATAATAAGTAATTAAACCTCCAACGTACGATAAAATGGCCAAAATACTTAAATACAGCCAAGGTGCATGCATTTTTCCTGCCCATGCTATAAAAATTTCGGGAGGCACCAAACCCAATAGGGTTTCGGAAACAAAAAAGAAGCCTAACACTCCGTAAACAGGAAGTGTTTGTGTTAACTTAACCAGAATATCGTTGATATCGAAATAATGGTTAACCACAACAACACCCGCAATTACAACTAATATGGCAGGCAATGCTTTTAATACAGCTTTCCAAACAAAACGATAAAAGCCCGTATAGCTATAATACTGGTGCAATAGCTGTAATCTGGATTTTCCGGTTTTTGTTTTTTGTTTCTCTTTCATTTTGCAAAATAAAAACGCAAATATACTTATTTGCATTTACATTAGTTTTAAAACAAGTTGGGAATTAACAAAGTATTAATAATTTTTGAGGTTTAAGGCTAAGGCAAGTGGTTAGTTCAATATTGGTTGTTTGATGATAGTATAGGATATTTAAATTATCTATTTTACATAATGTAAATTATAGTACAATATAAAGTAATTAAATACAACATCTTAGTACACGACAAAATTTTCTTTATCGATTTTATTAAGCTGATTTTTCAAGACCTTGATGTCGCGTACTACATGACACAAATACATTATTTTGTTTTTACCCAACAATTAAATTTGCTTTTTCATTTGCGATACCAATTTCTACGATACTCCCGGAATTGAAATTTAAAAAATCGGATTCGATACCATCACTAAAAATAACGCCTTTAGTGGGCATATTCGATTCAATTTTTAATGTATTGTGTTTTGTAATAATACCACAACCAATGGCTATTTGCGACATTTTACTTAAAAAAGGCTCTCTAACTACAAAAACCAATTTGTCTTCGTCCCAATTTACGGTGTTATTTCCACCGTTTATATAACCATTAAGATAATGGCTAATATTATTGGCCATATTAAAAATAGAACTTAGCCAGCCCGTAGAACCGGCTCCTGTAGAAATTATAATACCACTGGATGATTGCCGCTCTGTTTTTCCATTGAAACTTATACTATATCTGGATGAAATATGAGAATCGGCACCAATATAAAAATCGTTAAAAGCCAAAAGCTCTTGGCCATCATTTAAAATCGCCTTGGCCATAGTAACCTGCTTGGTTTTATAGTTGCCTTTAACCACATGTTTTAAAAGGTTTTTTAAATTATTGGGGGTATGTTTTAAGAGAATCCCATCATAACGTTCTACATCGGGGTTAATTCCTATTATGGGCAATTCGTTTACATATTTTGCGGTATTGGCCAGTAATCCATCCTGCCCAATTACCACTACTAAATCTGTTTTTGCAAACATATAGGTTGGTAAAAACGACCTATGGATAACTTTATATTTAAGCAATCTGGAAATTGTGGTCTTTATTTGAGATAGCGATTTGTAAAATGTATTGTGCTCTGCTTCGAAAAAACCGAAATCGCTACCCGAACGCTCAATATAAAACTTGGCCTGAGCTTTGGAATTAAATCTTTCTATTAATTGCTCAAGCCGTGTTTTATCCCTTACTATAACGATGTTTTCAAATACCATTGAGTAATTTATCTAAAAGTTATTTATGTTTTACTAACGATTCCAATAACTCCGGAGAGATATTCAGGTTTCCTATCTTATCGGCATTTTCAGCCAGTTCCCTAAAGGCCAATGCAATATTGTTACTTGGGCTATTACCCTTGTTGCCTATGGCCATTAAAGTTTTCCAATCCAGATCTTTATAAGGTTTTAAGGTAGCCTGTAACATATATTCTTCCATATCGGCTTTTTTCTTTTCGTTGGTAACCTGTATATCGATTAGCTTTTTCTTTTTATCTTCGAGCGAAATATTCGAAGCCATTTCCATTTCTTTAAGTTTTTGGTCGTTTTCCTGTTTTACCACATCTGTTTCCATTTTCTTTTCAACAATTTGCTTTTGCTTTTCTTCTACGGCGATTTCGGTATTCAATTCACTTTCCCGTATTATCCGTTCCTGCTCTACGGCAAAATTTCTACGTTCGTAAACCGCTTGGTCGGCTTCTTTTTGCAACGATTCTCTTGTTTGGGCTTCCAAAGCACGAGCCATTTCAGGATTTGGTGTTACGCCAAGTACATTAACGCTTAAAATCTCTAAGCCCAGCATTTTTACGGTTTTAGATTTTTGTACACAACTAAAAATCTCGCTTTCAATACCTTCCAATTGCCTTAGTGCTTCTTTTAAGCTTAAACGCTGGATAATAGATGCACTTGCGGTCTGTGCTTCGTTTATAATACGTTGTTGGATTTTTTCATAATCGTTTTTTAAATACTGTTTCTTAGGGGTTACGGTAAAATCTAAAGTTTCTGCCAATTGCTTCGGATTTTCTATTTTGTAGGTGATTTGTCCTTGCAATGTTACTTCTTGATAGTCTTGCGTTGTTTCGTTAAAAACAAACTGAAAGTCGTTGCTCTGTACCGGAATGGATACAATGGATGAATTTGGAGAAAAATAAAAGAACGACAATCCCCTGCCCTCTTTGCTTATCTTTCCGTTTTTGTAGTGGATTACATAATTCATCGAGTCGAATTTGATATAATTTATTCCAAACATAATATTGAGTTTTAATTATTAATTTGCGTAATTATAACACAAAAATAAGGTAAATTATATCGAATTACAAAAATATTTTGTGTTTTTTTTACTCAAAATATTTATACTATTGATTATTAGCATTTTAATTTATTTTTTATTGTTTTTGAAGTTTGTTGATCATAGCAGTAAAACATATTTAAACAGCCTACTTTGTGTTCTAATTGGCTAAAAATTGATGTTTAGAACTTAGTGCTGTCTATATCCAAAAAAAGCCAAGATAAGTTCAATATGGTCATGTTATATTTCGAAAATAATACCTTCCTTTTTAAGTTGGAAATAGCGCTTTTGATTAAAACAGAATAGATTTGCCGGTCGGCCCGAACCTTTCGATATTTTTTCGTCTAGTTCGTCCAATACATTTAAACCTATTAATTTTTTTCTAAAATTTCGCCTATCAATCTCACGACCCAAAAGTGTGGTATAAAGTTTTTCTAAATCCGAAAAAGGAAATTTTTTATCCAATAGTTCAAAGCCAATAGGCTCGTAAGTTATTTTGGCCTGTAAGCGTTTAATGGCAAGTTCTAAAATATTTTTATGGTCGAATGATAATTTGGGCACGGTATCGATATTAAACCATTTAGCCTGTTGGGCATCGGTTGCTGCTACTATTTTAAATGTATTTGGTCTTACTAATCCGAAATAGGCTACCGACACTACCCTGCCCCTTGGATCTCTGTTGGGAATGCCAAAGGTGTACAATTGCTCTAAATAATTTATTTTTATACCGGTTTCTTCAAATAATTCCCGTTCTACTGCTGCCTCCAAAGATTCCTCGATATTTATAAATCCACCGGGCAACGCCCATTGTCCTTTAAAGGGTTCGTATTTTCTTTTAATCAATAACACAGAAATATTCCCTGCTTCGTAACCAAAAACAACAGCATCGACTGATAATCGTATTAATTGTACACTCATTATGCGTAATTTAAACGCAAAAATAACGAAATAATTTTATATATAGCAAAAAATTAAAAATACACTTTGACTACTTATCCTTTAAAACTTCTACCCTACCGATATATTGTATGGAATTTCGAGAAATACTGTTTAAATAGATTTGGCTGTTTAAATTGGGCCAAAGGGTAATGGTTACCGTAAAATTTTCGGCGTTGGAACTATTCTGTGCATCGAAAGCTATAATAACACTTTGGTTTTTACCTGTTCTTTCACTATAATTTTCCATAAGCCCCTTAAATTCGATACTACTATCGGTACCGCCGTAACCCACATTCATTTGGCGCTCGCCATAATATGGCAGATACGAATAAACACTATCGCCCTTTATCTTTAAAAAATTGGAATTGGTAGTTAAATTAATGCTTCCGGCGTTATTACCGGGACCCAAAAGCCCCGAAACCTGCTGCATGGCCATTGTGGCCTGCGGGTAGGCCCAATCGGATTCTATATTAAATGCTTTTCCCAATATTAAACTGCTTAAAGCATCTATTTCGGCTTGTGTTGTGGTATTTTTTGAGGTGCCACAAGATACCAAAACAATCAATAACAAAAGAAGTAGTAAATGTTTCATACCGTGTTTAATTATGTTTATGCTAATTTACTAATTTTTTAGGATACTGTTAATCGCCGTTATCCAATCTTCAATATGGATCTGGTTAGTATTTATAGGCATACTACCATTACCATAAGGCCCATAAACGTCTTGTTCTGTTACCA
This sequence comes from Aestuariibaculum sp., assembly GCA_047975295.1. Lineage (GTDB taxonomy): Bacteria > Bacteroidota > Bacteroidia > Flavobacteriales > Flavobacteriaceae > JBKEDH01. The sequence goes on from JBKEDH010000050.1 coordinate 14,761, forward strand.
AAAAAAATCCAATAGTTGGTGTTAACGATGCACTTGCCAAGTGCATCACACCATTATCGGCAGCAATAAAAATAGATGTATTTCTTATTATACCGGCCATTTCACGGATATCTTTACTGTAAAAATGAGGCGCTTCGAAATTGATTTTCGAAATGTTCTCGACCGGTAACATTTCAATAATATGATAGTCGGGATATTCTTTTAAAAGACGTGAATAAAAAGTGTGCCACCAAACTTCGGAATAACATTTAGCTCCCGTGGCGTTGGTAAAGAGACAAATAGTCTTTTTGTCGGGTTTTACAACGCTATCTAAAATGGTTTTTCCGTTTTTAATTTCATCACTATTCAACCTAATATCCAAAAGCGGTAACGGTTTCTCTTTTTTTTCGAACCCAAGTTTTTCCAAAGTGAATCTTAAATTATAAATGGGGTATTTAGAAATATGGGTACTGTCCGGATACTGGGTTTTAATAATATTATCCACATCTCCAAATATTTTAAGCTTTGTCTTGGCCATATTGGTAAGCAACTTTCCCGATGATGAATTTTTATCGCCATTTATAACTAAATCGTAAGATTTCTTTTTTATGGAAAACCAGCACTTTGCGTATTTAATTAAATGGTTAAAGGGCTTTTTGGGTAAAGCAATAATATTTTTTACCTGTGGATAATTTTTAAAAACAGGAAAAGCAACACCTCCTTTTACAAACAAATCGATTTCGCAATCCGGAAACGTATCAATAACCTCCTGAACTAAAGGTGTTAGTAATAACTGATTGCCCAACCTATGGTTTGGCCTTATAATTAAAATATTTTTAAAATCGCCATGATTTAACTCCCCTTTGTTAGGCTCTTGATACGAACTGCCAACACTTTTGGTTAGCCTGTACATAATACGCCTGCGAATACGGTTTATGTTTGTTTTAAACGACATCTGGTTATCTATAAGCCCAACAAAAGTACAAATTAGTTGGTGTTGTGCAAACGTTTATTTTGTTTGGATTTATACCAAATATTAAGTAAAAGCCCTCTTAATTATTAAAACTATATCCAAAATACCCCAAAACATATGCTTTATCTCATTTTTAACGTCCAAAAGGCCTAATTTTAATTTTACGTTTGGTGGTGATAAAATAAACGCCCGTTAAAAGTATTGCCGCTGCAATTAATGTTTGTCCGGTTATGGGTTCGTTCAAAATTAACCAGCCCAAAAAAATGGCAATAATAGGATTTACATATGCCGAGGTGGAAACTTTTTCGGGCGATACTATTTTAAGTAAATAATTAAATGCGGTAAAAGCCACAACACTGCCAAATACACTTAGTATAAGCATAGACCATTTTACATTGGTACTCCAAGCTATTGGCGATACCCAAGTTTCGTTTAAAACTAAACTGGTTATGGCCAGCATGATTCCTGCACAAAGCATTTGGTAGGCCGTACTTACAAAATAATTTTGAGGCAAATTGGCTTTAGATACAAAAATACTGCCATAACTCCAACTTAGAACGCATGTTAATATCATAAACATACCCAAAAGTGTGCCTTCTTGGGCTACCAATTCATTTTGACTTACCAAAATATACATCCCGATAATGCCCAAACATACCCCAATAATGGAATTGGTTTTCATGCGGTTACCGTCTATCAAACGCATTAAAAACAGTACGAACAAAGGTTGTGTCGAAGCTTCCAAAGCAGCAAAACCACTATCGACATACCGTAAGGCCCAAACAAAGACTCCATTTCCGTAAACAAGAAACAGAAATCCGGAAATAACCGAATTTACCAATTGTCGCTTGGTAATTTTCAAATTCAGTTTAAGTATCCTTGCAATAATAAAAATAATGACACTTGCTGTTGAAAACCTAACGGAAGCCAAAAAAAACGGTGACAGTTCGCTTACGGCTATCTTATTAAAAAGATAGGTTGAGCCCCAGATAACATAAATGGCAAAAAAGGCGAGAACAATCAATATATTTTGGCGTGATATGCTCATATATAAAAAAGGGAATATTAATCTTCCGGTGGATGCCCAAAAATAGTTTCGTAAATACTGTCGAAATGAGTTCTTATATAAGAATTAAGCTTTTTTCTGTAATCTTCTTTTAACCACTCCACAAAATTGAATGTACTTTTACTAATGCACTTAGTGTAACGTTGGATACGAAAATCGATATCGTCGCCCAATTGTTTTGCTAATAGTAGCGCATCGAACACATCTTCGCTATTTTCAATACATATAGTGGCATGTTGATGTATAGAACGTTCTAACACTACTTTTGACGATTCGCCGTTTCTAACAGCATCGACATAGGTTTTCTGTATATCGAAATATACGTCTTTCGAGTTGGCAAATGCCCTGCGCAAATCGTTGGGCATTTCGTAGCGAAAATTGCTTTCAAGCTCTTCGTCTCCAATAATGGAGTCCAGATAATAATTGGGCGACTTAAAAATACTTTGCCAATTAAGGTTGTCGCCCCAGGGGCCAAATCTGTAAAAATTATTACCCAAATCGATTACCGTAAAACTTTTTTTATCCTTTAAAATACGGGAACCACGCCCTATCATTTGATAATAAAGTGTTAAGGATTTGGTTGCCCTATTAAGTATAATACTCTCTACCGTAGGTTCGTCGAAACCTGTAGTTAAGATGCTAACCGATGTTAATATAGCATCGGGTGTTTTTTTAAACCATTTCAATATGGCAGCACGTTCTTTTTTTGTATTGGTGTTATCTAAATGTGCTACGGGATACCCTGCCCTCCTAAATGCATCGTAAACATGTAAGGATGTGTTTATGCCGTTATTGAAAATCAAGGTTTTTTTGCCCTTGGAACGCTCTTCGTAAGCCTGTACAAGTTTTGAGAGCATGTCTTCGGCTGTATATAAATCTTCCGAACTTTTAACCGTATAATCACCATTGGCTCCAACAACCAAAGATGTAAGCCCAACATTATAGGTAAACATATTGGCCTTTGCCAAAAAACCACTTTCTATTAACGACTCTATACTCTCCCCTACTATTAGTTCGTCGTAATTATCGGTCATGGGTAATTCGATATTCGAACTTAGTGGTGTTGCGGTAACCCCCAAAATAAACGATTGGCTAAAAAACTTAAATAATTTGGTAAATGAGTTATAATGCGCCTCGTCTATAATAACCAGCCCAACATCCGAAATATCCAATTTATTATCGTTAAGGCGGTTGTTCAATGTTTCGACCATAGCTACAAAACAACTGTATTCGGCTTGGTCGCTTAAATCGGCCTTACTGTCTACCACTTTATTTACCACATTAAATTCGGTAAGCATTTTAGATGTCTGTTTGCACAGCTCGATACGATGGGTCATCACCAAAACCTTTTTGTTGTGGTGTTTAAGGTATTGTCTTACAATTTCAGAAAAAATAACGGTCTTTCCTCCTCCCGTAGGGAGTTGGAATAACAGGTGATAATCGTCGGGAGATTCTTCAAAGGCCTTAAATATTTTGTTTATTGCGCCTTTTTGATAATGGTATAAATTTTTACCGGTGTCTCTTTCTTCTAATTCTGTTTTCGATATGGGCATTTTCTTTGTTTTCAGCATGCAAAAATAATACCTTTAAAGGGTTTAAGACTCATGATTTAAGAGAAATTTTTTAGTTCATATAAAAAATTGGCCTTATATATTTATTATGTTTATTTTTAATGCCTTGTAGGTTTCAAAAACCTATAAGGTCTGTTGGTACAATATTTTTGTTTTCATTATTTTAAATAGTTATTGTGATTTTTTGTTATGTACTGACGAGAAATTAAACTATGTAATTATAATATGGCAAACAAAACAAATATTACTCTTTTACCACAATAATAGTAGCTTTTACACCTTTGGCCAAATTCCAACGGTTTTCGGAAACCAAAATACCCTGATCGTCCACTACCCTAAATTCGGCAGTATTGGGTCCTGATTCCCCTTGGTTTAGAGCTAAAAAATCAATTTTATTGAAACCGGGCTGTAAATCGAGTTTAAACCCACGGTATCCACCGGATAAGAACACTCTGCTCTGTACAATATCATCGTTAACCAACACCTGTATTAAATCGCCATCAACAGCGCCATGGTCTCTATAAACAATATTTACACTTTCTGCATTGCTTTTAAAATCGCCCAGATACTGGTCGGTTGTGCTACCGTTTAACTGCTCAATCTGTTCTGGAGTCAATTTAATATTGGCAATATTTTTATCAATCTGTTTTTGGTAAAGTTCGCCGGGATTTCCAAATTCTTCACCGTATAGGGAAAATGTTTTTTTGGGCACATCAAAATCGTCCGATAATTTCGGGATATCCAAACTTCCCAAATTGGTATTGGCTGTATTGGCGGGCAAAGGCAACATACTAGAAGCATCGGTATCGCTATCTTTGGTTTCCTTTGCAGGAATAGCAATCGATTTTTTCTCACTATCCAACTGTGCCATAACAGGTACGGACAGCAATAAAAAAAGACATATAGAGATGTATAATTTCATCAATTTGTATTAATCTCGCTTTGGTTTTATGGTAGTTATTGTTAAACAACCTGTTTTTAGCTCTGTGTCAAAGTTATGTTTTTAAACGATAACAGCCTAAAACCGACTTATATTTTACATTCATTTAACAATAACCATACCTAAAATACAATTATGGGAAAATTATTGAAAGCAGCGTTAACTTCACGTTATAATCAATGTTTTTGTACATTTGTGATACTGTCTATAAATATTTTCAGAAAAACAAATCACCATGTATAAAATACCGAGTGTTAATTTAGCCGATTTTTTATCGGATAATACAGAACGAAAACAAGCCTTTGTAAATGCCATAGGAAAAGCCTACGAAGACATTGGTTTCGTTGCCCTTAAAGGCCATTTTTTAGATGATGGATTAGTCGATAGATTATATTCTGAAATCAGGGCTTTTTTCAGTTTGCCGCTCGAAACAAAACAAAAATACGAAATACCCGGTATTGGCGGGCAACGTGGCTATGTTTCATTTGGCAAGGAAAGTGCAAAAGGAAAAAAAGCAGGCGATTTAAAAGAGTTTTGGCATTTTGGACAATATGTTGAGAATAACAGCCCCTTAAAAAAAGAATACCCCGATAATGTTATTGTCGAAGAGCTTCCGGAATTTAATGTCGTGGGAAAGAAAGCCTACCAGATGCTGGAAAAAACCGCCCGATACGTACTCCGTGCATTAGCATTGCATCTAAACCTGAAAGAAACCTATTTTGATACTTTTATACATAATGGCAACTCTATTTTGCGCCCCATCCACTATCCTCCAATTACCGAAGAACCTCAAGAAGCCGTTCGAGCTGCGGCCCATGGCGATATTAATTTGATAACCTTGTTAATGGGTGCCCAAGGTCGTGGTTTACAGGTGCAAAACCATAAGGGCGAATGGATCGATGCCATTGCCAAACCTGACGAATTAATGATTAATGTTGGAGACATGCTGTCCCGGCATACTAACAACAAACTAAAATCCACTATTCATCGTGTAGTAAATCCACCAAAAGAACTTTGGGGAACTTCGCGCTACTCTATCCCGTTTTTTATGCATCCCATAAGCAGCATGAAATTAGATGTTTTAGATAATTGTATAGATAAAGAACACCCCAGATTATACGACAATATAACTGCCGGTGAATTTTTAACCGAACGTCTAATCGAATTAGGACTTATTAAGAAATAACGTAATGGATTTACAAGATCAATTAAAAAAACTGTTTCCGGAGCATATTACTAAAGAAACGTTCAATACGGACAACTTGGATGATTCTTCGGAAATTTGGATGCAGGACGAGCCTTTAATATGTAAATACGAAAAACGCAAAGGAAAGCCCATAACCATAATTGAAGGTTATAATGGAGCCATTGATGATTTTAAAATATTGGCAAAAGACATAAAAACCACATTTAGTGTTGGCGGTAGTTTTAAAAACGAAACCATAATTATACAAGGTGATTACCGTGATAAAATTATGGAATTTTTAAAAGAAAAAGGATTTAAGGTAAAGCGTGTTGGTGGATAAAACCTAAAGTTATACTTTAATATTTATTGACAAATTGATTTTTATGAAAATTAAAGAATCAGAACTTATTTTAAATTCCGACGGTAGCATTTACCACATTAACCTAAAGCCCGGACAAGTTGCGAAAACCATTATTTTGGTTGGCGACCAGAATCGTGTCGAAAAAGTTTCCAAACACTTCGATACTATCGAATTCTCAATTCAAAAGCGGGAATTTAAAACCTGTACCGGTACATATAAAGGTAAACGTATTACGGTAGTATCGACCGGCATAGGCCCCGATAATATCGACATTGTGTTAAACGAAATCGATGCACTTTTCAATATAGATTTAAACACCAAACAACCAAAAACCGAGCTTACAAGCTTAAATTTTATCCGAATAGGCACTTCGGGCGCCATACAGGCCGATATTCCGATAGATAGTTTTGTGTTGGGAAGCCATGGTTTAGACCTCAACGGTATGCTTCACGCTTATCAAATAAAAACCATAAATAATCCAGAAATTGAAGCTGCTTTTTCAAAATATGTTAATTGGAGTACAGATAAAGCAAACCCCTTAATTATCGATAACGGAAAGGATTTAGAAAAAAGATTGGAAAGCAGCCTAACCCATAAAGGCATAACGGCAACTACAGGAGGATTTTATGGTCCGCAGGGGCGTGTACTACGCTTGCCTATCCAAGACACCTATTTTAACAACAAGCTAAATACATTTAATTTTAAAGGGCTTCGCATAGTAAATTTCGAAATGGAAACATCGGCTATTTACGGTCTATCAAAACTATTAAAACATCAGGCAGTTTCGTTAAATGCCATAATAGCCAACAGAGCTTTGGGAACCTTTAGTAAAAACCCATACAAAACCATAGACAATTTAATCGCATATACCTTAAACAAATTGGCATAAAACCTTAAATTATTGTTAATAATCCAATTAAAAAGTAACAAATTACATCAATTCCATAATTTTACGGTTCAATAACTTTAACTTTATTGGGATATTCCTGTACCTATAAAAACAATGAAAAACAAACAAATGAAAAAAACACTATTAACATTACTTGCCGCAGCAGCAATAGTTGCATGTAAAGAAGAACCAAAAGATTACGTTACGTTTTCTGGTAAAATAACCGACAAAAACAGTGATTCCCTTGTGGTACGTTCCCGTACTTTTTCAAAAACAATTAAAGTAAACGAAAATGGTACATTTAAAGACACATTAAAGGTTGAAACCGGAACCTATAACCTGTACGACGGTAAAGAATCGACTTCTATTTTCTTAAAAAATGGTTTCGATATCAACTTAACCCTTGATACTAAAGCTTTTGATGAAACAGTTAAATTTACAGGCAATGGTTCTGCCAGCAGTAATTTTTTGGCCAAAAACATGTTATTACAGGAGGAGCTGCTTAATATTGAAACTTTAAGTGAACTTGATAAAGAAGGTCTGGAAAAAGAAATGGAAAGCATTAGCTCGAAATTATCGGAGTTTTATAATTCCAATGCCGAGGTCGATACAACCATTACCACTAATTTAAAAAAGAATTTGGAGCCAATGCTTAAATTTTACAAGCAGTATGTAGGTGATGCTATAGCTCTAAAATCCGATTTTCCGAAAGGTTCGGTTTCTCCTACTTTCGACAATTACGAAAACTATAAAGGTGGTACCACATCGTTAGCCGATTTAAAAGGCAAATACGTGTATGTTGATGTTTGGGCAACTTGGTGTGGGCCATGTAAGGTCGAAATTCCTTCCTTGAAAGCTCTAGAAAAAGAATATCACGGAAAGAACATTGAGTTTGTTAGCATTTCTGTTGATGAGGGTCGTGGCTACAAAGCCGATACGCCCGAATTGGCATTTGCCGCAGCTAAAGAAGGTTGGAAAAAAATGATTGCCGAAAAAGAAATGGGTGGTATCCAATTATTAGCTCCCGAGGGTTGGACATCTAAATTTGTAACAGATTACAAGATTATGGGTATTCCTAGATTTATTTTAATAGATCCAGATGGTAACATTGTATCTCCAGACGCACCAAGACCATCGAGCGAATCGATAAAAGAATTACTTAAATCTTTAAATATATAAAGAAATCCATTTGTTTATAATGGATTCTTCACTCTATTCAGTAGAGAACACCATCAAAAAAGACCTGTCCGGATTTTTAAATCCGGACAGGTCTTTTTTTTGTGATTAATCATTATCGTTGGTTTCGTCTTGTTCGGGTATTTCCGGTCTTTCAAATAGACTTTTGTAAGCTTCACCCAAATATTCGATAACATGGCTGGCTATTAAACTTTGGTAGCCAAAATCCTCGATAGCAATATCGGCCGATTTTCCATGTATATACACCCCAAAAACCGTAGCTGTTAAGGTATCGTAACCTTGCGAAAGCAGTCCGGCTATAATTCCGGTTAGTACATCGCCACTACCTGCCGTGGCCAAACCCGGATTTCCGGTAGTGTTAACGTAATATCTTTCGTTAAAAACTGTTATGGAATGCGCTCCTTTAATAACGATTATTATCTTATGTTTTTTAGAAAAGGCCTTTGTTTTTTCAAGCTTATCAAAATCGTCTTTCCACGCTCCTATCAAACGTTCCAATTCTTTTGGATGTGGTGTTAAAATTGTGTTTTCCGGTAGAAATTTTAACAAGGCTTTCTTTTTCGACAGGATATTAATGCCATCGGCATCGACAACCAAAGGAGTTGTGTTCTGTTTTATAAAAATTTCAAATGCTTTAATGGTTTTTTCGTCTGTACCCAAACCACAGCCAATACCTATTACGGTTGGTTCCACATCAAAATCAATATCGGTAATAATCCGTTCGTTGTTATCGGTTATTACCATAGCTTCTGGAAATGACGCCTGTAATGGTATATACCCACATTGCGGCACATAAGCTGTTACCAATCCCGCTCCTGCAGATAAAGCTGCCCTACCCGCCAAGGTAACCGCACCTATTTTGCCATAACTGCCACCTATTATTAAACTATGGCCAAAATGGCCTTTATGGGAAAACCTGTTTCTTGGTATATACGAATATAAAGATTCGTGCTTTCCAATAAGTTCGGTATCGGTTTTTATCTCGTGTAAATATTGCGGGTCGAAACCGATATCCAAGGCTTCCCATTGCATGGTATATTGGGCGGTTTCGGGTAGAAAAAATACTAATTTTGGTGTTACAAAACTTAGAGTATGGTTGGCTGGTAATACCGTATTTTCATTGGCCGGTACGGTATCGGTACTTAATCCCGATGGGATATCTATGGCCAAGGTAAATGCCTGGGATATCTTTAAATGTGCAAATAATTGTTTAACCCATTGCGCAATGGGTTTGTTTAGGCCTATACCAAAAATGGCATCGACAATAATATCTTCTTTGTTTATTTGGGGAAAATCATCGCCATCGGTTAAAAGCGTAGGCCAATTTTTGGTTATGTTTTTTATCCTATCGTAATTAATCAAAAAATCCTTAGAACGTTTATCACTATAATTAACAATATAAGTGTTAACATTATAACCGGACAGCACCAAGTGCCTTGCAAGCACCAAACCGTTACCACCGTTATTGCCTATACCACAAAACACATGGATGGGTACTTGAGCTCCCTGCATACGCATATGCAACCAGTTAAAAATTTGCGTTCCGGCACGTTCCATTAAATCTGTTGAGGTTATACCTTGGCGCTCTACGGTAAGTTGGTCGCCCTTATAAATTTGTTCTTTGGAAAGTATTTTCATTTACGTATTAAATAATTGTTTGTTTATAAAGCACAAAATCTATTTTTATTAAATGAAGTTTCGCACAAAATAAGAATAGTGTAAAAATTCGGCTTTAGTTTTTTTATTAGGCTAAAAGTAATACATTTGGTTTGTATTGTTAGCCCATTTATGAATCAATTATTACAAAATAGTTATATTTTCAAGCCTTTTCTACATAAAGAGGGTTTTGCTATTACGGGTACTTCTACAATTACTACAACCCCTTGGGGGTGTTAATTACTTTTCTTTTAGGCTATTTTTGGTTTTATTCTTGAACCAATCTTTTTTTACAAAAAATCTTAACAAACAATACTTTTTAATATGAAGGTTTTAAAATTCGGGGGAACATCGGTAGGTTCTCCAAAACATATAGAAAACGTTATGGATATTTTGGATCGCTATGCCAAAAATGAAGCTGTGGTATGCATAGTTTCGGCCGTTGGAGGCATAACCGACAAACTCCTTTTGGCCGGCAAGCAGGCACAGAACAAAGACAATGAGTACCACAACACGTTTAATACTATTAAACATACACATCTCAACATCATTAATACATTAAATCCTGAAAACAATGCTTCAATTTTGGCTTTTACGGAAAATACATTGGAAGCCTTAAAAAATTTATTAGATGGTATTTACCTTATTAATGAATTATCGCCAAAAACATCGGATAAATTAATGGGATTTGGAGAAATACTGTCTTCATTTATTATAGCCGAAACCATGAAAAATCGTGGTTTTAACGCTGTTTGTAAAAACTCGCAAGATTTGGTGGTTACCAATTCCAATTTTACCAAAGCCGAAGTCGATTTTAATGTTTCCAACAAAAATATTGTTGAATATTTCAATGCTATTAATCAAAACATTACTATTTTACCGGGTTTTATAGCCCGATCGGCTGTGGGCGAACCAACTACTTTGGGTCGTGGTGGTTCCGATTTTACTGCTGCCATTATTGCTGCTGCATTGCATGTAAAACAGTTGGAAATATGGACCGATGTTAGCGGCATGTTTACCGCCAACCCAAAATTGGTAAAACAGGCCTATCCCATAGCAAAAATATCGTATCAGGAAGCCATGGAACTTTCACATTTTGGAGCTAAAGTACTATATCCGCCAACGGTACAACCAGTATTAGATCTCAATATTCCCATTCATATAAAAAATACATTAGAGCCCGATGCCGTGGGTACGGTAATTTCCAATACCGAAGAACATTTGGCTACTGCTGTAACAGGTATCAGCAACATTCCAAACATAGCCCTTTTAACCTTGCAAGGTAGTGGCATGATTGGTATTCCGGGATTTTCGAAACGTTTGTTTGAAACGCTTTCATTGGAAAAAATAAATGTTGTTTTAATTACTCAGGCATCGTCCGAACATTCTATTTGTATCGGTATTGATGCCAACGATGCCGAACATGCAAAAACACTTATCGACACCACTTTCGAACATGAAATAACACTGCACAAAATAGATCCCATTGCCGTTGAGACAGGACTGTCCATAATTGCTCTTGTAGGCGACAATATGAAAAACCACCAAGGCATTAGTGGTAAAATGTTTAGTGCTTTGGGCAAAAACAATATTAATATTCGGGCAATTGCACAAGGTGCATCCGAAAAAAATATTTCGGCAGTTATTTTGGAAAGTGATGTTAAAAAAGCATTAAATACGCTTCATGAACAGTTTTTTGAAAGCAAAACCAAACAGCTTAATGTATTTATTACCGGAGTTGGTAACGTGGGCGAAAAATTAGTTGAACAAATCAAAAAACAACGCAGCTATTTAAAAGCTAATTTAAAGATAAATTTGCGGGTTGCAGGACTTTCCAACTCCAAAAAAATGATTTTTTCAGAAGAAGGTATCGACCTAAAACAATGGCAATCGCTTTTGGATAATGGCGAACCTGCTTCATTAGATGGATTTTTTAAAAAAACCAAAGACCTAAACCTACGCAACAGTATTTTTGTCGATGTTACCGCCAATAAGGCCGTTGCCAATTTTTACGAACATTACCTACGTGAAAGTATTGGGGTTGTGGCCTGTAACAAAATTGCCTGCTCCAGCGATTACGAAAATTACAAAAACTTAAAGCGATTATCCTTAAAATACAATGCTCCTTTTTTGTTTGAAACCAATGTAGGAGCAGGATTGCCAATAATAGACACATTAAACAACTTAATGGCTTCGGGAGATGTGGTTACATCTATTCAGGCCGTTTTATCGGGTAGCTTAAATTTTGTTTTTAATAATTTTAACGATGGTACCAAATTTTACGATGTCGTTAAACAAGCGGCTGCCGAAGGTTATACCGAACCCGATCCCCGCATTGATTTAAGCGGTGTTGATGTGGCTCGTAAAGTTTTAATACTGGCACGTGAAAGTGGTGTTGAAATGAATTTGGAAGATATTGAAAACACTCCGTTTATGTCAAAATCCGGATTAAAAAGTACTTCTGTCGAAGCATTTTACGACACTTTAATTAAGGATGAGGCACATTACCAAGCTTTATATGCCTCTGCAAAAGCAAAGAATTGCCAGTTAAAGTATGTAGCACAGTTTAATAATGGTAAAGCCAGCGTAGGTTTACAGGAAATACCAAAAAACCATCCGTTTTACAATTTACAGGGCAAGGACAATATCGTGATGTTTTATACACAACGATATCCCGAACAGCCCATGATTATAAAAGGTGCAGGTGCGGGAGCCGAAGTAACGGCTTCCGGAATTTTTGCCGATATTATTAGAATTGGAAATGGATAAGATGAAAAATTAAAAGTGAATAATTAAAAATAAACTATACAACAGTCAATCATACAAATTTAAACAGGCTCTTAATATATTTGATAACATAATATTAAATTATTAGATTTTTAAAACGTTGAAAATTAGATAGATGATGAATTAGACTTTTACTGTATACTAAAAAATAACAATTAAGAAACAAATATTTCTTTCCCTGCTTTTCAACTTTAATACTTTAAAAAAAATGAACGAAATAAAAATATTCTCGCCCGCAACAGTAGCCAATGTCGCCTGTGGATTCGATGTTTTTGGATTTTGTCTGGATGCCATTGGAGACGAAATGGTAATACGTAAAACCGATAAAAAAGGTATATTTATTACAAAAATAGAAGGTTTCGATTTACCATACGAACCCGAACTTAATGTTGCCGGTGTTTCGGCATTGGCCATGTACGAACACGCCAAACCCGATTGTGGTTTTGAAATAGAACTTTATAAAAAAATAAAACCGGGAAGTGGTATTGGCAGTAGTGCTGCCAGTGCCGTAGGTAGCGTATTTGGCATAAACGAACTTTTGGGCAATCCGTACAACAAAACCCAACTTACCCAATTTGCCATTAAAGGCGAAGCATTGGCCAGTAAAAGCGAGCATGCCGATAATCTTGCCCCTGCCTTATTCGGGGGCTTTACATTGGTAAAAAGTGTAGCACCTTTGGATATTTTGGAAATTCCATCACCAAAAAATCTCTACGCAACCATTATCCATCCGCAAATAGAAATAAAAACATCCGAAGCACGTGCTATTTTGCCCAAAGATGTTCCACTTAGCAATGCCGTAAAACAATGGGCCAATTTTGGTAGTTTGGTACATGCCCTACATATTGGCAATTACGGTTTAATACAGCGGTCGTTGCACGATGTTATTGTCGAGCCTTACCGAAGCAAACTTATTCCATATTATAACGAAGTAAAAACCAACGCTTTAAAAGCAGGGGCTTTGGGTGCCGGTATTTCAGGTTCGGGACCATCTATTTTTACACTTAATGAAGGTTTGGAAACCGCAAAAAAAGTAGCCGAAAGCATGATTAATATATATGAAAAAACAAATATCGAGTTCGATGTCCATTTAACAAAAATCAATACTGAAGGGATTAAAATTATTAAAACAAGATAGATTTGGTTCTATGAACTCGATAAAACTAAAATTACTTATTTTTCTATTATTCCTTCTAAATTCCTGTGCCATCAAAAGAGATAAAAAAGACGACATCTATTTTGTTTTCCGTTTTTATGACCACACCACCAAACAGCAGATTAAAAATACCGAAATGTCATTCTACAAAATAAAATATAATGGTATTTCTAATAAAACTATTTTAAAACCTGTTAAAGTAAGCCTTAAAACCAATGAGAACGGATTTGTTAGATTGAAATATGGAAAAAAAATTTATGGAGAAACATTTGGAGATCAAAAATATAGAATAGTATCGTATAATTCGGATAAGCCCAGCCTTTTTTCTGTAAAAAAGGAAGGTTATAGAACAGATACTTTGGTTTGCAAATTTCTTTTTAAAGATTATTATAAAGATTTGAAAACAAGCATTATTTCCGATTCTATATTTTTGTATAAACATACAGATGAAGGAAATAAAAAAGAAAAATTACTAATTTATAAAACATGAAATACCACTCATTAAACCATAAAGCTCCAATATCGACTTTTAAAAATGCCGTAATAAAGGGTATTGCACCCGATAAGGGGTTGTACTTTCCCGAAAGTATTACACCTTTACCAAAAGCTTTTTTCGATAATATCGACCAACTAACGTATGCCGAAATAGCTTTCGAGGCCATTAAACAGTTTGTAACGCCCGAAATTCCTGAACCTGTTTTAAAAACAATTGTTGAAGAAACCTTATCCTTCAATTTTCCTGTGACAGAACTCAACAATCAAGTTTCAACATTAGAACTCTTCCATGGCCCAACTATGGCCTTTAAAGATGTAGGTGCTCGGTTTATGGCACGATGCTTAGGCTATTTTAACCAAAACAACAGCGAGGAAGTTACGGTTTTGGTAGCCACATCTGGCGATACCGGTGGCGCTGTGGCCAATGGCTTTTTAGGGGTTAAAGGTGTTAATGTTGTAATATTGTATCCCAGTGGAAAAGTGAGCGATATACAGGAAAAACAGCTCACCACTTTAGGCCAAAACATTAAAGCATTGGAAGTAAACGGTACTTTTGATGATTGCCAGGCTATGGTTAAAACTGCTTTTCTTGACAAAAGCATTACTGCTAAAATACAGTTAACCTCTGCCAACTCCATAAACGTGGCACGCTGGTTACCACAATTGTTCTATTTTATGTTTGCTTACCAACAATTGCACAATAAACACAATAATATCGTGTTTTCCGTGCCAAGTGGTAATTTTGGCAATATATGTGCCGGTATAATGGCACAACAATTAGGGCTTCCCATAAAACATTTTATAGCTTCCAATAATGCCAATAATGTGGTTACACGGTATTTGGAATCGGCATTGTACGAACCCAGACCGTCTGTACAGACCATAAGCAATGCTATGGATGTTGGTGCACCAAGTAATTTTGTAAGGATTCAGGAAATTTATAAAAACGATTTTAATATACTTAAAGAAAATCTATCATCATACAGTTTTTCGGACAAAGAAACCAAAGCGGCCATGTTAGAGCTGTACAACAATTACAACTACGTGGCCGACCCGCACGGAGCCGTTGGTTATTTGGGATGCAAGGCTTATTTAAAAGAAAACCCAAATAGCCATTGTGTATTTTTGGAAACCGCCCACCCTACCAAATTTTTAAATGTGGTTGAAGATGTTGTTATCCAGAAACAGGATTTACCAAAACAGATCCAATCGGTAATGGGAAAAAAGAAAACAGCGGTTAAAATTTCAACTTACAATGAATTGAAACAGTTTTTAGTTGGATAAAAACTTTGATTTTTTAGGACCTGTTTAAATTTGTATGATAAACTTTTTGTAAAGTTTATTTTTGATACAGAATGAGGCAAAATAGAAGATAATAGCCGGGCTATTTGACGAAATTATGCGTAAAAAGAGACATAGAAAAACAATTGATATAAATTTAAACAAGCTCTAAGCTAACAGTAATGGTAGTGCTTTATTCTTTTTTATGTTATTAGTAAAAAAGCTATTTTAGCCTTTTAACATAAAACCTACTAAACCATGCGCCTTTCAACTTTTTTAATCCTTTTTATTTTTTTAGTATATTCTTGTGATAAGAAAGCAGATAAAAAAACGCCCCAATCACCAAAACAGCCAAATATTCTGTTTATCATGTCCGACGACCATGCATATCAGGCTATTAGCGCTTACAACAATTCGTTAATAGAAACACCTCATATAGACCGGATTGCAAACGAAGGCATTTTATTCAACAACGCTTCTGTAACAAACTCAATATGTGCGCCATCGCGAGCAACCATTCTTACGGGGAAACATTCGCATATTAACGGAAAAATAGACAACTTATCCCCTTTCGATACCACGCAAACCACTTTTCCACAGTTATTGAAAAAGGGCGGTTACCAAACAGCTATGTTCGGAAAATTGCACTTTGGAAATTCACCAAAAGGCTTTGATGATTTTATGATACTTCCCGGACAGGGCCATTACATTAATCCCGATTTTATAACAACAAACGGAGAAACCATCAATAAAACCGGTTATGCTACCGATATTATTACCGATTTATCGCTTGAATGGTTGGATAAAAAACGTAATCCCGACAAACCATTTTTATTAATGTACTTGCATAAAGCCCCACACCGCGCTTGGTGGCCTACTCCCGAAAAATTCAAAGCCTTCTCCAAACGCACTTTTCCTGAGCCGGAATCGTTGTTTGATGATTATAAAAACAGAGGAACCGCTGCTAAATTGGCCGAAATGAATATTTTAAAGCATATGATGCTTAGCTACGATTGCAAGGTTTATCCCGAAACCGTTAAAAAACTTGGTGTACAGACAGACCCAAGGGATGAAAACCATTTTCTTGGTAGTGAATTTTTCAGAATGAACAACGAACAAAAAGCATTATATCTACCCATATTGGATTCTATAAACAATCATTTTAAAACGCACTGGCCCAATATGAACAATGAGGAAAAAACAAGATGGAAATACCAGCGATATATTCAGGATTATTTGGCCTGTATTTCGAGTGTTGATGAGAATATCGGTCGGGTTTTAAAGTATTTGGATGATAATAATCTATCAGAAAACACGATTGTTGTCTATACTTCCGACCAAGGATTTTATCTCGGGGAACATGGTTGGTTCGATAAACGTTTTATGTATAGCGAATCGTTTAAAACCCCTTTAATAATACGTTGGCCACATACTATAAACCCTGGAATTACAAGCAACGAATTGGTTCAGAATTTAGATTTTGCACAAACCTTTCTGGAGGCGGCCGGACTACACATTCCCAACGATATGCAAGGCGAAAGTTTAATGCCTTTGCTACAAAACAAACCCGAACAATGGAACAGGGAAAGCGTATATTATCATTATTACGAATATCCTGCAGAACACGCCGTAAAGCGACATTATGGTATTTCAACAAAACAATACAAACTTATCCATTTTTATCACGATGTGAACGAATGGGAACTGTACGACCTTAAAAACGATTCGACTGAAATGAAAAACATATATCATAATCCCGAATACGCAGAAGTTGTTAAAACATTAAAAAGGAAATTAACCGAACTGCGAAAAAAATATAAAGATTCTCCGGAATTAGACCAAAAATTCATCAATCGGTACAACAAAAGTTAAGTTTTTCAAATAGCCGTTTTGTTACATAAAATAAACGTTTATTTATATTTCTAAAATGGAGAATCTCAAATTATTGATTATCAAAAACTCTCCGTTCCTTAGAGTGATATGGCAAACAAATTATCTGTTTTTACCCCTTGAGCTTTTGTTCTTTTATCGAACAATAATGAAATTTTATCTACTTTTACACCATAAACTAAAATGACACATAAAATGAAAAATACAGCCTTAACCGAAACTCATAAAGCCCTTGGTGCTAAAATAGTACCTTTTGCAGGTTTTAATATGCCCGTACAGTACGAGGGTGTAAATATTGAACACGAAACCGTTCGAAATTCGGTAGGTGTTTTTGATGTGTCGCATATGGGCGAATTTTTAGTCGAGGGCGAACATGCTTTGGAACTTATACAAAACGTAACTAGTAACGACGCTTCAAAATTAACCATAGGAAAAGCACAGTACAGTTGCTTACCTAATGAAAATGGTGGTATTGTTGATGATTTAATTGTTTACCAAGTTAAGGAAAACACCTATTTATTGGTTGTTAATGCCAGTAATATCGAAAAGGATTGGAACTGGATACAATCCAAAAATAGCATGGGTGCTACCATGCGCAATTTAAGCGACGATTATTCGCTACTGGCCATTCAAGGGCCTAAAGCTGTAGAAGCCATGCAAATCTTGAGCAGTAAAGATTTATCGGCCATTAAATTCTATCATTTTGTGGTGGGCGATTTTGCGGGCATAGAAAATGTTATTATCTCGGCTACGGGCTATACCGGTAGCGGCGGTTTCGAAATTTATTGTAAAAACAGCGAAGTAAAACAAATTTGGGACAAAGTATTTGAAGCCGGTACCAATTACGGCATAAAACCCATCGGTTTGGCCGCTCGAGACACCCTTCGCTTGGAAATGGGCTATTGCCTTTACGGTAACGATATAAACGACAGTACATCGCCCATCGAAGCTGGTTTGGGATGGATAACCAAATTTACCAAAGACTTTACTAATGCCAATGCGCTGAAAAAAGAAAAGGAACACGGCACAGAGCGTAAATTAATTGCTTTCGAATTGGACGAACGTGGTGTTCCCCGGCAAGGTTACGATATTGTTGACGGTAATGGCCAAAAGCTGGGCGAAGTAACCTCAGGCACCATGTCGCCCAGTTTAGGTAAAGGTATTGGACTTGGTTATGTGCCTTCCGTTTTCTCTGAATTTGGAAGTAAAATACACATCCAAATCCGTAAAAATACCATACCTGCAACCGTTGTAAAGCTCCCTTTTTACAAGGGTTAATATGCTTTAAAACTATTAATGGGCCATGGGAACGGTTGAGGAGAAACATAAAATTCTTGTTTTGGGTGCAAGCGGCTTTTTGGGAAGTGCCATTTATAAAGAGCTCTGCTCCTATTTTAACACATTCGGTACTTATTGTACCAGTAGTACACATTACGAAAAGAATCATCATTTTTTTCAATATAATTTTGAAGAAGACGATATTTATGAAATCCTCGATATTGTAAAGCCCAGTATTATAATATCTGCACTTCGAGGCGATTTTTCAAAACAATTTTTGGCCCATCGGCATCTGGTAGAATATGTGTTTACCAATAAAATTAAAATCTTGTTCCTATCTGGAGCCAATGTATTCGACGCATATAGTAAATTTCCCAGCTACGAACAGGATAAAACCCTAAGCAACAGTATTTTTGGTCATTTTAAAATTAAGGTAGAAAACATGTTACTGCACCTACCAAAAAGGCAAGTAGCCATTTTGCGGCTTCCCATGGTGTTTGGTGCATCATCACCAAGAATACAGGAAATGATTAAGCATATAAAAGAAAATGAACCTGTTGAAGTATTTCCCAATTTGATTATGAACGTAACTACCGATAGTCGGGTTACACAACAGATTCATTATATTATAAACCGAAATAAATCGGGTATTTTTCATTTGGGTAGCAGCGATCTGGTTCATCACGACGATTTTATAAAGGAAATCGTAAAAACGTTGGGGCTAGACAGCAAAGTGCTTTACAAACAGGTTTATACCACCAACAACGATAGGTACTTAGCAGTTTTGCCAAAATACAATCTATTGCCCAAAAATTTACAATCTTTAAGTCAAGAAATCATTGCCGAACTAGAAGTATAATGAATTCGTTTAAACTTTTTTCAATTGGATAGAAATTGCATCTTTTTGCGTCGAAATATTTTATTTATTTTTCCAATTCATGTCTTGCGGGCTTTCTTCGAGGTAGTTGACTCATTTTTTGTCTTTTTTCCTTCCATAGCTCTGCTATGCAACTCAAAAAAGTTTTCAACTGAACAAAAATTTTCTAATTTTCGTTTCGAGCCAAAAAGTTTAAACGTGTTCAATATTTTATTTTGGATAATCATATTTTTTTAAATTTGTAACCAAAAATAAAATCAATACTACTATGGGAAGAGCTTTCGAATTTAGAAAAGCACGTAAAATGAAACGTTGGGCAGCCATGAGCAAAGCCTTTACACGTATAGGAAAAGATATTGTAATGGCAGTAAAAGAGGGCGGTCCCGACCCCGATGGCAATGCTCGTTTAAGAGCTGTTATACAAAATGCAAAGGCGGTTAACATGCCCAAAGATAATATCGAGCGAGCCATAAAACGGGCTTCCGATAAAAATCAAGGTGATTATAAAGAAGTTATTTTTGAAGGTTATGCGCCGTACGGTATTGCTGTTTTGGTAGAAACCGCTACCGATAACAATACCCGCACTGTTGCCAATGTTCGTAGTTACTTTAATAAATGCGATGGCAGTTTGGGCACTTCGGGTTCGGTGGTCTTTATGTTCGACCATACCTGTAATTTCAGAATTAATGCTGAAGGTATAGACCCGGAAGAACTGGAACTGGAAATGATAGATTTTGGTGCCGAAGAGGTTTTTGTGGACGATGATGGTATTTTAATCTACGCCCCTTTCGAGAGCTTTGGTGCCATTCAATCGGAATTAGAATCGAAAGGTATTGAAATATTATCGTCTGGTTTTGAGCGTATTCCGCAGGTAACCAAAACACTAACACCCGAACAAGTGGCCGATGTAGAAAAACTTCTCGAAAAG
>JBKEDH010000069.1:0-10782 GCA_047975295.1 Aestuariibaculum sp.
GTGTTGGTTAAACACCTTATCTATTACGGGCAATCCCTGGTTCACACGTTCTACGGCTTCAAAAAGCGAAACTACTTTTTCCTGTAGCTTCCCCTTTTCGTCCTTGTAAATGGCAACGTGGTGGTTGTTTCCCGTGCTTACATAATCCACGGGTATTTTTTGCTCTTTATCGTCCAAGATAAAATTGCCCAAATGGTTTTTTTTGTAATGCAGGGGCTCGGCATTTTTTACTCCCGAAATAGTTACCCGTTTTATGGCTATTCCATTGGCTTCATTAAGCCAAATCGGGTTTTTATCCAAGTCTGAAAAGGCCTTTTTAGGGTCGTTCCCGAAATCTTCCAACCGCTTTTTTAAGGTTCTTTTAATTCCTTCGTCCACTATTTTTTCAATGGACTTCAAATCCTTGAAATTTTCAGGCGTAACGTCTTTTCTGATGGAGTAATCTTCTTCCAACCAAACTAGTTTTACCTTTTCGGGAAGTGTTTCCGTATTGTTTCCATCTAAATAAATGGGTGATTTTGACAAGGCATTTTTTCCGCCAAATGCCTTTTTAGGGTCATTCCCGTGGGCTTCCAATCGCTCGAACAGCAACTTTCTAAAAAGGGGATTGGCCACTTTTTTGATGGTTTCCTCATCAAACTTGGTTCCCACTTTTTCTTCTTTGCTGTTGTGGTAATGATATTTGCCATAAACGGTTTCCTTGTGCAATTGTCCTCTTGGTGTTAGCGTTTCTTGGGGTTCGTCCTTGCCCGAAATTTTATTCTTGTTCTTGGTAACTACCTTGTTCTTTGCCTTGTGCGACACCAATACACGTTCCAAATGTGTTTTGGCCACTTGCCTAAAATTGGGAATAGGCTCTTTGAACAACCGCTTTTTGTTTCCCTTGTCGTCTGTTTTAACCTCGGTTTCCGATTTTTCTATGCCTACAATATTGTTGTGGTTTTTATGGTTAACATCGGTTCTAGCGTTTAGGTAGTTCAAATACTGAATATGGTTGCGCTTGGTAAAGGCTACCGTTAGGGCATCCATAGCGTGGTGCCTATGGTCGTTCCGTTTGGTCCAATCGGTTATTACCTCTACTCTTTTGCCAAATTTTCGCTCCTGTATCTCGGTAAGGCCCAAAGCTCTGTATTTGGGCAGGTTGAGTTCCTTCATTACGTTGATCAAACCCCAATCATCCCGTAGCCGGTCGGTAATGGCACCTGATGTTGGCACTACGGACCTGGTTATTTTAAACAATATGTTTTTTGCTTTTTTGGCAATGTACTGGCTGTCCCGCAGATCCCTTTCGGCAAAGCCATCGCCAATTTCGGCTTCCCGTTTTTGCAATTTTTGAAACTTGGCCTTCGAGATTCCTTCTTCTGGATTGTCCTTGTTTTTTTGTCCGCTTTGGTACAAAAAGGCAATCCTATCCAAGTACTTATCCAGTTTTTCCTCGCCAAACTTGCTCTCTATATAATCGATGGCGGTTTGGTTGCCCTTGTCCAGATTGTCTTGCCTGAACGAAATGGTCTTGTTGGAAAAACTATCGTCAAAGGCCTTCGATTGGGGAATGATGTGCTCGATATCGATTTCTTTGGTAAAAAGCTTTTCCCTTGGAATATAGGTATCCGTATATAAGTCCTTATAGCCATTATTTTTGAGCTCTGCATATAACTTATATCGGATAACATCGTTCCGGGTGGGGTTTTTAAGTCCGAATTCGCTTTGAAGCATCTTTACAATGGCTTCGTGCCTTGTTTTTGCGCTGTTGATGTTGGATGTCATTTCGGCACGTTCGGAAGCGTTCTTTTTTAGCTCCCGGGCCAATTCCACACGAACTTCATCAAAACGGAAATCAGGATCTTTTTCTTTTTCGCTATCGATCAATGTATTGACCACATTTACCATTTGGTTCAGGATCTTTTCGACCACCGGATTGCGCAAACTGTTCTTTTTGAGCAATTCCAATCTCGGTTTCAGTTCCCGATTTGCGATTTCATCTTTGGTAAGCGAATGTTTGGAGTGCCTGTACCCCGCTTGGTCGCAAGCATCGGAATATTTGTGCTCTTTGATGTATGGATAGATTTTTCGCATCGCCTTGGCACTCAAGTTTCCATAGTCGTCCTGAAAGGAAACATTTGCTAAAATTTTGGCGTGTTCGGGGGCAAACCCGAATTTGGCGCACAACTGCTTTTTCAACCCGATATTGTCGTTTCCATACGTTAAAATATCGGCTTCTTTGTATTTTTTGCCGTCATCTTCGGCGGAATACAACAAGTGCCACAATTGGTAAGATTTCTGTTTTTCAAATTCCTTACCGTCCAATTCGGCATTGAACTCCAAGATATCGGTGTCGATTTCAAGGGTGTCGAAAATGGACTTGACCATTTCCTTTATGGCAGAAGCCGAAACGTTCAGATCGTCGAGTTCTACTTCGTCCTTGCTCGATTTTACCTTCAGTAGATCTTTTATGTCGTAGCCCTCCAGTTCCAAAATCTTTAAATAGGCCTCGTACAAGGACTTGTTGGTGCGGTTGCCCTCCAATTGCGAATAGTTGATTTCCCACTCGGTGGGTTTGTATCCCAGCAACTTGATTATTTCGTTCGCCTTTAAATTGCCTTTAAGGTCCAGTTCCTCGAACAATTGTTGCTTAGCTTCCATATCGAAACAGAAAATCTCCTTTTCGCTCTCGAACAAGGTGGTTTGCGAATCGTTTTTTACCGTACGTTTTCTACTTCCTTTTTTCCGAACGATTACGTTACTTAGCACCTGCCAAATTTTGAACTCCTGGAACAAGGGCGAGGATTTTGGCGCCACACGCAAACCGATGGTCTTTTTCTTACCGTTTACCTCGATTTCCCTGTTTTCAAACTCGCAAAAACTGATAAGTCCCTTTTGCGATTTCAATTTTCTTTGGTAGAAAATGACAATATCCCTAATTTCCTCTTTGAGGTCCGGCGTTAATTCCGAATGGAATTTCGATTGCGTTTCCCAGATGGTTTCGAATTCATCCAAATAATCCTGTCGATAAAACACTTGGTTTTTTAACCGATTATGCGGATTCCTATGTAATTGACCATACAGATATTGCCCAACGGTTTCCTCATTGAAATAGAGCTCTTTGCTACGATCCGAAATGGCCCCGAGATATCCGCTCGATTTGTTCAGATCGTTATTGATGGCGGTAATCACGAAAGCAACTTCCTCTTTGTCCAATTGTTGATCAATGGCAGTGCTTCTCCATTTGTATGCCTGTAGTTTCTTTTTTTCCCGAGTGCTTAATTTTATCGTCCTTTCGTTTTTCAGCCCCTCTTCAATATCCTTGATCTCGGCAATATTAAATTTATGTTTTGCCCAAAATAATGTGGAAGTTGCCCGTTGCCCCTTGCCTTGCAACTCGGTATAAAACCCGTCGGTAAAGACATCGGGATAAAACTGCTTTTGAAAATCCCACACCCTGTCAAATTCCGTCTGCAGATCCGAACGGTAGAAATCGGGAAGAACCCTTTTACCATCCTGCAAAAACTGAAATACCAATTGTCCTGGCGTTATATTTTCTTCGTACAGGCGTTTGGCGATGGCCATCCCGTCAACGGCTTGGCCTTCTTCTTCGTTTTTCGCTTTTCGGCTACTTTTATAGCCCCGCTTTTTGTTGATGGCCAACAAGACACGGGCAAATTCCTCCTTCTCTATTTTTTCGGTAGCCGACTTGGCCCGCAATTGCCAAGTTTCAAAAGTTGTGTTCTTACCGTTTTCGGCCAAAATGGTTTCCTTAGAAATTAAATGGCTCGCTTTTAAAACCGCTATCAGGTTGTCCCTCCGAAGCTGGTAACGATCCAGATTACGCCTTGCACCACGTTTTAAGGTCCTGTCCGCATTGGTCGTTAGCGGTTTACCTTTTTCAAAATTGGTCTGTTCATCGGTAGTCAAGGGATTCACACGAACCCCGATTTTCTCAATGGATGATTGTTCGCTCTCTTTTTCAGCCTCTTTTATGTAGGCAAAACCTATTGAGGTCGTTCCCAAATCCAGTCCTAATATTCTCTTCATTATATATTGTATTTAATTCAAAAATAGCAAATTTTAAATAAACTCTAATTATAACATTGTATATAACATTTAGTTATCATATATTTGTCGAACTGTTGCCCTCCAAAATTATAGGGGTGCCTTGTTATCTCTAGAGCCTCTCATAAGGGCTAAAGTCACATAAAACAGTTAAATTAATTATATGCAATGCGTATAATTAGTTGTGAATTGCTTTCAGCCGTCTTCATTTTTTGAAGGCGGTTTTTTTCTTTTTCAACCTCAATCCTTTCTATTCGAAAATTTTATTCCTATCTTTGCCCTACTGAAAGCAATTCACAATAAGGATTATTCCGTTGTGAAAACATTTGGGTCGCCGCTTGTCCATAATCAGGCGGTTTTTTATGCCCAAATGTTTCGTAAACACGATGTAACAATCATTTCTAGGTGAACAAAACATTCAAGACGGGGCAACTCGTCTTTTTTTTTTGCCTTTGGTTATATATTTAGCTACACTGAATCTTCGATTTCAAAAACTCCTTTTTAAAAGCAACACCACTTATTAACTAAAACATTTAAAGTGACATTGTTCATTCAAGTGCCATTTCCCTTTTTTTAATATTTTGTTAGCACCAGTTAACATCATCTTGGCGAATAAAATATTTAACCCCTCAACTTCCAATTCGGGGCTTTTATTCAAACACTTCTACTAATATCTTCTAATAAAAGCTTTTAAATTGACTAAAAATAATAAAATAATAGGATTTTTCTTAATAAAAAGAGATGAAATATCAATTAAAAAAAAAGGCAAAAACCGTAAAAAACTGAAAAACAGAATTTCACAATCAAAATTTTACAAAATATCCAAAGCCCCCTTACCTTCCCTAACTACAACAGGATTGTTCTCGGAAAAATCAATAACGGTAGAGGCTTCGTTATCGCCATAACCTCCGTCGATTACCACATCAACAAGGCTGCCCCATTTTTCAAGAATAAGCTCAGGGTCGGTGGTATATTCGATAATTTCATCTTCGTCGCGAATAGATGTCGATACTATGGGGTTCCCTAATTGCTTAACAATTTCTAAAGCAATAGCATTATCGGGTACACGAATACCTACCGTTTTTTTCTTTTTAAACGGGTTGGGCAAATTTTTAGAGCCCGGTAAAATAAACGTATAAGGCCCCGGCAAAGCCCGCTTTAATATTTTAAAAACCGAAGTATCTATTTGTTTTACATAATCGCTTAAATGGCTTAAATCGTGGCATACGAATGAAAAATTAGCTTTTTCTAATTTTACTCCCTTTATTTGCGCAATACGTTCCAAAGCCTTTATGTTTGTAATATCGCAGCCCAGACCGTAAACCGTATCGGTTGGATAAATAATAAGGCCACCACGTTTTAAAACCCCAACAACTTTAGCAATTTGTTTAGAGTTTGGGTTTTCTTCGTATAATTTTATAAATTCTGCCATTTGGTTTTCTGTAAGAAATACGTATGCCCAATTTACCCAATAACTTCCAATTTAGCAAAGCGGAGCAATAGTTTTTTTATGCCCTGTGCAAATTTGATTTCGGCTTTTATATCGGCTCCGGAACCTTCAATTTTCAAAACCTCACCAGTACCAAAGCGCAAATGTTTTACGGTATTGCCCACTACCAAATGGGTATCGAATAAATTGGTGTTTTCAGAGGTCTTGGAAACCGGTTTTAAATTTTTGGGTTGGATAGCTTGGAATTTTTCCTGCTCCTGTTTAGACTTTCCTTTTTTGAAAACAGGCTGTTTTGCAGGTTTAAACCGGATTTGTCCTGCTTCGGATTGTCCTCTGCTTGTGGGAATATCTCCAAAAATATCGGCATCTAATATAGGATTACGGCGAAGTTCCTCTACTGGTGTTGTAATGTTTAGATATTCCTCATCTATTTCCTCAATAAAACGACTGGGTTCTGCATCGGTTAATTTCCCCCAACGGTAACGGGACAAGGCATAAGTTAAATAAGCCTGTTTTTCGGCCCGCGTTAAGGCCACATAAAACAAGCGACGTTCTTCTTCAAGCTCGCTCCTACTGCCCGAGCTCATAGCACTTGGAAATAAATCTTCTTCCAAACCCACAATAAAAACATGGGGAAATTCTAGACCTTTCGCAAGGTGTATGGTCATTAACGATACCTGGTCGGTTTCCTCACTTTCTTTATCCAAATCGGTGGCAAGGGCGACATCTTCCAAAAACTCGGCCAAGGAACCTGTGGAATCGGCCACTTCTTTTTGTCCTTCAACAAAATCCTTCATACCGTTTAAAAGCTCTTCAATATTTTCCATTCGGGTTACACCTTCTGGTGTACCGTCTTTTTTAAACTCACGTACCAAACCACTTACCCGTGTTACGTGTTCGGCTAACTCAAATACATCGGCATTTTGGTCCATTACCTGAAAACTTTCAATCATGGTAACAAAATCGAGCAATTTACCTTTTGTTCCCGAATTGATTTTTATATCGGTCTTATCGATATGTTTCATCACCTGAAAAATAGACCTGTTATAACCATTTGCCGCTACTACAAGCCTATCTACTGTTGTTTGCCCTATGCCTCGTGGTGGAAAATTAATAATACGCTTTAAGGCTTCCTCGTCGGCAGGATTTATTATCAAACGCAAATACGACAGCACATCTTTAATTTCCTTACGTTGGTAAAACGATAGTCCGCCATAAATCCGATACGGAATATCACGCTTACGTAAGGCATCTTCAATAGCGCGAGATTGTGCATTGGTACGGTACAGCACGGCAAAATCGCCGTTTCTTAATTGATGCTGCATTTTATTGTCCCAAATGGTACTGGCCACATAACGCCCTTCGTCGGCATCGGTAAACGAACGGTTTACTATTATTTTACCGCCTTCGTCGTTGGCCGTCCAAACAACTTTATCCAATTTGGTCTGGTTTTTATCTATAACCGAATTGGCTGCGTTTACAATATTTTTGGTTGAGCGGTAATTTTGTTCCAACCGAAATACCTTAACACCATCGTAATCCTTTTGAAAGTTTAAAATATTGTTGATGTTCGCTCCACGAAATGCATAGATACTCTGCGCATCATCGCCTACCACGCATATATTTTGAAACCTGTCGGACAGTGCCCGAACAATTAAATACTGCGAATGGTTGGTATCTTGATACTCATCGACCAAAATGTATTTAAAACGGTTTTGGTATTTCATTAGCACATCGGGAAAACGGGTCAGCAATTCGTTGGTTTTAAGCAATAAATCATCAAAATCCATAGCACCTGCCTTAAAACAACGTTCTACATATTCCCTGTAAACATCGCCCAAACGTGGCCGTCTTGCCATAGCATCGGCTTCCATGAGTTCCGGATTATTAAAATAGGCCTTTGGCGTAATTAAGTTGTTTTTGTACGATGAAATACGAGAACGCACCTGTTTATATTTATAAATATCCTTATCTAAGTTCATTTCCTTTATAATGGAAGCGATTAACCTATCAGAATCTTGTGTATCGTAAATGGTAAAGTTGCTCGGATAGCCCAGTTTATCGGCCTCGATACGAAGAATTTTAGCAAATACCGAGTGAAATGTTCCCATCCACAGATTTTTGGCTTCGCTATTGCCAACAATGGATGCGATACGCTCTTTCATTTCCCGAGCTGCTTTGTTGGTAAAGGTTAACGACAATATATTAAAAGCATCGATACCTTGGCTCATTAAATAGGCTATTCTGTAGGTTAGTACCCGGGTTTTGCCCGATCCCGCACCCGCAATAACAATCATTGGACCATCCTTTTGCAGGGTTGGCGCCAATTGTGCATCGTTTAACTGACTTAAATACTGTTCCAAAATAAATTTCAATTTTAAGGCATAAAATTAACCATTGCGTTTGTTTTTTGTAAATGCTTTTATCAATAATTATAAACAAATAGGTTTTGGTTTTGGCTTTATTTAAATTTGAATATATTTATTGCAAATTTTTATTGAACAATGTCATATTTTTTATCGAATATCTCGTGGTGGGGCTGGTTTTTAATAATCATAGTACTAATAGCCATTCGCGATATCTTTTTTCAGAAGAAACACTCCATCACCCATAATTTCCCTGTTCTTGGACATTTTAGGTATTTATTAGAGCGTATTGGCCCCGAGCTACGGCAATATTGGGTGGCCAACAACCGAGAAGAACTGCCCTTTAACCGCATTGAGCGCAGTTGGATTTATGCTTCGGCAAAAAAGGAAAACAATTACGAGAGTTTTGGTACCGACAGAGATATCTACGCGCATCAGCATATTTTTATCAATAATGCGATGATGCCCTATAAACCAAGCAAAAACCACCCTAATACAACCGACAAAACTTTTCTTCCCTGTGCTAAAGTTATGGGTGCCTTCCATAAACGCAAACGCCCGTACCGTCCGGCATCGGTAATTAACGTATCGGCCATGAGTTTTGGTTCGTTATCGGCAAAAGCCGTAGAGTCGTTAAACGCAGGGGTTAAAATAGCCAATGCCTACCATAATACGGGCGAAGGTGGCCTATCGCCATACCATTGCCAAGGTGGCGACGTAATTTTTCATTTTGGTACTGGCTATTTTGGGGTGCGTGATAAAAACGGTGATTTTTCGTTGGATAAATTGGTGCAAATGATTAATGAAAATCCATTTATTAGGGCCATAGAAATTAAACTTTCCCAAGGTGCAAAACCCGGAAAAGGGGGTGTTCTTCCCGCTTCTAAAATCACTAAAGAAATTGCCAATATACGTCATGTCGAAATGGGCAAGGATGTGCTTTCGCCTCCCAATCATTCGGCCTTTAGCAATGTAACGGAAATGGTTGATTTTATTGAAAAAATTGCCGAAGCCACAGGACTTCCCGTTGGCATAAAAGCAGCTATTGGAAAATTGGAACAATGGGAAGAATTGGCCGATATTATGAAAAAAACAGGTAAAGGTCCCGATTTTATTACGGTTGACGGTGGTGAAGGCGGTACCGGAGCAGCCCCACCCAGTTTTGCCGACCACGTATCCCTACCTTGGGTTTACGGGTTTAGCGACCTGTACAGGTTGTTCCAATCTAAAGGATTAGCCGAACACCTCGTTTTTATTGGTAGCGGTAAATTAGGCTTTCCCGCAAAAGCTGCCATGGCCTTTGCTATGGGTGCCGACTGCATTAACGTGGCTCGAGAGGCCATGATGAGCATTGGCTGCATACAAGCACAGGTTTGCCATACCAACCGTTGCCCCAGTGGCGTGGCCACACAAAACAAATGGCTGCAAAATGGTATAAACGTACCTTTAAAATCGGTAAGATTGGCTCAATATTTTAAAACATTCCGGAAAGAATTTGTTGAAATAACCCATGCTGCCGGTTACGAGCATCCGTGCCAGTTTAAAATGAACGATATTGAAATTAATGTTGACGATAAGAATATTTCGACCGAATTGGACAAAACCTACAAATACGAAAAAACAGCCGTGCCTTTTACAAATATGCAGGATTTAAAAGATTGTGTACATCTTGGTGGAAAAACTGCGGACAATTAATTAATAACCAAAACTTTTTTTAACCAACAGTAAGCAATAAACAACCTATTAAACCCAAACACAAATGGATTCCGATAAACTATTAGAGCTATTAGCTTATACTATTCCGGCGTTGATAACCGGAGCCGTTGCTTTTTATTTCTTTAGGGAACATACCAAAAATGAAGATGGCAAAAGACGGTTTTTGCTTCAAAAGGATTTACAATCTAACGCATTACCCTTACGGTTACAGGCTTACGAACGGCTAACTCTTTTTTTGGAACGTCTAAAACCATCAAAATTATTAATTCGGGTTGAACCTTTATCAGATAACAAAGAAGACTACCAATCACTTTTAATACATCACATCGAACAGGAATTCGAGCATAATATGGCACAGCAAATTTATGTAAGCGAAGAATGTTGGAATATTGTTAAAGCCGCTAAAAATACCACTATCCAATCCATTAGAAAAATAGGCACTCCAGAACATATAAAATCGGCCAACGAACTTAGGGAATCCATTTTAACCGAATTTATAAACAAAAACACACCAAGTAACACAGCGCTTTCGTTTATTACCGAAGAAGTAAAAATAATTTTATCTTAGAGCCTGTTTTAATTTATATCAATTGTTTTTCTATGTCTCTTTTTGCGCATAATTTCGTTAAAATTTCATCAAGTAGCACAGCTATTATCGTCTATTTTACCTCATTCTGAATCAAAAATAAACTAGAAGTGCTTTAAACTTTTTCTATACAAAAAGTCTATCATATAAATTTATTGACTTAGGCGTTTTGTAAATATTAAAATTATGAGTAAATTTAGTGGATTAATATTCAAAATTATGGAGCAAAGATTTAAAAGCCTGTCATTATTCGAATTTCAAGAACGTTTTTCAAGTGCCGAAGATTGCCTACTGTATCTGGTAACACTTAAATGGGGTGCTGGATTTCATTGTAAACAATGTGGTCATAACCATAGCTGTCCGGGCAAAGCTGCTCATTCTCGCCAATGTACATCTTGTCGTTATGTAGAATCCCCTACGGCGCAGACTTTATTCCACCAAGTGAAGTTCGATTTGCTCAAAGCATTTTACATCGTCTATTTTGTAAGTACCAACAAGAAAGGGATTACCTCTACCGAGTTGAGCCGCAAACTCAATTTACGGCAAAAAACCTGTTGGTCTTTCAAACGAAAAGTGATGAAAGCAATGAAGAGTTCCGGAAATCACCCCATTAC
>JBKEDH010000079.1:0-2766 GCA_047975295.1 Aestuariibaculum sp.
TTGCATTGTTTGTTAGATGAAAAAAACAAATTAAATATCCGTATTTATACCTAAATAAGTATTTTTTTGTCATTCTGAACGAAGTGAAGAATCTCTACATACAATAAAAAGAGATTCTTCGTTCCTCAGAATGACAGAATCCAATAAATCTAGGGTATTAGGAACGAATACGGATATTCATAAAAACAATTATTTTGTCCATATCGTTGTAATTGTATATATTGGATCTTACTTTGTGTAGAATCCAAATACAATTGTGGACGGCAAAAAAATAATTTTCGGTTTAAAACGGGGTAACCATAGGGCGTACGAAGCACTAATGGATGCCTATTACCAAAAAATGTGCATTTATGCGCTAAATCTTTGTTTGGATAAGGATTTGGCCGAAGATATTGTCCAAAATGTATTTTTTAAACTTTGGAAAAGGCGGAAAGATTTAAAGGACGACTTTAATATATCCGGAACCTTATACCGCTCGGTATATAACGAATTTGTAGATCAGTACAGAAAACAACAGGCGGTATCCCTACTTGAAAAAAAATATATCGAAGCTTTGGATACCATTATCGAAGAGGTGGACAGGACATCGTTCGATAAACTTTTAGCTTTGGTTAAAGCCGAAATAGAACGTTTGCCCGAAACCTATAAAAACACCTTTTTACTAAGCAAACAGGAAGGACTTACCAATGTGGAAATTGCCGAATATCTTGGTGTTTCAATAAAAACGGTCGAATCGCACATAACAAAGGCATATACTATAATACGGAAAAATGTAGATGTCGGTGTCTATAATTTTTTGTTGGTGTTTACGGATTCGGTAAATAAGGTTTGATGTTTGGTTGTTCTTAACAAAAACAAAAAATAACAAGATTTTATTTAAAAATCTTCATAAAAAACCTTAAAAATACGTTTATTGTGCAATGTTGTGCAAAAAGTATATAATTTTTTTTATCGTATAAAATAAAATTTTACCTTTACCGTGTAAAAAAGGGAAATCAAGTTGATTAAAACTTCTAACATAGCAAACCATAACGCCTTAACCACAATTCTTTCTCGTGGTGGAAATCGTCGTTTCCCTCGTCGCCCCTAGGGGTGCTTTCTATTTTATGGAACATAGGTGAGTCCGGTTTCCTACACTAATCAAAAACAATTTTAAACATAATTAAACCATATATTTGTTGGTTGGCAATTCTTAATTTAAGAGTTGTAAAAACAGAAGTAATATTGAACCAAGATATTAACAAGCTTATAGACGAGTCGCTTGCCTTTTGTAAAGATGAAGGATTGGACATCGTTTTTACCCACGAGCTTTCCGATACGTTGATAGAAACTATTTCGGAACGTACAAAGGAAAATCCATCTATGTATTTTGCAAGTACCGAAATGCTGAAATCGCGTTTGCTTAACGGTTGCTATATTGTAAAAAAAGCCAATGAGGTTTATGCCCATATATTTGTGCATAACCATAAAGTCCATAAGTTTTCGGTTTACGAGCGCTCGTCCTTATGGGTGCATCCACAGTATCGCAAGGCAAATATCGGGTTGTTGTTAATGCACCTTATGTCCAAACGCTATGTGAAGGATTTTTTAATATCCATAGCCCAAGAGCCTGCCGTACATTATAACAATCAATTGTTGGGGATGAAACACATTGCTTTAAAAGAACTATCACCAAGAATAGTTGAAACATTGGAGAAGATAGGAAAATTAAGGGATGAACTAAAGTATAAATATTATGTTAACCCATATTTCGAATCGAAAATAGCCCCCATAAACAAGATTCTAAATCAAATAAATAAAACAGATGAAAAAATTAGTAATAGCCTATAGTGGCGGACTGGATACATCGTACTGTGCAGTAAGTTTGTCGAAAGAATACGATGTACACGCTGTAAGTGTAAACACGGGTGGATTTACCAAAACAGAGATAGACCATATAGAAAGCAATGCCTACAAAATGGGTGTTTCAACCTATAAAAATATCGATGCCGTAGCAACCTTTTACCAAAAAGTAGTTAAGTATTTAATCTACGGAAATGTACTTAAAAACAATACGTATCCGTTGTCGGTTAGTGCCGAGCGTATTATTCAGGCCATCGAAATTATCGAATACGCCAAAAGTATCAATGCCGAATACATTGCCCACGGAAGTACCGGTGCAGGTAACGACCAAGTGCGTTTTGATATGATTTTTCAAAACTTGGCACCTAATATTAAAATCATTACGCCAATTCGGGACCAAAAATTAACCCGACAGGAAGAAATAGATTATTTAAAGGCCAATGGTGTCGATATGTCTTGGGAAAAAGCCAAATACTCTATAAATAAAGGGCTTTGGGGCACCAGTGTTGGGGGCTCGGAAACCTTGACTTCCGAAAAACCATTGCCAAGTGAAGCATACCCGTCGCAATTAAAACACACCGAAGAAGAAAAAGTAAAATTGACTTTTGAAAAAGGCGAATTGGTGGCTGTAAACGGAATTGAAAACAGTCCGGAAATAAACATTGAAACCCTAAACAATCTGGCATCGGCCTATGCCATTGGCCGCGATATCCATGTGGGCGATACCATTGTGGGCATAAAAGGACGTGTAGGTTTTGAAGCGGCGGCAGCGTTGATTACCATAAAAGCTCACCATTTATTGGAAAAGCACACACTTACCAAATGGCAATTACAGCATAAAGAATACATAGCCGGTTTTTACGGAATGCATTTGCACGAAGGACAATATTTAGATCCGGTGATGCGTAATATGGAAGCCTTTTT